>NZ_JBIRXG010000057.1:0-28360 GCF_044388685.1 Streptomyces sp. NPDC020192 | reverse complement strand
TGTTGGTTTTTACTGCGGGGGGCGGGGGCCCCTGACCGGGCCCCGGGGCCCCCCGACGCGTCCCCTGGAAGAAGAGGTCTATGCCCCCTGCCAGTTCCCGTCCCGTCGACAATCTCGATGACGACGACTACCCCGCCTACACGATGGGCCGGGCCGCCGAGATGCTCGGCACCACCCCCGCCTTCCTCCGCACCCTGGGCGAACACCGCCTGATAACCCCGCTGCGCTCCGAAGGCGGGCACCGCCGCTATTCCCGCTACCAGTTGCGCATCGCCGCTCGTGCCCGCGAACTCGTCGACCAGGGCACTCCCATCGAGGCCGCCTGCCGCATCGTCATCCTTGAAGACCAGCTCGAAGAAGCCCGGCGCATCAACGAGCAACTGCGCGCTCAGAGCGGCGAGTCACAGCCGGAGACCACGGCCTGATCACAACGCCGGTCGGCAGGCGGACAACACCGACCGCCGGCGAGGGAAGCCGACCGGCATCAAGGCTTCGAGGCGCGCGTTCAGGCCGCCTGGGTGAGTTCGGCGCGGCCGAACAACAGCGCGTAGCCGGTGGGGAGTTGGCGCAGGATGCGGGTGAGCAGTTCGGGGCAGGCCGAGGCGGAGACCGCGGCGAGGACCGAGCCGGTGTCCCAGCGGGTGGTGGCCAGGCTGGCGCCGCTGCGGGTAGCGAGGTCCTTGACGAAGGCCCAGCCGGTCAGCGGCTGGGTGTCGGGGATCTGTTCGGTGAGGATGCGTGCGGCCTCCCAGGGCAGGTGGGCGGCCAGTTCGACGCGTTCCTCGCCGGTCAGCTGGCGTCCGAGTCCCGAAACGACGAGACGCACGGCTTCCTCGGCCTGTTCCCGGGTGGGGTAGGCGCCTTCGTAGCGGACCTTGTCCAGCATCTGCTCGAACGTCATCACGGGCAGGTGCTCACAAGGCGCACGCCGGTCGGACATCACTGCGGTAGTTGCCTTTCTCTCGCTGGGATGCCGGTGCCCGCACGGATGTGCGGACACCGGGAGTGAGGTGGTCAGGTGGGCTGAGGGCGGCCGAAGAGCAGGTCGTAGCCTGCGGGGAGCTGAAGCAGGATTTGCTTGAGGAGGTCGTCACCGGCAGCGTCGGCGACCGTACTGAGGACGGCGCTGACGTCCCAGGCTGCGGTCTGCTCGGTGGCTCCGTCGATCCAGGCCGCCGTCGCCCGCACGAACCGCTCCGGCGGCAGCGGTTCGGCGCTTTGCAGCGGATTGAGCAGGATCAGGGCGAAGCCCTCCGGCAGGCGCGCCGCCAGCTGGGCGCGTACCTCGCCGACCAGGTGTGCGCCGAGCAGGGCGAGGACCACGCGGGCCGCGCGTTCTGCTTCCTGCTCACGTTCGTACTCGCCGCGTTCCTTGACCTGGTCGAGGAACGCTGCGATTCGCAGGGTCACGTCGGCCGCCGCCCTTCTTCGGCTTCGGTGCTCCGGTGGGTGCGGAGGGTGGGTGAGGGGGAGATGCCCGCCCTCCGCTGCTGATCGGTCCCTGTCACCTGCGATCAGCCGGAGATCTCCTTGCGGCCGGATCCGACGCCGATGGAGATCTTGCGGGGCTTGGCACGCTCGGCGATCGGGATGCGCAGGGTGAGCACCCCGGCGTCGTAGTCGGCCGTGATGTGCTCGGTGTCGAGGGTGTCGGCCAGTACGATCTGGCGGGAGAAGACGCCCAGGGGCCGCTCGGAGAGTTCCATCTGCACGTCGTCGCCCTTCGCCACGGGTCGGCGCTCGGCCTTGACGGTCAGCATGTTCCGCTCGACGTCGATGTCGATCGCCTCCGGACTGACGCCCGGCAGGTCGAAGGCCACCACGTACTCCTCACCCTCGCGGTAGGCGTCCATCGCCATCGCGGACGGCCGCGACCAGGTGCCCGGACCCATCATCTGCTGAGCCAGCCGGTCGAGCTCACGGAAGGGGTCGGTGCGCATCAACATCGTGAAACACCTCCAGAAGGTTCGGGCAGTTGCTGCCAATGCGCCTCACTGAAACCGTTGTAACATGTCATCCAATGGATGACAAACACGATGTCATCGAACAGACGACATTCTTGAAGGAGGTGCCCATGGCAGCAGCCGACCACCCGGCTTCTTCCAGCACCGACGGCCGCAGCCCGGCCTCGTTCCTCGCCGCCGCCGCGGCCTTGCACGCTATAGACGACGCTCTGCACGCTGCCCGGCAAGAGACCTCCGACGCCCCCGACGCCGGCCCCGACCCGGAGCAGGCCCTGGCCTCGCTGCTGCTGCTGCGGCAGGTTCGCGAGCAGCTCGCCGGCTGGGAGAACGGCCTGATCGAAACAGCCCGCGCCGCGGGCGCCAGCTGGGCCGACCTCGCCCACCCGCTCGGCGTCGCCAGCCGCCAGGCCGCCGAACGCCGCTACCTGCGAGGCCGGCCCGGCCCCACCGGCGCCACCGGCGAACAACGCGTCCAGGCGACCCGCGAACGCCGCGCCGCCGACCGCGCCCTCACCGCCTGGGCCCGAAACAACGCCGCCGACCTGCGCCGCATCGCCGGTCAGATCACCGCCCTCACCCAACTCCCCGCCGCCGCCCGCGGCCCCGTCAGCCAGCTCGACGCGGCCCTCGCCCAGGACGATCCCGCCGCCCTCGTCCGTCCCCTGAACGCCACTCGCCCCTACCTGACACACCTCCACCCCGACCTCGCCGCCCGACTCGACGCCCTCACCGACACCACCTCCGCCGCCTCCGACTGACTCAGTGCTTCCTTGACCGGTACAGCTGTCGGCGCCGAGAGGGATCTGCTGCCGGGAGGCGCTGTCAGGATGTCCGGGCACGGCGCGGGCGACCGTGACCGGCTGGCTGCGGCACGCCCGCTCCGCACTACCAGTTCTCCAAACAGCTCATAGACGCTCACCTGGGCAGGTCACGTACCACGGCGGACAGCACCGCGAGGATCACGGTGGCCACTGCGATGGCGGCAATCATCGCGCGTCCGTTCCACGACGCCGGCCGCTTCGCCGTGCGTTCATGCACGTCGGCATCGTTGGGGCTATCCGGCTCGGGCGGCAGCCGGTACGCCCCCAGCGAGGCCGCAAAGGGCTCCGCACCAATGTTGTGAGCATCCGCGCACTGCCCACGAATGATCCGGCTCGTAGGCTGCGGCCATGACCGAGAACTGCACCCCGACGCCTCGCGACGCCTTCGAGCTGCTGCTGGCCGGCAACCAGCGCTTCATCGCCGGCACCCCCGAGCACCCCAACCAGGACGCCACCCGCCGCGCCGAGATCGCACCGTCCCAGCAGCCCTTCGCCGTGCTGTTCGGGTGCTCTGACTCCCGGCTGGCCGCCGAGATCATCTTCGACCGCGGCCTGGGCGACCTGTTCGTGGTCCGCACCGCCGGCCACGTCATGGGCCCGGAAGTGCTGGGCAGCATCGAATACGGCGTGGACATCCTGGGCTGCCCACTGGTGATCGTGCTCGGTCACGACTCGTGCGGTGCGGTCGGCGCAGCCTGCGCCGCCCTGGAGGACGGCATGACACCGGCCGGGTACATCCGCGACGTTGTCGAGCGGGTGACCCCCAGCGTGCTGGCCGCACGGGCCGCCGGACGGGTCGAGCCGCAGGAGATCCTCGCCGAGCACATAAGGCACACCGTCGACCTGCTCCTGGACCGCTCCCGAGTCCTCGCCGAGAAGGTGGCCGCAGGCCAGGCCGCCGTGGTCGGCCTGTGCTACCGCCTGGCCGACGGCAGCGCACAACTCGTCGCAGCCAGCGGCCTCGATGCAACGGTCCCTGCCGCATCCTGACCACCCCGGCCGGAGCCGGTCCGTACGGTGCCCGTGCTGGTCACACCGTGGACCGGGGCCCCGCAACGCGGCGGAGCCGGTTGGCGATCGCCAGCCCCAGCCCCTCCTCCGCCGGCAAGGAGGCGACGATGAGGTCGCACCCCTGCTGGTCGAGTTCGCGCAGGAACCCGTACAGCCGGCGCGCGTAGGCAGCGGGAGAGCCGGGAACCGGCACCACGGCATGCGCCTTCACCGCAGTGCCGGCGAAGGCGGGAGGAAGGAACACACCCACCTGGTGCCCCAACTCCTGCGCACCTTCTGCTTCAGCGACGACCTTCTCCGGCTCGACCAGGACGACCCGCGCCCGCGACGCGTAGTGCGACGGATGCTGGCCCGGCACCCGGACCCGGCTCGTCGAAGGAACCGCAAGCGGGCACCCCAGCACCGCTTCGAGGTCCTCGCGCGTCACCCCGCCCGGCCGCAGGACGCTCGGGACCTCGCCCGTGACGTCGACGATGGTCGACTCCACTCCGACCTCGCAGGAGCCGCCGTCCAACACGAAGTCGACAGCATCGCCAAGCTCGGCACGGACGTGGTCTGCCGTGGTGGGGCTGACCGAACCGAAGCGGTTGGCGGACGGCGCCGTGACACCGCCGCCGAAGGCCGACAGCAGCGCAAGTGCAACAGGGCGGTCGGGCACGCGCACGGCGACCGTTTCCAAGCCATCCGTCGCTTCGAGAGGCACGCGGGGACCGCGCCGCAGGACCAGCGTGAGCGGGCCCTGCCAGAAGTGTTCGGCCAGCACGCGCGCGGTTCCGGGCACGTCCTGGACCCAGTCGTCCAGATGCTCCGCGCCGCCGATGTGGACGATCAGCGGGTGGGCGGGCGGACGTCCCTTGACCTGGAAGATGCGCGAGACCGCGGCGAGATCCTCGGCGTTGGCGCCCAGACCGTAGACGGTCTCTGAGCGACAGGGCCTGGTGCGGACAGCAGCTTGCCGGTCCAACACCGGCGCTTGCCACGAGTGCGCCCCGTGCCGGCTGGCCGGGCAGGCGTCAGCGCATCGCGCGATGTGCGTCCGGCGGGGAAGAGGGTGCCGTGGGTGCGGCCGGCAATGATCAGCAGGACGTCGAGATGTCCTGTTTGTACGCATTACGGTTACGGTAAATGTCACGAGATATGCGCGTGCAGAAGAGACGCGTGACGCACCGTACACGGAGCCCCAGAGGGACGACATGGCAGGCGAGACACCTATCCGCAGCGATGACCACTTGCTGACCCCGGACAACGCAGCGGTCGTCGTGATCGACTACCAGCCCGAGCAGATCGGCACGGTCGCTTCCATCGGTCGCGACGAAATGATGCTCAACGCGACAGCCGTCGCCCGCACTGCCACGGCATATCAGCTCCCCCTGGTCCTGACCACCGCCGCAGTCAAGCTCGGCGCCAACACCGGCACCATCGAGGAACTCCGCGAGGCACTGCCGACGATCGATGAGATCGACCGGACGACATTGAACGCCTGGGAAGATCCGGAGTTTCGCTCCGCCGTCGAAGCAACGGGCCGCAAGAAGATCATCATGATGGGGCTATGGACTGAGGTCTGCGTCGCCTTCCCCGCCCTCGACATGCTCCGCGCCGGCTACGACATCTATCCGGTCGCCGACGCCATCGGCGGCGTCAGTCGCGACGCGCATGACCGGGCGCTGCAGCGCATGATCCAGGCAGGTGCCCAACCCGTCACCGCGATCTCGATGGTCGCAGAGCTGCAGCGCGACTGGGGCCGGGCCGGTGCTGACAACCTGCGCAGCATTCTGCGCTGGTACTTCCCCCGTCTTCAGGAAATCCGCGCCGGCGCGTAAGACCGGCAATCGAGACCAGCCGAGCGGAGAGCCACGACCCGCCACCAGACCCCGCTCGCCCGCAGCCTAAGGTGCTCGGCACCAATATCGGCATGATCCGCCGGACAGGCCGTAGCCCCGCCCGGCTGCGCACCATGCTCCAGCACCTGACGAAGACCCTGCACCGCGGCGTCCTCAACGACTGCTTCTACCAGCCCTCCTCCGCCCTCTGCGCGAAGCGGGCCCAGCACACGGGCCGGCCCCTGCCGCTGCCGACCTCGAGGGAATCGTCACCGGAACCCCCGAACACACCAGCGGCGCCCTGACCATCTCCACGCTGTGTAAAGAAGCGGGCGTCTCGCGCGCCACCTACTCCGCTCACCCCTGTCGAAATTCATCACCGGGCTCCTCAAGACACCCGACGCGCCCCGCCCGCAGACCGACGTCCTGACCGCGGACATCGCTCGCCTCAAGAAGGCCGAGCGCACGCTGCGCTCTCAACACGCGGCAGAGCAGCGAGAGGCACGCGCCACCATCGCCGCCTACGCCAACCACATCCAGGCACTGACGCTGGGTAACGCCGAACTCGAAGCGGAGAATGCCGCCCTGCGCGAAGCTCTCCACCAGCCCGGCGGCAACGTAGCCTCTCTCCCCGTGACGTCTTGAAGGCGGTTACCTGGAGGACTGGCGTCAGCTCGGCGGCTGTCAGGACCGGGCGTAGCAACCCTCCGCCTGCCTGCGGCCGGTCTCCGTCAATGTATCGATCGTCGACGCGTCTCGTGCCGAATGGGCGGTCTGCAGGTCACGCCACCCTCCCAACCGGAAGATCACCTACTCAACTGCGAAACCCCAGCCCACGCACAACGTCAAAACGCCCCCACCAACAGCAGACCAGAGGTCTTGGAGTCAGGGTGTGCCCGTGTCGGCCAGGACGAAGTCCGCACGGGCTGATTCGACTCCGTTGATTTGCAGGGAGATCGCGTGAGCTCCGGGGTAGTAGCGGCGGGTCGTGATCGGCCGGAACGAGTGCTCCCGCGCTACTTGGATCTGTTCACCCGGTGCGAGGGCGCGGGTGGTGAGTTTGAAGGTCTTGCCGGTCTGGCCGCCGTTGGCCTTGCGGTGGTGCACGATGTAGTCGATGGCCAGTCGTGCCTCGCTGTCACCGGAGTTGCGGATCGAGGCGGTGAAGTGGACGCTGCCGCCGAGCGGGACGGTGGTGTGGTCGAGGTGAGGTCCGTCGATCTCCACCGCCGCGGGGGCGAAGCCGAGCAGGTCCAGGGCTGCGGGGTGGCCGCGTTTGACGAGTGTGCGCAGCCCGTGGCGCACGAGGCGTTCGGTGGCTGCGTCGGACTCGTCCAGCCAGCGGCGCGCGGTGTTGGCGACGAGGTCGGGGTGGTCCCGGCTGAGGTCGTTGAGATGGTTGGCGACCGAGCGGCGCACGTAGTCGCTCTCGTCGCGGTAGAGGGCGTCGAGGATGGGCACGGTCGCTCCGGGGCGGGCCTGGATGTCCGATACCCGTACCGCCCAGGGAAGGTAGGGGCGGGTCCCCTCGGAGGCGAGCCTGCGCACGTGGGCGTCGGTCGATCCGGTCCAGCCGCTGATGATGTCCAGGGCCCGGTCGAGGTCGTGCCGCAGCAGTGTCCTGATGGCGAACTCCGAGGTGAGACGCCCCGTGAGGTCGGCGAGCAGCGCCATCGCATCGTCGAAGGCGGCGGTGCTGTCTTCCTGGACCGCACGGGTGGCGATCGCGCTGGTGACCGGCCAGATCAGCCATCCGGTGAAGTCTGCGGTGTTGTCCCGGGCGGTGCGTACGGTCCGGGCCAGCGCGGCGTAGTCGCCGGGCAGGTCCGCCAGCAGGGCATCGCGCAGCAGGTCGGCGCGTTCCCGGAGGGACAGCGGGGTGATCTGGCGTGGCGCTGCGCGCAGTGATGCGAGGTCGGCGTCCGGGGCGGCGGTCTCAACGGCGCGTAGAAGGCTTTCGGCGGCGTGGCGGCCGATGAGCTCGTCGGCGGATGGCATGCGGTCTCTTTCGTCATATGGGTTGGTGCAGCACGGTGGTGAGCTGCAGGCTGACGCTACTGCGGCCGATCGTGGCCTGGACGGGTGTGTTCGCCGTCTCGCCGGTGATACCGGCGGCCCGACGTATCGCCCAGAGTCGTTCTCACCGAGTGGCGAGCTGCTACTTGCATACGATCGCGAGGTTGAAGTCGTTCGTGTCCAGCGCGGCCGACACCGTGAAGATCAGTACCCCGTACATTTCCGCCCCGCGCGCACTACGGATGCCGCCGAGGTCCAGGATCGCCCCGTCGGGCCAGCCGACCTCGCGCAGCAGAGCCTTGACGGTCTCCTTGGCGTCGGCGTCCTCACCCGCGACGAAGACATTGTACTCACCGGGGATCCGGCTCGGGTCGACCATGATGTCAGCGGGCATGATGTTCAGCGACTTCACAACACGTGTCTCGGGGAAGGCGCGCTGGATCTGCTCGGCGAGACTGTCGGTGTTCGCCACCGTCAGAGTGGGCGGCATGCCCTGCGACAGGTCGAGCGGCATCGCGATGTCCAGGAGCACCTTCCCGGACAGGTTCTCAGCGCCCACCGCATCGAGCGCGCTCAGGGTGGTGGCACCCTGGGTGGCTTTCACGATGACTTCCCCGTGGGCGCCCGCGTCGGCGAACGGCACCAGCCGCACGGCCGGGTGCGCCTGCTGCCACTGGGCGAAGGGCACGTTGCCCAGCAAGTCAGACTCGGTGCGCGCACGGGTCTGCTCCACATCACGCGTGCCGATGAGCACGTCGTGGCCGAGCGTGCTCAGCTGGCCCGCGATGGCACGGCCGACCATGCCCGTGCCCAGAACTGCGATCTTCAAGGTGATCCCTAAAAATGGTCGACGGTCCGAGAGGACCGGGTGTGGCTGATGACGGTTTGCCGTACGCCCGCGTCGGCGTTCGGCGGACGTGGGCGAACGACGGGCCTCAGGTACTCGGCGGCTGGGAGATGGGGCCGCGCCGCAGGGTGTGGCGGCTGTTACGAGGAGCGGTCCTGCGGCCATCCCTGTGCGTCGAATACAGCGATGGGGTCCAGGTAGTCGCGCCAGTGCGTCACCTTGCGGTCCTTGATGGTCACGACGGAGACGAAGCGGTTGTCGTAGGGCCGTCCCGTCACCACCGATGTGCCGTGGACTTCGTACTTCAGGACGACCGTCGAGGTCTTGGGGTCGTGGTGGACGCGGAGATTGTCCGCGCTGCGCAGCGTGATGTGACTCTGTCGGGAATCTTGAGGTTCGGGGTCATTTACCCTGCCTCCACCACAGGGGCTGGGGTAGTCCTCGTTTGTCGAGGTACTGCTGGAACGCCGTGGGCGGGCGCGGCCGGTAGGGGCCGCCGGCGGGTTCTTGAAGGCTCAGCCGCTCGACGTTGATCGCGAGTGCGGTCAGGACGTGCTGGACGTGCGTCTTCGCGAGGCCGCGGTAGCGGCACCGGCGTCCGCGGTGGCCGTCCACGAACTCCTCGATGCTGCCCTCGGCCCCCGAGCGCAGCCCGTAGAGCCGGCGCCAGCCCGGATCCTTGCTGGTCGGCGCGGTTCTTGACCTGGAGTTCGTGCAGGCGGCGGGTCGGGAAGTACAGGCTGCGAAACGCTCCCGGCGTGCACTTGGCCTGTTCGGGGCAGCGGCCGCACTGGCGGGCGTCGAACCGGACCGTCACCGAGGTCGGCTTCTGCACCGGAAGGTCCTTCCAGTTGCCGCTGACCTGCCCGTTGGGGCAGGTGACCTCGCGCCGGTCGAAGTCGATGATGAAGTTCTCCCGGCCGAAGCCGTCGCCGGCCCGGTGCTGCGGGGTGGTGCTGGGCGGAAGCGGCCCGATGAGGGTGACGCGGTGCAGTCGGGCGGCGTCGTCCATGCCGGCGACGGAGGTGCAGCCGCCGTCGACCAGACGCTGCCGGGCAGCAGCCGCAGCCGCCGGAGGCGGGCATGGATGCCGGGCAGGGCCTGGCTGTCCGCGCCGGAGACGGCGGTGGCCACGTCGGTGATGACGTTGACGCGCTTGGCGTCGCAAGTCTCGGTCACGTGCACGAGGTAGCCGGTCCAGCGGGTGTCGCCGCGCCGCGTCCAGCGGGCCTCGGTCTCATGCGGCGACTCGATCCGCACCCGCGACGGCGGCCGGCCATCGCGCTCGGTGCGCGGCCGGAACCTGCCGCGCCCGTCGACCAGGAAGTGCTGCACCAGGATCTGCCGGAGCACCTCGGCCTGCGCCGGGAGGGCGCTGCCGGGGAAGCGGACATGGAGGCGCCCGAGCAGTTCGCGAGCGTCGGCGCCCACCTGGGCGAGCCGGGCGACGGGATGGCTGGGCTGGGACCACAGGCGCACCGGCCGCCCATAGCGCTCCGCCCACTCGGCGGCAACCAGCTCGTCCATCACCTCCGGCGCGTGGTGGGCCATGGCCTCCAAGACGGCGCGGACCCACGCCAGTCGACCATTCCCATAAACTATAAATATAAAAGTGCTATGCTTCGAGCATGAGTCGTCAAGACACCGCTCCTGGCGCGTCCGCCGCCATCGGGGCAGCCCTCTACGGCCTGGCCACCAGGGCCACGAGACGCCTGCCCCGGGACATGAGCCTGACGTCCGCCGCCACCCTGGCCACCCTGGACCGGACCGGCCCGCGGCGCATCACCGATCTGGCCGCGGTCGAGGGCGTCACCCAGCCCGCGATGACCGCCCTGGTCCGGGTGATGGAGGAGTCCGGCCTGGTCGAGCGGCGGGGCGACGCGTCCGACAAGCGGGTCACGCTGGTGTGCCTGACCGAGGCCGGCGCCTCCTATGTCCGGACGCGGCGCCAGGCGGGCGTCCACGCGTTCGAGCGGTTGATCGGCGAGCTCACCGGCGACGAGGTCGAGGCGCTGGTGGCGGCCCTTCCGGCGCTGAAGCATCTGGCAGAGCTCGAAAGCCAGGACCGCGAAGGGCCGAAGCAGTGACCGGGCAGCCGGTCGGCGGGGTCACGGTGAAGGCGTTCCCGGTGGCGCGTTCCGAGGCGCGGCTGCTGGTCCCCGCCCTGATGTTCATCGCTCTGGTCGTGGCGGCGGTCGCCAGCCTCGGGACGCCGCTCATCACCAGCGTGGCGACCTCGTTCCACGTCTCGCTCGGCAGCGCGCAGTGGACGCTGACCGTCGCGCTGCTCAGCGGCGCCGTCGCCACGCCGGTCCTGGGCCGGCTCGGAGCCGGCCCGCACCGGCGGGCCACGATCCTCGCCACGCTGGCGGTCGTCGTCGCCGGCAGCGCGCTCACCGTGCTGCCACTGCCGTTCGCGTGGCTGCTGGCCGGCAGGGTGGCCCAGGGCGTCGGGCTCGGGCTGACGGCGCTGATGATGGGCGTGGCCCGGGACCACCTCCCCGAGGAGCGCAGCGCGGCCGTGATCGCCCTGATCTCGGTGGTCTCGATCATCGGGGCCGGCGTCGGCTACCCGCTGGCCGCACTGCTCGCCGAGCTCGGCGGGGTACGGGCCGCCTACGGCCTCGGCCTGGTCGTCACCGCCGCCGCTCTCCTGACCGCGTGGCGCTCCATGCCCGAAGCCCCCGAAGGCCGCTCCGCCCACGTGGACGTGGCAGGCGCGGTCGTCCTGGCCGCTGCGCTGCTCCTGGTGCTGTTCCTCGCCGGCGAACGGAATCTGTGGAGCCGGCACCTCGCCGTGGCGGCGGGCCTCGCCGTCGTCGCGGTGGTGCTGCTCTGCGTCTGGGCCGTCATCGAGCTGCGCAGCACGACGCCCCTGGTCGATGTGCGGGCGGTGCGGCACCCGGCGGTCGCCGGGGCGAACCTCGCCATGTTCGTCGGCGGGATCGGCATGTACCTCCTGCTCACGCTCATCACCCGGTACGCGCAGACGCCGCACGGCGCCGGCTACGGCTTCGGGCTGACGACCTTCGTCGCCGGGCTGGTCCTCATCCCGTTCTCGGTGCTGGGGTTCGTCGCCGGCAAGCTCACGCCGCGGGTCCGGACGCGGATCGCCGACCCCCTGCTCCTGGCCGGCAGCGCCGTCGTGGTCGGCGGCGGGTTCGCCCTGTTCGCGGCGGCCCGGTCGGACCTGGCCGAACTGTTCGCGGCGATGGGCGTGCTCGGCTTCGGCGTCGGCGGCTTCTCGGCCGCGATGCCCGGCGTCATCCTGGCCGTCACCCCCAAGAGCGAGACGTCGAGCGCCATGAGCTTCAACTACGTCGTCCGCAGCGTCGGGTACTCCCTGGGCAGCGCCATCGGCGGCCTGATCCTCGCCGCGGGCACCGGCCCCGGCCGCCTCTTCCCCGACGACAGCGCCTACACCACCGCGGCGCTGGTCGGCATCGGCGCCATGGCGATCACGACGCTGACAAGCCTCGCTCTCGCCCGCCGACGCTCGTCCGAGACCAACTCGTAAGCTAGACACACTTATTACAACACTGGAGGTGCCATGCCCAAGGGCTACTGGGTCAGCGTCTACCGCACCATTTCGGACCCTGAGAAGCTGGCTGCTTACAACAAGCTGGCCGCTGCGGCCGTCGAGGCCGGGGGCGGCCGGACCATCGTCCGCGGCGGTCGGGTCGTGGCGCATGACGCCGGAATCGCCGAGCGCACCATCCTGGTCGAGTTCGACAGCTTCGAGCAGGCCGTCGCGGCGCGCGAGAGCGCGGCCTACCAGGAGGCGCTGGTCGCCCTCTCCGACGGCGTCGAGCGCGACTTCCGCATCGTCGAAGGCATCGACTGACCGAGGTCCAGTCGGATCTTCACTGAAGCCGTCCGCGTCGGCGTTCGGCAGACGTGGGCGAACGACGGGCCTCAGGTACTCGGCGGCTGGGAGATGGGGCCGCGCCGCAGGGTGCGGCGGCTGTTACGAGGAGCGGTCCTGCGGCCATCCCTGTGCGTCGAATACAGCGATGGGGTCCAGGTAGTCGCGCCAGTGCGTCACCTTGCGGTCCTTGATGGTCACGACGGAGACGAAGCGGTTGTCGTAGGGCCGTCCCGTCACCACCGATGTGCCGTGGACTTCGTACTTCAGGACGACCGTCGAGGTCTTGGGGTCGTGGTGGACGCGGAGATTGTCCGCGCTGCGCAGCGTGATGTAGTCGCCGTAGTTGCTGTACAGGTCGATGATTCCCTGGCGTCCCTCGACCCGGCGGGGGTAGCCCGGCACGGTGATCACGTACTCGAAGACCACGTCCTCGGCCAGCAGGTCGTAGCAAGGGGTAGCGGATCCGGCGCTGGTGCATGCCGCGGCCGACACCCTGTCCAGCGACACCGTGGTCCTGGACGGCGAGCTGACCCCGCAGGAGTTGGCCGATCAGGTACTGGCTCGGATTCGAGCCGGTGGTCAGACTGGCACCTGATTGGCGCGGTGGCCTGGCCAAACGCCGTTGTGCTGGAGTTCGGCTGCATCGACGCCTCGAGGAGTGTGGCCTTCAACCACCTCAGACCAGACAGTCTCATTCTCGAGCGGCCTGAGTGCGGCCCAGTGGGATGACCACTGCTGACCGATTGCCGAGCCGTTCGCGAAGTGCGGCGTTCTCCGCGAGGAGTGCAGCGATCACAGTGGCCGCGGCGTCGACCTCGTCTTGGAGCCGTTGCCGCTCGAGGTGGTTGTCCTTCAGCCGACGCCGCAGGCGGGAGATCTCCTCGGTCAACTTCTGGTCGTGCTTGCGCGCAGTGCTTCGGCTGACCCGGTTCTCCCAGTCAGCAAGTACCGCGGTTGCGCGGTTCATGGTGGCTCGGCTCACGCCGGCTTCCCGCCAGAGGTTCTGCTTGGTGAGCTTGCCGTCGGTGCGGATGGGCCGACCAGTGAAGAGCCGTTCCATGGCCTCTCGAAGGGCCTTCTCGGCCGTGGCGGAGAGGCCGGGCCGGGTTGGGGCGGTCATGTTCCTCCGGCCTTGGTGAGCGCGATCTCGACGTCGCGGATCTGCTGGTCGATCAGGGCTTTGCGGTTCGCCGGGAGTGCGGGGAGGCTCCGGAGTTGGGTCAGGGAGGCGTGCTCGGCCTGCCAGATTGGCAGGTGCTCGGGGGCAATGATGCTGTTGCTGCAGCGTGCGGGCTGGCAGCGGTCGATGTGTGGCCCTCGGTGTCCTGGGGCGCGATGGCGACTTCGAGGCACTTCGCGCCGACGGGGTTGTTCTCGTCCAGGGTGCAGTGGTTGAGCTTTCCGAACCGGATCGACAGGTCAGGGCTGATGCGTTCTCGCTTGGCGAGATGGGCTGATCATGCGCGTGCGTGCCGAGACGGTCCGGGGTGTCCGGGCTGGAGGCGACGAACGCGACCCTGATGGGGATCTCCGGACCGGAATTCAGCCAGGGCTGCTCTTCGCCCAGGTCGTTCGCTCAGCAACGATGTGGGGAAGGCGTGGATTGAAGAGCGATTGACGATCTGTGAGGGGCGACCGCGCCGGGTCAGTCTCCAGCCTTGCGGCGGGCACGGTAGGCGGCGACGGTGGTCCGGCTGGCGCAGGCGTTGGAGCAGAACCGCCGGGTGCGGTTGCGGGAGTCGTCGACGTAGAAGCGCTCGCAGTCGACAGCGTGGCAGCGGCCGATCGTCACGGCCGGGTCGCCGCAGACGACGTGCGCGAGTGCCGCGGAGCAACTGCGCCCGAGCCAGCTCACGGCGTCCTCGCCGTTGGGAGCGAAGTGCAGATGTGGCGAGCCTTCGCCGTTGTGGTCGTCGACCCGGACAAGCGGCGGGTGCTGTTCCAGCAGGGCATTGACGGGGCCGAGCGGCCCGCCATGGGATGCGGCCTCCACCGCGCCGAGCAGCCTGGGCAGGAACTCGCCGAGCCGCTCGGGGTCCGGTTCGGCGATCCGGTGCTGGCGGAACATCTCCCGGCGCAGCTCGCTCGGGTCGTCGCCGTTGACGATCTCGACCGCAAGTCGGGTCAGATTCCCGATGTAGTCGACGTAACGCACTTGACCACCTACCTCTCAGCCTGAAGAGTAGGCATCATGACTACTGATGCCGCCTACATGATGGACGGCGGGACCGCCGTCGCGCGAATGCTGCACCGTATGGGCCGGTGGGACGAGGCGCTCGCCGTGCTGCCGACGGACGCGGTGGCGGAGCGGGCCGAGATCCTGGTGGACCGATACTGGTGGAGACTGGACGGCGCCGCGGCGGCCGAGGAGGCGGTCAGCGCACTCCAGCCGTCCGACCCCGTACTCGCCGGATACCTCACCGCACAGATCCGCTACACCCGGCTGCTGTTCAGCCTGGAGCCGCTCCCAGAAGACCTGCAGCAGGCTCGCGAGGACTTCACCACCGCCACGGCCGACCGACGGCTGACCGGCTGGGCCACGTTCTGGCTCGGAGTGCTCGCCGACAACATCGACAAGGATCCCGACGCCGCCAAAACGGCCTACCGGCAGGCACTGGGGCACGCCAGGGAACATGACGACGCACTGTTGGAGTCCTACGCCGTACGCCACATCGGAGCCCATCTCCTGGAGCAGGACCGGGAACAGGGCATCGCCCAGCTGCGCCGGTCCTACCACCTGCGAGCATCCCTCGGCGCCCGCCCACAAACGGCAGCAGCGGCCCTCACTCTCGCCGGCGAACTGCCCCCTGGAGCCGAAACCGACATGCTCCGCGAGACATCCGGCCTGACCGCCCGCGAACTGGAACTGACCTGGCTGCTACGCGCTCTTTGACGGCACCTCGTCATGCACGTCCCCGCGAGGGCACGTGACCAAGCGGACTGCCGAACGCACGGACCCCGCTTCCGCCGTCTCGACACGCGCCGTCGGAGGTGGGGAACTCAACGAAGCAGGGCTGTCCCACACTTGAGCACCGTGCGCGGAGCTTCAAGAAGCGCCATCAACCCCCGATGATCAAGGTTGTCGAAGCCTTTGATCACGAACAGGGGTCGCGTTCGCGTGTCATCCTCCCTGATCGATGTCCTACAACGCCATCGCCAAGACATCGACTTGTCCTGCCCACCCACGGAACTGCCCGATTTGACCTCGTTGTCGACGGTCCTGGACCGGCTTCCCGATCCGCGGTGCGCAAGAGGCCGCTGCTACCGGCTGGTCTCTTTGCTGGCCCTGTGCCTGCTCGCGGTCCTCGGCGGGGCCACCACGCTGGCCGGCATCGCATGGTTCGCCATCGACTCCACCCCTCAGGTGCGCAAACGGATCGGGCTGGCCCGTCTTCCGTGCGCCACCACCCTGGGCCGCCTGCTGTCTCGCATCGACGGCGACGCCTTTGATGACGCCGTGGGTGCCTGGCTTGCCCGGCACTCCCGTGATCCCGTCGAAGCCGATCCACCCGAGCTGGTGGGACTGGCCGTCGACGGCAAAGCCGTGCGCGGCAGCCGCGACGGCGGCAAGAGCGCCATCCACCTGCTCGCCGCCGTCCTGCGTGAGAACCAGACGGTGATCTCACAGCGGCAGATCGCCGTGAAGAGTAACGAGATCCCCGCCTTAGCCCCGCTGCTGGAACGGCTGGACCTGCGCGGGCACGTCATCACCGCCGACGCGATGCACACGCAGACCGATCACGCCGATCAGATCGCCGCCCAGGGTGCCCACTACATCCTGGTCGTGAAAGGGAATCAGAAGAAGCTCCGCCGACAGCTGCGGCGACTGCCCTGGCGCGAGATTCCGCTCCAGCACCGCACCCGGGACAAGGACCATGGCCGCCGCGAGATCCGCCGTCTGAAGGTCTGCACCGTCCAGCCCGGCCTCCTCTTCCCGCACGCCGTCCAGGCCATCGAGATCAAGCGCCGTCGCACGAACGGCAAGACCGGCAAGACGACCGTCAAAACGATCTACGCGATCACCAGCCGCACCCCCGCCCGGGCAACCCCGGCCCAGCTCGCACAACTGATCCGCGGGCACTGGCGGGTGGAAGCCCTGCACCACGTGAGAGATGTGACCTTCGCCGAGGACGCCTCCCGCGTCCGCACCGGCACCGCACCCCGAGCGGTGGCGACCCTCCGCAACCTCGCCATCGGCCTCGTCCGCCAGGCCGGCTGGACGAACATCGCCGCAACCGACCACTACCGGTCACGAACCGACCACGCACTCCAACTACTCGATCTTGAAACCTGAGAACGCACCAGCCCTGCCTCCAGGTGCAGCCGGACGAGGTGGAAGGCGCGCTGCCACTCCACCGGCCAGGCAGGGCACCACCAGGGGTCGATGTCCTCAACTGCTCGCGCCGCCCCTCCGACAGTGCCCCTGCCGCTGGCCCCTCCGGCGGGCCCTTGGCACGCCGCTGCTCGATCTCGGTAGCCCTCGCGTCAGCCGTTGCACATCTGGCGGCGGCGGTGCGAGCAGGCAGGCAGGAGGGGCACCAGTTCGGCGGAACTGCCGTCGGTGACGCCTGGTGCGTCGCGGTACCCCCTGGGGTCAGAATGGCGGGTCGTCGGAGTAGCCGTCCGCCCAGGGATCCATTGGTTCGGGAGCCGAGATCCGTGGGTCGGGTAGGGGGCCGGGCTCTACACCCCAGGTCACGAGGCACCGCTCAGCGAGGTATCGGTAGCCCCGGTACTCGCTGGTGCTAAGCGTGCTGCGTACCAGCGGCACGAACTCCGGGATGTGTATGGCCAGCTCAGGCGCGGCGAGCGCCATCGCAGCTGCGTGAACCGCAGCTTCCCGGATCAGAAGGTCCGCATCAACAAGGTACGGTTGCGCCGCCTCGTAGATCAGCGGGAGGATGGCACGCACCGCGGCGACATCGTCAGGTTCTCCCGGGCCGTCTTCGTCGTACGTCGCGTCGTCAGCGAGGTCACCTAGCCATTGCAGGAGGGCCGCACGCATAAGTCGGCGGCGTTCCTCGTGGAAGTAGACCCCCGAGGTCATCGTTCGGGAGTGGCCAAGGATCTCGATGACGAAGCGAGCGGCCGGGGCGGTGGCGCCATAGATGCTGTTCTGGTGTGTCACGGCCTGACTGAGGTCGTGTACGGCGGTTCGCTGAACATCCTCGTCGCCATCCAGTAGCCCCGCCAGAATGACGGGGGTCGCCGGGGCTACGTTAGGGCAACAGTGCTCGACGCTGCTCCAGTCCGTTTCCAGGAGGAACGCCCAGGGGTCGATTGCCCCGCTGCCACCATTGATCGTCACGGGTCCAAGTGTGGCCTGCGGGCCATGTGTGGGCCAAGGACCGTCAGCGCCCCTCTCGCGAGAAGATGCTCCAGTTCAGCCGCCTGAACTTGCAAGAACCACAACGTTCTTCGCCACTCGGGCCCGGGTGGAGGAATCCGCCAAGGCCGGCTTGACACCTGCAGGCCCCACCTCGACGGCGCGCCGTCCCACCCCATCTTTGAACCTCGATTGATCTCCTCGCGCTCGCCCGGCTTCATCGCGATGAGTGCGGACACGAGCACGACCTCAGTCGGACAGCACGACCGGGGACCACATGCCGAATCCCTGCTCGGTGCCCCAATCCTCGTACAGTTGCACCTCGGTGAACCCCAGCTTCGCCGCGAGGCGCATCGAGCGCTCGTTGGGTCGGCGGGCAGCTGACCGAACACCCCGGCCGGTCCACCGGTCTTGGCCAACCCGGGCACCTTGATGCAGGCCACGCGCCAGCGGGCCGTTCCGGCCTCGTCCACGCCCAACGCCGGACATTCGCCACCACCAGGTCCACATCGAGGCGCCGACGCCCGACCTTGAACGCGTCCACGATCGTGGAAGGCGAAACGACGCGTGCCGGCCGTACCACCGCTCCGACCCGCTTGGCCAGCACCAGGTAACACTTGCTGGCGACCGCATCAACGCCATGACCCGATTCGACAACAGCGTGCTGCCCTGGTTCGGGCTTCCACGCTCACTCCCGAGCCGATAGGGAGGTGGCGGCGGCCTTTGGCCCGGCGCGGATCGGGCACCGTCGCGAGGCAGTCGAGCAGGTGCGGGTGCTCCCCGGACCCGGCAGACCGGCCAGCGGCAAGCTGGCCCAGGCCAGTTGGCATTGACGATGATGATCGGGCAGACATGGTCTTCCATCGTGGCGATGAGGACTCAACACCTCATGCTCAACCGGAAGCCGCGCCTGCCTCCCCTCCACCCCGTCCCGCGAACTTCGCTGCCATGTCAGCCGCCTGAACCAGTGCTGCACAAACGTCTGGACCCTCTGGGAAGAGATCAAGACGCACGGCTACACCGGCGGCTACGGAGCCGTCCGCGCCTACCTCCAGCCGTATCGCACAACCTCGACCGCACCAGCGCAGCCGGCCCGCCGTCCCCGCGCACGGTCACCGGCTGGATCCTGACTCACCCCGACACCCTGCCGGAGAGCGAGCGCCTGAAGCTCAAAACCGTCCTCGCCGGCTGCCCTGAACTGGAGGCCCTCGCCGGGCACGTCCGCGCGATCGGGAAGATGCTCACTCAGCCCAGGGCGACCAGCTCCCGCAGTGGATCAAGGCGGTCTGCGCCGACGACCTGCCCAGCCCCCACACCTTCGTCAACGGCCTCGAACGGGATCTCGCCGCCGTCACCGCCGGCCTCACACTGCCGTGGAGCTCCGGCGTCCTCAAGGGCCGCGTCAACCGCATCAAAATGATCAAGGGTCAGATGTACTGCAGGGCCGGCTCCAGCCTCTTACGGAAACGAGTCCTGCTGGCATCCTGCTGGGTCCGTCACGAGCTCTGCCGGAGTCGCTCCGCAGCCTGAGCAGGGGTGTCGTAGTAGCCAGGCCGTGCGAGCAGGACTGAGTTGAAGAAGTAGCCCTGCTCATCCTCTGGCTTGTCGTCGGCTGCGAACGGGCGCCAGAAGCTCAGGAGCAGGTCAGAGCCGATGAAAGACGCTGGGTCGTCGGGGGCTGCCTCGATCGAGGTGTACTCGCTCATGCGATGCACCAGCTCGCGGGCCGGTATCGCGAACACGTCCAGGCCCCGGAAGATGACTCGGTCTGTCTGAGTCGACGGCCTCCCGAGCTCAACGGCTTCGAGCATGTCTCGCATGCAGTGGATGCTGATCATCAATCCACTGGGACGGAAGACATGCTGACCCGGCCGGTCGGACTCCGAGACCGCGGAGAGATCGCGGAGCGAGTCCAGCGCCGTGTTGGCCGATTGCCGAGTCATACCGATCCGTAGCGGGCCAACGCCGATTGGTGGGGCGAGGTCGAAGTCCATGCGGGCATGATCCCAAACAGGTATGTCAACGAGTCGCGAGGAGCCATCCAGTTCCTAGACTTCACAGAGGGTGAGAGCTCCACAGAAGTTGGACCAGAACCTGACGTGCGACACCGTTTATCACCGAGTCCGGGCAGCACTTGGTGGTCACAGGGCCGGAAAATGTCGATGAGAACTGACACCGGTCAGGTACTTACGTCCTCGGTGGGGAACCGGGAGGAGGCGCTCTACCGGCGGACCGCCGAGATCAGTCCGCCGGGCCGCTCCTCGCGCTGCGGCGGGGTGCTGATCGGGCGGCCGTATGCGGCAGCGCGCTCGCGCAGGGTGTGGCAGCTGGCCTCCCAGCCGTGCCCGGCCAGCCAGCCCACCGGGTCGTCGGGCATCTCCGAGACCCACATGGACGCCGCCGATCCCGGCACGGCGTCCGCGCCGAAGCGCTCGATCACACCGCGCGAGCCCAACGTCAGCCCCATCCGACTGCCTGCCGCCGACTGCGCGCTGATCCGGGCCAGCAGCAGTTCCACCGCGTCCTCGGGCAGATAGATCAGCAGTCCTTCGGCGATCCACACGGTCGGCACCACCGGGTCGTGCCCTGCGGCGGCCAGCACGCCTGGCCAGTCCTCCCGCAGATCCACCGCGACGGTGATCCGCTCGCAGCGTGCGACGGCCCGCTCCTGGCGCAGCACCGAAGCCTTGAAGTCCAGTGGCGCGGCGGTGTCGACCTCGAACAGCCGGGTGCCCTCGGGCCAGTCCATCCGGAAGGCCCGGCTGTCCATGCCGACGCCGAGCAGCACGACCTGCCGGATCCCGGACGCGGAGGCCTGCTGCAACAGGTCGTCGAGGAACTTCGTCCGGATGACGATGGAGAACGCCACGCCCAGCCAGCGGCGTCGCGCGGCCTCGTCATCGGGCAGCGGCGGCGAGGAGGGCCACAGGCCGCCAGCGGTGGCGAAGGCCTGTGCCAGTGGGTCGCGGAACAGCGCGTTCTCCCGCTCGGTCTCCAGCGCCCGCACCCTGGCCACTCCCACCGCCGTGGCCCACACTCCCGACGGCTGCACCCGCTCCTGCTCATCAGTCACCGCGCCAGCCTAGTGCCGTGACCGAGAAGGTTCACCTGGTCGGCACTCGCCAAGCCAGTCACACTTGAACGTGTTCAAAAAAGTTGGGAGACTGGGCCGCAATCGGGGCAGGAGGGACCAGACATGGTGAGTAGGCTGCTGATGCCGTGTGGGCGGGCTCGACAGGCCGTGGCCGGCCGCCATGGTGCGTGCGGGGGAACGGTGCCGACGCGGATTCTCGATTGGGGACATCCGCGTGTCTGGTCTGCCGTGCGGAGTATCGGTATGGCCGTCCAGGAAGGGAAGGGACCCGCAGCGAAGGTGGCGGCCCTCCGCCGCGCACATTGGTGGATCTCCGCAGAGGTACGCCCGGTGTACTCGGTGGAGGAGGCGCGACCGGTATCTCAGGTTCTGCGGCTCGGCCGCGGCTCCTGCAGTCAGCGGATGGCCGTACTGGAAGCGGTTGCGCGGGTGTGGGGCGTTCCCTCCCGGGTGCGTGGCCTGGTCGTGGACGGCACATTCTGGTACGCACGCTTCCCCCGGCTACGTCGGCTTGTTCCCAACCAAGTAGTGCTGGCCTGGCCGGAGTTCCGCGTCGACGGGCTGTCGGAGGCCGATCACGCCGCCGCACCCTGGCTGCCGGTGTCCGAGCTCTTCGGCGGTGCCGGCGAGCCGCGTGGACGGATCAGTGGCGGCTTCACGAACGCAGGTCCGGAGACGCTCTTCGAGGCGCTGTCCAGGACGAGCGTCGACTGGGACGGGACCACGGCCTGCCCCGCGTCGGACGGTTCGTGCGATCTCTCGGCGTACCTGCTCAGGGATCTTGGGCGCTTCGACTCCCGAGACGAGCTTTTCGCCCAGTACGGCCAGACCCTTTGTGGCCCGGCGAGACTCCTGGCCGAGCCCGTCCTGGGCCGACGAGCCGCCGGACTCTAGCGCCATGTCGGCAAAGAGGATCGCCGAGATGCTGGATCATGCGGCGAGGGCAGATCTGCCACCTCAGCGGAGTCCTTTCTCCCTACGGATGCAGGCGCGCTCCCGGCGTTGGACTGCCAGCACGTCGGGGTGGCGGGGGTTGACGTTGCGCCAGCGCAGGTAGGCGTGCAGGGCTCGGGCACCGCCTCCCTGGTCCATTTCGGATACCCGGACTTCAGGCGGGGCCACGCTTTGACCAGCGTGTACCAGACCTACCACTGGACCATGGAGGTGAACTGAGATGACCGAGCGCGTCAGCAAGGCTCCGGACGCCTGGCCCGACCGGATGTGGCGTCTAGCCCGCTGGGCGCTGCTCCTGGTGCTGCTGCTGTCGTTCATCACCACACTGCTGCGCGTCGTACCGGCCCATGGGTCGACGCGCGCATTGGTGGCGGACATCAAGGCCGGCCGCACGCACACGGTGCAGACGGACGCCGAAGGCATCGACGTCACCGTGCGCTGGAGTACCGGCCTGCTCGACGACCACAGCTACGTCTACCACCCGGCTGGCTTCGTCCCCGGCACCGACCAGGCCGACCAGAACGTCCGGGCGACCGTGACCCGGGCGGCGGGCCCCGCCGCCCGGGCGGTGCGGTTCCACGAGTTCGACGCCACCTACGGCGCCGGGGGCCTGAGCCTGCTGCTGCCCGTCACCTCCGTACTGCTCACCCCGTGGACATGGCTCAGGTTCCTGGCGCTGTTCGCGGGGGGCGCCATCCTGGCCCGGATGCTGACCGCGCGCCGGCACCGCCTGGCCGAGGGCGCCGCCTGGGTTCTCGCCGCTCTCGTCACGGGTGCGGGGTTCGCGGCCTATCTGTGGGCCGAGCCCGGTCGGGAGGGCCCGGCCGGCCGGGCCCCGCGCTGGTGGCGTGCCTGGCTGGCCTCGCTGGCCACTGGCGTGGGCGCAGCCGCCCTGGGAGCAGTCGTCCTCCTCGTAGCAGGCCGTCTATAGGCAACGAACCATGCCTGCGACTCCTCGGGTCGGGGTGAGTGGTGCGCTATTCAGAGTGGCCCAGGCGGGTTCCTGCGCAGACACCTCCGCCCGAGTTCGCGGCTCAGGCGGCTCGCAGTGTGGTCGGTCCGTCAGCAGTAAGGGCTGCCTGCGCGTTCTCTCCCACCCGCGCTGTCGCAGGGCGTTCCGCCCCCGCCCGGATGTCAGGGAGCCGGGCCTGTCGTACTCCAGCCGTAGATGGTGATCTTGCTGGTGGGGGCGGTTGAGAGACGGATGTCCTTCGACAGCGAAGTTACTGACGACGGCGCTATGTCGTTGGTGTGAGATACGCGCAAGGCGGCGGGCTGAACGCCGCGGGGCGGGCGCGCCGCGAGGCTTTGCGGATGCAGGCGGCCGCGATGTTCGTCGAGAACGTCACGCCTTCGGAGATCGCCGAGCGGCTGCGGGTGACGGTGCGGTCGGTGTACCGGTGGAGGGCGGATTTCGAGCGCGGCGGGACGGTGGCGCTGGCAAGCCGGGGCCCGCTGGGGCAGCGGTGCAAGCTCAGTACGAAGTCGCAGGCCAAGCTGGCCCTGATGCTGGATGAGGGCCCGGCGGCGTTCGGCTGGGACGAGGACCAGGTGTGGACCGGGGCTCGGGTCGCCGAGCTGATCGGCCGCAAGTTCCATGTCTCCTACAGCGCCAACGCGGCAGCCC
This sequence comes from Streptomyces sp. NPDC020192, assembly GCF_044388685.1. NCBI lineage: Bacteria > Bacillati > Actinomycetota > Actinomycetes > Kitasatosporales > Streptomycetaceae > Streptomyces > Streptomyces sp. NPDC020192. The sequence goes on along the minus strand of NZ_JBIRXG010000057.1, from coordinate 5,012 downwards.
GGCTGATCCGTCGGCTCGGCTTCACCCCGCAGATGCCGGCGCGACGGGCCGTCCAGCGCGACGAGATCGCGGTTGCCGCCTGGCAGGAAACAACGTGGCCTGCGATACGGACGCAGGCCGCGCTCGGCGCCTTCGTTTGCTTCGAGGACGAGGCAGGCCAGCATCTGACGCCGCCGCGCGGCCGAACCTGGGGACGGCGGGGCCAGACGCCGATCGTGAGGGTGGCCGGGCGCGGCTCCGGGCGTGTGTCAATCGCCGGACTGATCGCCGTCCGTCCCGGGGCGCGCACGAGGCTGCTCTACCGGCTGCGCATCCACCGCCGCCGCAAGAACGAGCGACGTTCCTTATCCGAATGCGACTGCATCGGGCTGATCGACGCCGCCCACCAGCAGCTGAGAGCCCCGATCATTCTGGTCTGGGACCGGCTGAATACCCACGTCTCGGCGACCATGAATCAGATGATCGCCGAACGGGCCTGGCTGACCGTCGTACTCCTTCCGGCCTACGCCCCGGACCTGAACCCGGTCGAGGGCGTGTGGTCCCACGTCAAACGCAGCCTGGCCAACCTGGCCGCGCTCACCGTCGATGCGCTGGGGACGCTGATTCGCAACCGACTCAAGCGCCTTCAGTACCGGCCCGCAGTCCTCGACGGCTTCGTCGCGGAGACCGGCCTGACCTTCAACCCGCTACCGCCATGAATTCACGGGACGCCGTCGTCGGAGACTTGCCCGCCGCGACCGTAGGGCCACAGCGGGCAATCCCCTTGCGCCGCCGACCCAGCGCGGCGATGCTCAAGTGCCGTGAGTAGCTTGGAGATCACCACGCTGACGAGCACCGAGGCGCGACTCTGGCACGCTTTCCCCACCGGTGGCCTGGTCGACCTGCGCTCCGGACCCGACGACGGTCCCGATAAGGCGACGTCCTGGCCGCGTACCCGTGACGTCCGCGCCGAGGTGATCGCCGCTCTGCTGAACGGCAGCGGGCCTGATGCGGGCGGTGGCGCGGGCGTCAAACTGGCCGGCGTCCGTGTTCTCGGACGACTCTCGCTCGCCCACACACAAGTCCCCTACGCACTTGACTTCGAGCGGTGCTCCTTCGACGACGACCTGGACCTCTCCGAAGCCGAGACTCGCAGTGTGCGCCTGCGCGGCTGCTACCTCACTGGGCTGGAAGCCTCGCGCGCGGAGATCCGCGGCGAGTTTCAGGTGGAGGGCTGCCGCCTCGGCAGGATCGGCCTCTACGCGGCGCGCGTCTTCGAGATCGAGATCAGCGGGACCACGATCACCGCGCCCCCGCCCGAGACACCGGACCCCGACGTCGACTGGACGCCGCCACGCGCCGCCGTCTACGGCGACCTGCTCGTCGTCGATACTGCGATGTACTGCCACGACGTTGTCGTCGACGGACAGTTTCGGCTCCCGGGCGCGCGTATAGGCGGCTACCTGCATCTGGACGGCGCTCGGATCACCCACGAGGAGCCCAACCGCCCGCCCACGCCCGCCTTGCTGGCGCAGGGATTGCGCGTCGACACCGGCATTTTCGCCCGCCGTGGCAACACCCGAGCGAAGAACCGGTTCACCGTCATCGGCGGTGTCGACCTCAGCGGCGCCACGATCAAGGGCGGGCTCATGCTGCCCGACGCCAACCTGGTGGACGACCGCGGCGGAACGGCGCTGCGCGCGGATCACATTTCGGTCGAGGGCGGTGTCAACCTGTCGGGCGTCACGGCTTCGGGCGCGGTCCGGCTCGCCTTGGCCCGCGTCGTCGGCCCGCTGACGCTGAGCGGCGCGCGACTGGGCACGCTCGACGCCTCCGGCGCGCGCGTCGAGGGGGCGATGGTCTGCAATGAGGGGTTCACCGCGCACAGCTTGGATCTGCGGCGGGCACGGACTGCGACGTTCGAGGACGACGCCGCGTCCTGGCCCGTCAAGCTGCGCCTGGATGGTTTTGTCTATGACGAACTGATGCCGTTGCCGGCGGCCGGGACGCGACTGCCGTGGCTGGCTCGTGACGCGTATCAGCCTCAGCCGTATGAGCGGTTGGCTGCGTGCTACCGCGCGGTGGGGCGTGACGGCGAGTCACGGCGGGTGCTGCTGGCTCAGCAGCGGCGGCGACGTGAGGCGGCGGGCGTGCTGGCGAAAGTGTGGGGCTTTCTCCAGGACGCAACGGTCGGGTACGGGTATCGGCCGTGGCTGGCGGGGCTGTGGTTGTTGGGCCTGCTCGCCGTCGGATCGGTCTACTTCGCGTCCCACCGTCCTGCACCGCTGGGCGCGGGTGGCCCGCATTTCAACGCCGTCGCCTACACGCTCGACCTTTTAGTGCCGGTGGTTAGCCTCGGTCAGTCGGGTGCGTGGAATCCGAGCGGATCCGGTCAGGTCCTGGCCTATGCGCTGATCATCAGTGGCTGGACGCTGGCCACGACGCTGTTCGCGGGGGTCACACGAATCCTGGTGCGGCCTTGAGATGACAGGTCGCTCTGCGGCTGGCGCACACGGGCCGGCAGCGCGCTTGCCGTGCCGCCGGGTTGCGTGATCAGATTGCGGCAACATCGCGTGCCGGTGGCGGACTGCGTCAGGCATGGAGATGCGGAACCGAGGGGACCGCCATCCGTGGCTTCCCGCGACGGCGACCGTGTAGCCGCCTTGAGTCTGCAGCTGTCACAAGCACATCAGGAATTGCGTCGCCAGATCAACGAGATCAGGACGAGTCTCGGACACCAACAGTTGAGCGACGAGGCACTTGTCACCCATTGCCTGGCCTTTTGTGCCGCGTTGACGTCGCACCATCAGGGCGAGGACGACGGGATGTTCTCCCAGTTGCTGCGCGAACACCCGGATCTCGCAGCGACGGTCACGAACCTTGTCGAGGATCACGGAATGATCGCTTCGATCCTGTCCCGGGTGCGTGAACTCGCTTTCAGGGCTGTCGAATCGCGTGGCCCGGTCCTGGAGGCGATCGGCCGTGAGCTTGACGGACTGGCGGCGATCATGGAATCCCACTTCAGCTATGAAGAGCGGACCATCAGCGAGGCGCTCGACGGCGGAGTACCTGACACCGACTGGCCCGACATGGTCTTCCGGTTCGGTATGGCATGAATCGCTATGGTCGTGGTTCTTCCCGGCGAGGGGCGTGATCAGGCGATGAGCTTGTAAGCCTCGGACAGCTCGTGCGGAGAACCGAGGCCAGGTAATTGCCGGTCACGCGCGCAGCAAGTCACGTCGCTGCGGGGGAGTGAGCCTTATCCAACCTCATTTCGTGCAGGCCAGATGCAGGGCGATACCGGCTCGGACGACGTGCGGCACCAGTTCGCGGCCGTGGCCCTCCTAGCCGTTGGACCATGTCCTGCTCGTCACCGTCGGACCAGCTTCCCCACCGCCGCCCATCGCGCCTCCTGCGCCGGCCTCGCCCCGACCACGAAATCCTCTGGGGACCTCGATCCACGGCGGACACGCGCCACGGGCGGCAGCCGACAGCTCAAACGGGCGGCGCCCGTCCGCGTTCGCTGCCCTGCACGATCCCGCCTCCCGCAGCTGCAGCTACTACGACCGCTGCCGGGCCGCGGGAAGACCCACAAGCAGGCTCTGCTCCGCCTGGCCCGCCACCGCATCAGCGTGCTGTTCGCGATGCTCCGAGACGGCACCCTCTGCGAACCCAGAACCGCACGCAGCGCTTGACGAAAAACACAGAGGCACCCCCGCCGCCATCGTTTCTGCCCTCATCGCCGGGCGGGCCGGGGGGTTGCCCTCAGAAGCCGCACCTCAACTGCCGTCCGCGCAGCGTCCCTCCAGACTTCGCGTGTCCCTGGGACGCATCCCGGGATGGGAGGTGCCGTGGGATGCGTCCCAGGGAGGCCTCGTGGCACAGCCCTCGGTCGGCCGGGGGGCTGAGGTGGAAGCCGCCGGCCTTCGTGCCCGCAAGCCACCTTGCTGACCAGCGACGACGGCCTGAAGATCACGATCTGCAGCTGCCGTGCGTGACGTGCTGTCACCATCCCGCCGCGTCCCAGGGGAGACCTCGGCGTCCCTTGAGGTGCTCGCCGACGCGACACCTGACATTAGGTTCGCCGCAGGCCGGTCGCCGCGAGGGCAGAGAGCGCGCGGTGAACCAGGCTGACCGCCCTGCTGCACGACACGTTCTGAGGACGGGTCAGGTGCGGTAGGCAGCAATCACGGAGGAGCAGGAAACACCGATGCGTAGCAAGCGAATAGTCCAGGCTTTGATGACGGCGGCCGCGATCCCGGCCATTGTTGTGGGCGTCTCGCCCCAGGCCTTTGCCGGCAGCGGCATCACGTGGGCGGACGTTCATACCGGTTACTGCCTTGAGTACGTGACCGACGCCTTTGGCAACCTCGTCGAGGTCCAGACCAACTCGTGTGGAGGCGGGAACCAGGACTGGGCGGACTATCAGAACAGCGACGGCAGCTGGTTCGAGAAGGCCGGGGGCAAGGATGTCTGCCTGACGATGTACTCGGACCATGACGTGTACCTGGAAGGCTGCAGGGGCAACGACTGGGAGCGCTGGTACGAGGAGCGTCAGTCGGACGGGCACTGGAAGCTGAAGAACAAGGCCACCGGGTGGTACCTCGACAGTAACTGGAACCACGAGGTGTACGGGGAGCCGGCGAACGCCGGCGACTATCAGGAATGGAAGTAGTCGTCCCCGGCCCGGCCGTGCGCTGAACACACCGCTGGCCGAGTTCCGCGTCGGCCTGCGCGAGAGCGGACCGGCGCCGAAGTGCCCGCCGGTGGCGCCGAACCCGACTTAGCCGAAGGGCTGATGCGGACCCGCCTCGGCCCGGCGACCTGCACTGCTTGATGTGCTCCTCGGGGTTCACCCCGAGGAGCACATCACGTCCAACGGCCTTGAGCCGTTTCCAGGCTGTCGGTTCTGACCGCGAGTTGCACAGTCCTGCGCAGCGACGAAGCTCCTGGTAGACGGGTTCTCGACCGAGATCACCCGTGTCCGCCATGAGTTTCGCGTGCTTGTCTACCCGTCCTCGATTGATCTGTCC
>NZ_JBIRXG010000056.1:0-29290 GCF_044388685.1 Streptomyces sp. NPDC020192 | reverse complement strand
GCCGTGAAGTCACCCGTGGTCACCTCGATCGGCCGGTAGCCGATGGAGAGCAGGCAGTCGCTGGTCTCGATCGCCGCGCGCACGTGCCGCTCGCTCGCCTGGCCGTTGTAGATACCGACGTAATAGGGGAACGTCTCGTCGATGACCGCCTTGGCTGTGCTGATCGCTGCTACGGGGAGCCGCATCTTCTCGGCCAGTCCCATGACATCGTCTGCCACGTCGAAGCGGTCCACGTCCAGATCCACCAGGACCGCCGGTGACTTGGCAGCGGACAGGTGGGCCGCGATTGCGGTGATGCACGACCGCAGCCGTTCCGGGTCGCTGGGCGGTTGCGCGAGCACCAGCGGAGCCTCGGGAACCTCGATGTCGAGATAGGCGATGTCGGAAGGCAACTCCACGTACACCGGGAGCTTTTCCCGCCACGCGGTGAGGATCAGCCTGTCGATCTCGGTGACCGCGTTGTGCGGGGTCAGTCGCGCCTGCGCGGCGGTCACCTGCGCATAGGCGCCGAGGAAACGGTCCCATGTGCCGTCGGCCATCGTGTGGTGCATCCCCAGGCCGCGATCGATGGACTTGAGCGGTATCGACCCGCAGATACAGACCACCGGCACGTGCTCGCTGTAGGAGCCGGCGACTCCGTTGATCGCGCTCAGGGCGCCGACGGCGTTCGTCACGAGGAGCGCGCCCATGCCGTTCAGCCGGGCATACCCGTCCGCTGCGTAGGACGCGTTCAGCTCACTGCAGTTGCCGACCCATTTCAGAGTGCCCCTGTCCTGGAGCTGCTGCAGCAGTTCGAGGTTGAAGTCACCGGGGACGCCGAAGAGGTGGCCGACGCCGGCCTCCTCCAGACGCCGGAGCAGGAAGTCGCCGATCGTCATCCATCGGCTCGGGATGGTGGACATCGCCTGTGCCTCCGAATCGCCGGTACCGTCTCCTCCGGGAAGGGAGCGGCTTATGTCCATTTTGCGGTGAGAGATGGTTGGAGGCCTCTGGGGGCTCGTGCTCCCACGCACGGGCGGATCAACCGGCGAATCGCGGGCGGACTCGTACCCCGGTTCCTGTGGTGGTGGTCGCCACGCCCGGCGAAGGCTCACTTTGGGGTACTGATGATCGATCCACCAGGGAACCCGCCACAGCGCCCGCGGCGGCGGGCCGACTGGTTCAACACCGATCCCGACCTTGGTTTGTCGAGCAGGCCCAAGGCCCGGCCACGCTGATCTCGGTTCAGCTCACTGCCCCTGGGGGCGCGCAGGGGCCGTGCCCGAACTGTTCCGCCGGGTGAAGTTCTCCACCTTCCCGTGGCGATCGAGGGCCTCACGGCCTGAGCGTCGCGCCGCTTGATCTCGCGGTTGACCCGCTCCAAGGGATTGGTGGACTGGTTCTTCTTCCCGTGTCGCTCGGGGAAATCTGCGAAGGCGGTCAGGTCGGTCTTGGCTTCGAGGAGCATGGCCGGTGCGGTGCCGAAGCCGCCGTAGGGGTAGCGCCGTGCTGTGGTGCGCTGACGTTGGTGAGGGCGGCGGTGGTGTGGGCATCGAGGTGTGGTCCGGCGGCACCGAGGTTCTCGGTGAGGTTGGTCGTGAACACTGCACTCGGCTCGGTCAAGCGGCCACGAAGCCGACGAGTCGACCGTTCTGCGGGCCTCATGGCGTGCCGGACGATGTTGACCACTCCGGCGTGGCCGCACCCGGTGATGATGACAAGTCCCCGGCCGCGCACGTTGATGACGAGTGCCTGGTCGTCGATGACGGCGGGGTCGTGTCGCCAGCCGTTCCCGTCCCAGGCCTGGTGTGCCTGCGGCATGCCGTGCTCGAACTCGGTGACGGGGTCCACCTCGCCGGTGATCAGGGTGCCGCCGGCCAGCAGCGACGGCTGCCGCCGCTCGAACACCTCGAACCCCTCGCGTTCCAGGGCACCCCGGGACAGCGTGGGCATCTCCAAACCCTGGTCGGCGGGCAGTTCCACGCGGCGGCGGGTCCAGACCGCGGGGTGGACGGTCAGCGGCAGGCCGGAGCGCCCGCGCAGCCGGGCCAGGCCGTCGAAGCCGCCCGCGTGGTCGAAGTGTCCGTGGCTGAGCACGACGCCCTGCAGGCCGCCGACATCGATGCCGAGACGCTCGGCGTTCACCGCCAGCCCGTCCGGCGACGCGCCGGTGTCGAACAGCAGCGTGCTGCTCGCGTTCCCGCTGTGGACGGAGACCAGGGCGGAGAAGCCGTGCTCGGCGCGCAGCCCCGCGACGGCCTCGCCACCGGCGAACTGCCGCGCGGCTGTCCGCCCGGCGTCCATCGACGCCCGGGCGACACCTTCGGCAGAGGCCAGCAGGGCGTCAAAGGTGTTGTCGACCATCGTCGTGACCCTGACCTCGTCGACCTCGGGCAGCGTCACCGGGTCGACAGCCGGTCCCTCCGCGACGCGAGGCGCTGACCACGCCGCCTCGGCCGCCGAGTGCCCATGCTCGTCACACATGCTAGAAGTCGCCTCCCCGCCGATACGACCGGCCGGGGAAGCGGAACCCGGTACAAGCCGTTGGCCCACGGCGGTCGCGCCGGCCGTGGGCGTCGTGCGGTGTCATGCTTCCACCCGCGCGGGCGGCACGACGACGTCGATGAGCCCGGTGGCCACGTCGTACACGAGCCCTGAGACGAAGACGCCGGCCCGAAGCTTCAGCTTGAGGGTTTCGACGTCGACGCGGACGGCGGCGACCGGGTCGGTGACCGCATTGGCGCCCAGTTCTCCGGCCGGAACTTCGAAGTAGTCGGCCAGCAGCTCGGGGAACGCGGCCAGGTCCGTGATCCCGCAGTCGGTGTGGTGCAGGACCGCATAGTGGGTGTCACCCGGGGCCAGAACCGCCCGTACGGGCCCGCACGACCTTGGAGAGCATTCCCAGCGTCCGGAGTGTCGCGGGCGTGACCCGCCCTCCGACGTTGCGGATCACCGCCGCCTCGCCGAGCTTGAGCCCGAGCACGTCCGACGGGTCGACACGCGGATCGACGCATCCGATGACCGTCAGACTGCCACTGGGCAGGAGCTTGAGATGGGCGAATGATCCGCCGTCGGCGAACCCGGCGTTCCGCTTGGCTAGCTCGTCCGTGTCGATCACTGTGCCGGTAACCCCATCCGGCTTGAGTCTGGCCCTCTGGTGACGCCGACGGCGACCTCCCGTTGCCGCCAATCCTGGCTCGCCGCGGCCTCCCCTGCCACTCGACTTCGGTGGCTTCGAGCGGAGCCTTCGCGTCTGCTTGCCCCGAACCCCCGGAGGATCAATCCGCCGGCAGGGAAGCCGGCAGGGATGCCGGTCCGGAAGGTGTCGGAGTCAACGCGCGTGGTCGCGGTGGTCGTGACCTGGGGAGCGTTGTGCCAGGGCTTGGGCGCGTGTGATGACCTCGTCCGTGGACACAGCGCTGAGGCCGGCGAGTACGTCCTCCAGGGCGCCCAGCCATAGTCGGTAGTAGCGGTATGGCTCGCCGTGCTCCCGTGAGGCTGTCCAGGCGGTGATCCGGGCGATCAGCGCGGTCTGGAATTCCGGCCAGCTGAAGACGCCCGCCTCGTACAGGGTGACGGCCATGCCGAAGGCACGGCTTTCCCACGGCTCGGCGAACACCAGCTCACCGTTGGAGCGGGGAGGCGCTGCCGGGCCCTCGGTGTCCAGCGGCGTGCTCACGGTGCCGCCACCTTGGCCACGCCGACCATCGCGTCCCTGGTGATCAGCGGCACGAGTTCTTCTTCCGTGAGGTGCTCGGCGCCGGGCGGACGCTCGGGCAGGACGAGCCAGCGCACCTCGCTGGTGGAGTCCCGGACGATGATCTGCACGTCGTCGTCGAGCGTGAGTCCCATCTCGGCCAGCACCGTGCGCGGTTCTCTGACCATACGCGCGCGGTAGGCGGGGTCCTTGTACCAGCTCGGCGGCAGGCCGAGGACCGGCCAGGGGTAGCACGAGCACAGCGTGCACACCACGACGTTGTGGGTGGTCGGGGTGTTCTCGACCACGACGGTGTGCTCGCCCTGCTGTCCCCAGAATCCGAGTTCCTTGATGGCGGCGGTGCCGTCCTCGAGCAGGCGCCGCCGGTAGTCGGGGTCCGTCCACGCCCTGGCGACGACCTTGGCGCCGTTGAGTGGGCCCACGCTCGTCTCGTAGCGGGTGATGATCGCGTCCATGGCCTTCGGGTCGATCAGGCCGCGCTCGGTGAGCAGTTGTTCGAGCGCCTCGGTGCGCAGCGCCACGGAAGGGCTCTCGTCAGAGCCGCCGGTGGTGGTCATGCGGTGGTCTCCAGATAGCTCTCGTACAGGTCCACGGTGACGGTGAAGGGTTCGGCGTCGGGGCCCCACAGCTCGCGCGAGTCGAACCGCACCGAGTAGACGTACTGCGGGTTTTCGCCCATGAAGTGGGCGTTGGTGTCCGGCAGCACACCGGCGGGCTGAACGATGTCGACGGCGCCGACATGCCCTCGCACATAGCGCGGCAGTCTGGTGTGTCCGGACGGCGACATGTCCTTGGCGCGCACCCGCTCCCCGACGGCGAAGGCGGGCGAGGTGTCGACGGAGCGTAGCGTGCCCTCGGCGGTCGGTGTGTAGTCGGGCTTGGCCGGCTCCGGGATCGGGGGCTCCTCCACGTGCTCGCCGCGGAGGTTGCGGGCGCGGGCGTCGACCGCACCATGTGCCAAGACGGCGCTGTCGAGGAGTCTCAGCTCTCCGGCGTTGAGCCAGCGCCCGTAGTAGCCGTCGTCGATGTAGTGCGCTCGGTCCAGGCGCTCCAGCGCGTGCCGGAAGGAGTCCAGGTTTCCCCCGGACACCCGGTTCGAGAGGATCGCGAGCGCGAATGCCCGGCTCTCCCAGGACTCTGCGAAGACAGGTTCATCCCGTCTCGGCGGATGCACGGGGCCCCAGCCTGGGGTTCCTCCCATGTCGGCAATACCATCCATGGTCGAACCTCTCTTTTACCTGCAATAGCGGGCATAGTTATATGAATTGTATGTGGGTGAGGGCTCATTGCCCCGCGTGCCCGGGAGTGGCGGCGGGCCAGGCGGGCCACGCCTTGGACGCATGCCGATCTCTTCGCCGGCAGCTGCATGTCGTCGATCGCCGTGGACGGACACACCCTGATGTCTGCTGGCGAGGATCCGCTCGTCTCAGGAGCAGCGTTCCCTGGGGTGGTCTGGGGGCTGGACGTCACCCCGGTTGCGCCCTGGTCGTGCGGGCCGCAGGCTGCTTCCGTGGACGACAGCGCGGAAGCAGGCGTGCGGCCCATTCTGGTGACCGGCGCTGCGGGCAGCGTCGGAGCCGTCGGCAGGACCGTGGTCCAAGGCCTTCGGCGCCGGGGCCTCCAGGTCCGTGCTCTGGTGCGCCGGGACGACGACCGTGCCCAGGCGCTGCGCGCGACGGGCGCCGAAGTCGTGGTGGGAGATCTGACGCGTGCCGGTGATGTCGCCGACGCCCTTGACGGCTGCGGGCGGGTGTATTTCGGCATGGCCGTGTCGGCACAGTATCTGCTGGCCGCCGTGACCACAGCCGCGGTCGCGCGCGCCTACGGAGGGCTGGAGGCGTTCGTGAACATGTCGCAACTGACCGTCTCCGAGATGGACGCCACCAGCGGCTCCGAGTCGCATCAGCATCGTCAGCAGTGGCTGGTCGAGCAGGTCCTCGACTGGTCGGGCCTGCCCGTGGTCCAGGTCAGGCCCACCGTCTTCATGGAGAACCCGCTCTTCCACACCGTGTTTTCCTCGATCGCCAAGGACGGCGCCATCAGGTGGCCCTTCGGCAAGGCGAAAACCTCCCCGATCGCGGCCGGTGACGTTGCCGCGGTCGTCGAGGAGATTCTGGCCGATCCGGCCCGGCACATCGGCCGGATCTATGAGCTGACCGGTCCCAGATCACAGGACATCGCCGCTTTGGCCGCGGAAATTTCCGATGCTTTGCACCGCACGGTCGGCTACACCGACGTCCCGTTGCAGGAATGGCTCGACAACGATCTCGGGGCGCTGGGACTGCCGGACCATGTCTTCCAGCACATCTCCACCATGGCTCGTCTACACGTGGCTGGCCGCTATGACCGCCAGGCAGACGGCATGGCAGAGGTCACCGGGCGGTCCGCTGCAGGAGTAGCCGATTTCGTCCGCGAGAACCCCGAGCTGTTCACTCGCTGATCCGCTTGCCGTCCGGGCCGCCGAGGTCGGCCGGGCAGGGCTGCCGGCGCACATCGGGCATGCTGAGGCGGGTTCACACCCGGGCCACGTCCACGGGTTCCTACCCACCGCCTTCGTCCTGTCCGTCTTCGAAGACGAACAGTGGCTTGGCGCCGTGCGCGGGTGCTTCGGCAAGCGCGACGGCTTCTGCGAAGCGTTCGAGCGGGAACGGCCGGCCCTGGGGAATGCTCAGCACCTCATCGGCGACGAGACCGCGCACCTGGGCGAGCGCGTGCAGCGCGTCCTCGGGTGAGGCGGTGCCGAACCAGCGGTTCAGCCAGAAGCCACGGACTGTTTTGGCCTGGTAGATGACCGAGCGCGCCTGCAGCGGGATCGTCAACGCCGCAGGGTCGGTCTGCCGGTGGGTGGAGAGCGCACCGTAGATCACCAGCTCTCCTCCCGGAGCAAGCGCCTGGGACACCTGGGCACCCACGGGACCCGCGACACAGTCGATGGCCTTTCGCACGCCGGCTGGTCCCGCTGTCTCAGTCACACGCTGCACCAGGTCTTCGTCCTCTGTGCAGATGACCTCATCCCCACCAAGCGCTTTGATCTCCTCGACGGCACCACGTCGCCGCACGACATTCGTCGTGCGAATCCCCAGATGCCGGGACAGCTGGATGACGAGCCGGCCGACGGTGGAGCCCGCGGCCGTCTGCAACAGCCATTCGCCCGGCTGTACGTCGAGTTCGCCCGTCACGAGGAGCAGCGCCGTCAACGGGTTGACGGCGAGTTGGCAGGCGCTGGAGTCGCTCAGATGGTCGGGGACCGACAGCAGCCTGCGTGTGTCGGCTACGAGGTATTCCTGCCAAGTGCCGGCCATAGGGGGCCCGGGTACAGCCGGGACCGCGGCGGCCACCACGCGCTCACCGAGCTTCAGCCCCTCGGTTTCCGGGCCCAGGGCCGCGATACGGCCCACGCACTCCATCTTGCCCCCGACAGCAGGAAACTCCGGGGAGAAGCCGTAGCGGCCGCGCAGCACGTGCAGATCACTCGCGTGAACCGGGGTCGCCTTCACACGAATCAACGCCTGACCGGCGCCCGGCGTGGGAACCGGCCGGGATTCCAGCCGCAGGACATCGGCGGGCTCGCCGGCCTCTACCGCCACGAGCGCGCGCATGGATCGAGGCATGGGTGGCCTTTCGTCTCTCAGCCCGCGAAGAACCCAGCGGGCGCTCCAGTCAGAGCGATGCTGGGATCAGTGCCCTCGCCGGTGCCGAGGCTGTGATCGGCGTCGGACTCCTCCAGGCCCTCTTCTGCTGACTTAGGCGATCATGCACGTGCTCTGGGCTCACGCGGTGTGCAAGGTCCGTTCCCAGGTCCTCCCGACGTAGCACGAGTTCTGTCATAAATCCGTCACTTCACGCTACGCCTGATCGTCCGACGGCGCCGATGCTGCCCGCCGTGCCCGTCACCAGTCAGGGCAGCACACTGACTTCCGGGGGCGCTCCATAACAGCAGCCTGCGGTGCGCACCGCCAGAGCGTAAAAGGACGCCAGGGCCACCGGCACGACATCAGCGGTGGCAGAAACGCCGAAGCGCAACAGCGTCCGGAGCATTCGGCGTGGGCTTCTGCGCGCGGTGGGACACGCTGGCGCTTGGTGCGTGTCGTGGGTTCCGCTGTACTCGGGCTCGCCGCTTTCGAGTACGCGGAGGAATGAGGCGGTGAGAACGCGGGCGGCTCGTCCTCTCAGCAGCATGCGGCAGTGGAGCCCCCGCGGCGCACCAGGTCGTAGCCTTTCGATCTCGACAGTGCATCGCCATTCTGGAGCCTGCGGCAAACGGGCTCTGACCTGTGCATTCATGGATCCGGTAGATCTGCTCAACCTGTTTTCGGGCCCTGGGCGGGTACAAAGTATGGAGTGCGTCGTGATGCCTGAATCTGTCGTGGATTCGAGGGCGGAGACCGGAGAAGTGCAGTCGTAGGCGCGCCTTGGGGCGTTCGCACTTACCGCTTCCGCCGACGTCCGCCCCGGCCGGCAGGTGCTCGGCCCGTAGCCAGTCCGGCCGCTGTGGCTGTGTCCGTCTGCGGACCGGGCCGGTCCGCCGAGACGACCAGGGCGGCGAGGAGCGTGGTGACCGGTACGGAGGCGACCAGGCCGATCGAGCCGACCAGGGTGCGCACGATCTCTTCGGCGACCAGCTCGCTGTTGGCGACCGTGGCCACGCCGCTCTGGGCGATGGAGAAGAGGAGCAGGAGGGGCAGTGCGGCGCCGGCGTAGGCGAGGACGAGGGTGTTGACCACGGAGGCGATGTGGTCGCGGCCGATGCGGATGCCCGCCCGGTACAGGCCGCGCCAGCCCATCGTGGGGTTGGCTTCGTGCAGTTCCCAGACGGCCGATGTCTGGGTCACGGTGACGTCGTCGAGCACGCCGAGGGAGCCGATGATGACGCCGGCGAGCAGGAGACCGCTCATGTCGAGCTTCGGATAGAGGCCGTGGATCAGGCCGGTGCTGTCGTCGGTGTTGCCGGTGAGGGCGGCCCAGCCGATGAACGCCGAGCCCAGGATGCCGATCAGCGCCAGCGAGAGCAGGGTGCCGAGTACCGCGACCGAGGTGCGGGCCGACAGGCCGTGGCACATGTACAGGGCGATCAGCATGATGGCGCTCGACCCGACCACCGCCACGAGCAACGGGTTCGAGCCCTGCAGGACCGCGGGCAGGACGAAGAAGTTCAGCACCAGGAAGCTGATGGCCAGCGCGACCAGCGCCATCACGCCCCGCAGTCGGCCCACCACCACGACGGCGAGCGCGAAGATGCCGGCGAGCAGGCCCATGGGGAATCGGCGGTTGACGTCGGTGACCGAGTACTGCAGGTCCTTGGGCGCGGACGGTTCGTAGGCAGTGACGACCTTCTCGCCCTGGTGCAGCTGTCGTGCCTGGTCGGGCTGCACGATCTCGGTGAACGTGCGTCCCTTGTCCTTGCCGGTGTCGATCCGGATCGTGGCCTTGTGGCAGGTGCCGTTCGCCTCCTGCTGCGCCGAGTTGCCCTCGGCGGTGGAGGTGTCGCCGGTGGGGGTCTCGCCGGAGGCGTTCACCGACTTACAGCTCACCTCGACGACCTTGGTGACCGTGGCCTGCTGGGTCTGCTGGTCGAAGCCGACACCGGTGCGTTTGTGCGGCGGGGCTCCGCCTGGCCACAGCACGACGAGCCCCACCACGACGGCGGCGGTGAAGGGGATCAGGATCGCCGCGATGACCTTGCGCAGGTGCCTGGAGACCGGAGCGGCGGGGCCGTGGCTGTGTCCGTGGGTGTGCGCCTGTCCGTGACGGTCGGCGCTCGCTCCGGGGCCGTGACCGGAGCCGTGTCCGGCACTGGTCACTGGTGTGTGCCCGTGGCCAATCTCTTTGGAGGGGAGGTAGCCCGCGCCGGCACCGGGACCGTAGCCGGGGTGAGGTATCGATTCAGGAGGATTCCCGTACCCGTAGTCGTGGCCGTACTCGCTCGCACGACCATCTCTGGGGCGGGGCGGGTCGCCGACCCGGTTCCAGTCTCCGGCACTCTGCCGGTCAGCGGTTCCCATGCCGTCTCCCTCGCGGTTGTCCGTGCCCCCTCCGGAGCCGGTCCTGCGCGGCGGCTCTGAGGAAGAGTACGGGAACGGCTGTGGCGTGGACTCAGCCCGAGCAGCCCCAGAAGATCGAGCGTTCTGCTCCCTGTGCCTGGATCATGAACCTCCTCACCGGCCGCATCTTCCGCACCGCCCCCGGAGTGCGTGCCGCGAAACTCTGGTCGCCATTGGAGGAGCACGGCTCCTCTACGCGGCTGAGAGCCCTTGCGGTGCGTTCCCAACGCAGGTGGCCCGAGGCGGCGCGGCGGTGCGCGGCCGGCTGACGTTATGTGGCTCGTCGAGGGTGTCGCAGGGCGCTGGGCAACGGTGAAAGGAACGCTTGCGGTTGCTGTGCGGTCCTGGAGGGGAGTTCAGGCTGATCAGCAGAGGGACCAACCCCTGGCCAGCACGCGTGGCCCCCCATGAGGGGGCCAACCGCATTCTATGGAGAAGCAAAGAATTCGGCCCGGTACTGCCCGGTAGGACCCGTTCCGGTCTACGTTCCCCTCGCGTCCTGTCATGTCACGCTCACCTGTTGTGCAGGACGCTGTGAGTGTCATGCTCCTGACTGCGCGGTTCCACCGCCGCTACGCGCAATCACGGGCCTGCCCATCCAGTGCGATACCCCACGTCAACCGGAGGCAGTACCCCATGCGTGAGTCACACCCGAGCGGGCGGAGACGGAGTCTGCGCAGACTCGTCGCCGTCGCCTTCCCCGCCCTCGCTCTGACCGTCGCCGGATTCACCGCCGCACCGACGGCCGGAGCCCAGCCTGCCGCGCCCCAGCCTCAGACCTCCAAGGTCACGCAGAACAACAAGGCACTGACCGCCCCCGAGCGGCAGACCTACCACTCGACCGGCAAGGCCGGCCAGAAGGTGCCGACCCAGCACCTGTGCGCCACCGCCGAGCCAGGTCATGCGTCCTGTTTCGCCCAGCGCCGCACCGACATCAAGCAGCGGCTCGCCGCCGCCCTCGCCGCCGCGCCCTCCGGCCTCTCGCCGGCCAACCTGCACAGCGCCTACAACCTGCCCACCGCGGCCGGTTCGGGCATGACGGTCGGCATCGTGGATGCCTACAACGACCCCAACGCCGAGTCTGACCTGGGCACTTACCGCTCCACGTACGGCCTGTCGTCCTGCACCAAGGCCAACGGCTGCTTCAAGCAGGTCAGCCAGACCGGGTCCACCACCTCGCTGCCGACCAACGACACCGGCTGGGCCGGCGAAGAGATGCTCGACATCGACATGGTCAGCGCGGTCTGCCCGAACTGCAGCATCATCCTGGTCGAGGCCAACTCCGCGAGCATGGCCGACCTCGGCGCCGCCGAGAACGAGGCCGTGGCACTCGGCGCCAAGTTCGTCTCCAACAGCTGGGGCGGAT
Source organism: Streptomyces sp. NPDC020192 (assembly GCF_044388685.1). NCBI lineage: Bacteria > Bacillati > Actinomycetota > Actinomycetes > Kitasatosporales > Streptomycetaceae > Streptomyces > Streptomyces sp. NPDC020192. The sequence goes on along the minus strand of NZ_JBIRXG010000056.1, from coordinate 18,186 downwards.
CCGAGGACTCCTCCCAGACCAGCAACGACACCTCGTACTTCAAGCACCCGGGCGTCGCCATCACTGTCTCCTCCGGTGACTCCGCCTACGGCGCCGAGTACCCGGCGACCTCCCAGTACGTGACCGCCGTCGGCGGCACCGCGCTCACCACCGCCTCCAACTCCCGTGGCTGGAGCGAGTCGGTGTGGCACACCAGCTCCACCGAGGGCACCGGCTCCGGCTGCTCGGCCTACGACCCGAAGCCGAGCTGGCAGACCGACACCGGCTGCTCCAAGCGCATGGAGGCCGACGTCTCCGCGGTCGCCGACCCGGCCACCGGCGTGGCGGTCTACGACACCTTCGGCGGCTCAGGCTGGGCGGTCTACGGCGGCACCAGCGCCAGCTCGCCGATCATCGCCTCGGTCTACGCCCTCGCGGGCACCCCGGGCGCGAGCGACTACCCGGCGAAGTACCCGTACTCCCACACCTCCAACCTGTACGACGTCACCAGCGGCAACAACGGCAGCTGCTCCCCGTCGTACTTCTGCACCGCGGGCACCGGCTACGACGGCCCGACCGGCTGGGGCACCCCGAACGGCACCGCCGCCTTCACCTCCGGCTCCACCGGTGGCAACACGGTGACCGTCACCAACCCCGGCAGCCAGTCGACCACCACCGGAAGCTCGGTCAGCCTGCAGATCAAGGCCACCGACAGCGCGGGCGCGGCCCTCACCTACAGCGCCACGGGCCTGCCGACGGGCCTGTCGATCAACGGCTCCACCGGCCTGATCTCCGGTACGGCGTCCACTGCGGGCACCTACCAGGTCACGGTCACCGCGACCGACTCCACCGGCGCCTCCGGCTCGACCTCCTTCACCTGGACCGTCGGTGGCGGCGGTGGCGGCGGCTGCACCTCCGCCCAGTTGCTGGCCAACCCGGGCTTCGAGTCGGGCAGCACCGGCTGGAGCGCCACCAGTGGTGTCATCACCAACGACACCGGTGAGGCGGCCCACAGCGGCTCGTACTACGCCTGGCTCGACGGCTATGGCTCCTCGCACACCGACACCCTGTCCCAGTCGGTGACGATCCCGGCCGGCTGCAAGGCCACCCTCACCTTCTACCTGCACATCGACACCGCGGAGACCACCACCAGCACCGCGTACGACAAGCTGACCGTGACCGCCGGTTCGACCACCCTGGCGACGTACTCGAACCTCAACCACAACTCCGGGTACGCGCAGAAGACCTTCGACCTGTCCTCGTTCGCGGGCCAGACGGTCACCCTGAAGTTCAACGGCGTGGAGGACTCCTCGCTGCAGACCAGCTTCGTCGTGGACGACACCGCCCTGACGACCGGCTGATCTTCCGGTACGGCCCCGGGTCCCGCACGCGGAAGCCCTCCGCGTGCGGGGTAGGCCGTACCCACCTGCTCGTGGCAGAACGCCACGAGCGGGTGCCGCCGCCCGCCCGCCGTTGAGAGTGGCGGAAGGCGCGTTCGGAACCGGGCACAGATTCGGGCTGCGTCGCTGACGCGCCCGTTGTGAGCCCCTGGCGTGCCGGGTTACCAACTGCTGTTGGTCACGCCAGGGAGCTCGCCCGCGTGGGCCATCTCGCGTACGCGGATGCGGGACAGGCCGAAGGCGCGCAGGTAGCCGCGGGGGCGGCCGTCCACGGAGTCGCGGTTGCGCAGGCGGGTGGCGCTGGCGTCGCGGGGATGCCGGCGCAGTTCCCGCTGGGCGGCGGCGCGGTCCTCGTCGGAGCTTCCGGGGAACGCGATGATCGCCTTCAGTGCGGCGCGGCGCGCGGCGTATCGGGCCACGATGAGGCGCCGCTGCTCGTTCTTCGCGATCTTGCTCTTCTTCGCCATCAGACCTTCCCACCACGGGCGCGGATGCGGGCCACCGCGGCCTCGATGCCGATCGTGTCGACCGTCTTGATGCCCTTGGCGGAGAGGGTGAGTCGGACGTGGCGGCCTTCGCTCGGCAGCCAGTAGCGCTTGCTCTGGATGTTGGGGTCGAAGCGGCGCTTGCTGCGCCGGTGCGAGTGGGAGATGTGGTGGCCGAAGCCGGGCTGTCGGCCGGTGAGTTGGCAGTGGGCGGACATGGCTGTTCCTCCTTGGGGGCGGATGCAGCAGCACACTAGCGTCAGATGAAAATGAAAACCAATCTCTTGTATGGTGCTGTCCATGGCCCGTAACGAACTGCGCCCGATCATCAAGCTGAGGTCCACCGCCGGCACCGGCTACACCTACGTGACCCGCAAGAACCGACGTAACGACCCCGACCGGCTCACCCTGCGCAAGTACGACCCGGTCGCCGGCCGCCACGTCGACTTCCGTGAGGAGCGCTGAGAGCCGTGAAGCCCGGAATCCACCCCGAGTACCGCCCGGTCGTCTTCCGTGACCGGGCCGCCGACTACGCCTTCCTCACCCGGTCCACGGCCACGAGCGACAAGGCCATCGAATGGGAGGACGGCAACACCTACCCGGTCATCGACGTCGAGATCTCCTCGGCGAGCCACCCCTTCTACACCGGCACCCAGCGGGTCCTGGACACCGCGGGGCGGGTCGAGCGCTTCGAGCGCCGGTACGGACATGGACGGAGCAAGCCGTGAACCGGGACGAGGCGCGGCTGCCGGTGGCGATCGTCGCCGGGTTGCACGCCGACGCCCGCCGGGCCGCCGTAGAGCAGATCCTGCGTACGGTCCCCGGCTCGGTCGCACTGCACCACGACCTGACGTCCGCCGTCGACAGCGCGGTGCACCGGACGGTGCGCGACGCCCACGGCCTGCTGGGCAGTGGCGACACACCCCTGGTGAACGACTGCGCGTGCTGCGCGCTGCGCGAGGATCTCGTCCCCGAACTGCTGCGGGTCGCGGGGGAGGGAAGGTACCGGCTGGCCGTCGTGGAACTGTGGGACTCCGTCGAGCCCCAGGCCATGGCCGGAGTCATCGCCGCCGCGGGCGCACCGCTGGCCCTGACCGGGGTCGCCACCGCGGTCGACCCCGCACTCGTCCTGCCGTACCTGTCCAACGGCGACGACCTGGCCGACGTCGGCCTCGCCGCCGCGCCGACCGACCAGCGCACGGTCGCCGACACCTTCGCCCGGCAGCTGGAGTACCCCACGGTGATCGCCCTCGGTGACGACGATTCCTGCGACGAGGTCGCCGACGACACCGACCACGCGCTGCTTGCCCAGCTCACACCAGGCGCACGAAGCGTGCGGGTGGAGAGCGACGGTGCCCTGGGGGCAGCGCTGTTGGCGGGCTTCGACGTGGCAGCGGCCGCCGCCCGTGTGCATCCTGCGTGCGCGCTGCTGCCGCAGTCGTGCGACGAGCACGGTGTGAGCACCTTCGTCTGGCGGCACGAACGGCCCTTCCATCCGCAGCGCCTGTACGCGGCGCTTGAGGACCTGACCTGCGCCGCCGCGCGCAGCCGGGGGCGGTTCTGGCTGGCGGACCGCCCCGACGCCCTGCTGTCCTGGGACGCCGCCGGCGGCGCGCTGTGCGTGGAGTCGGCCGGCCCCTGGCTGGCAGCTCTGCCCGACGCCGCCTGGGAGATGGTGCCCGCCGAGCGCCGTCTCGCCGCCTCCGTGGACTGGCACCCGGAACACGGCGACCGCTGCCAGTACCTCACCTTCACCTCGCCCGGCCTGGACAGGGACGGCCTGTCGGCCCTGCTCGACTCATGTCTGCTCACCGACGACGAGTACGCGGCGGGCAGGGACCGCTGGAAGCAACTCCCGCACGCCTTCGACGACTTGCTCGACCCCGTGACCTGAAGGAGAGGACCGACCTCACCATGCCCCGACGCACCAGCATCCGGCGTCAGACTGCCAAGCGTCAGCGCACCAACCCGCTGGACGCCGCCGGAATCACCTACATCGACTACAAGGACACCGACTTGCTGCGGAAGTTCATCTCCGACCGCGGCAAGATCCGCAGCCGTCGGGTGACCCACGTGACGCGTCAGCAGCAGCGGCAGATAGCGCAGGCCATCAAGAACGCACGCGAGATGGCGCTCCTGCCCTACAGCTCCCGATAGGGCGATGGGCGCCGCGCCTTCCGTTACGCCCTGTACCGATAGCGGATCCGGCCGCGGGTGAGGTCGTAGGGGCTGAGTTCCACGAGCACCCGGTCGTACGGGAGGATCTTGATGCGGTTCTTCCGGATCTTCCCGCTGATGTGGGCGAGCACCGTGTGCCCGTTCTGGAGCTCCACCTTGAAGGTGGCATTGCGCAGGCACTCGATGACGGTGCCTTCGGCTTCTACGCCGCCTGCTGTCTTGGTCATGGTCTCTCACTTCCTTCGTTCTGCGAGGGTGTATTCGGCTTCGCTCGATGCGATGTGGCGGAGCGTCAGCGGCGGACGAGCTCCAGGGTGCCGGCCGCGCGCCGGGCACCGATGCTCTCGAACAGGGCGGTGGCCGCCGCGTTGGACTCGTTCACCTCGGCCCATGCCGAAGCGGTCCCGGAGTGGTGCAGCGAACCCAGCGCGTGGGCCAGCAGCGTCCGGGCGATGCCGCGGCGGTGTCTGTCGGCCCGGACCGCGATCAGCCCGATCCGTGGCTGGCGGGTCAGCGGTGCCACCCGGATGAGTCCCACGTACTGGTCCACGTGCCGCGCCACCGCGTACTTCGATGGGTCGAGCAGGGTGGTGCCCGCCGGGCGTGGCAGCACCTCGGCCGGCATCGTCTGCCATCCGACGGTGGCCTCGACCTCGTCGCGGATGAGGCGGTCCAGGGCGCGCAGCGGGCCCTCGTCCGCCTCACCGGCGGGCACGATCGTCACGTCTGACGGGGGCCGGATCGAGCCGAGCCCGGTGATCTGCGGGTCGGTGGGCACGAGATAGCCCCACTCGCGGCGTGCGGTGGCGAAGCCGGCCCGCTCCCAGGCGGACCTCGAGTCGTGGTCGGTCTCGTCGACGACGGTGTACAGCGGTGTCGGCAGGTCCGCCAGCATCGCGTCGGCAATGCGGTCGAAGACCGCGCCGTGCCACGCGTCGATGCTGACGAAGAGCCGCCCGTCGGGCCGACGCGAAGCGACGCCGCGGCCGACCGTCAGGTCGTCCTCCACGGCGTGCCACTGCGTGTCCGAGACCCGAGTGACCACGACCGGATGGTTGTCCGTGCCCGGAGTGGAATGCACAAAGTTCATAGGTGTTGCCTTTCAGGAGTGCCTTGTTGAGGCGCTCCCGGCGACACCTACGTCAATCGCCCACCGTGACGACATGGGGGAGCACCCACATGGATACAGCCTTCATGGGTCTCACCTCCTCGCGTTCTCTCACGGCTGCCCAGACGTTATCAGCGGGGGCCGGTCAGCCCAACGCATTTATCCGGAGCTCTTGGTGGCCATACCGGGCCGGGCGGCGCCGTGGCTGTGTTCGCCGCCCGGCCCGGGGCCCTCAGGGGCCCGCCACGAGTTCGGGATGCTCATGCTCGCAGGTGTCGTCGATGCCGTAGGTGTCCCAGGTGGGGAACGGGTCCGTGGGCGGCAGGCTCTCGCCGTCGGCCATGAGGCAGTCGGTCAGTGCCGCGTGCAGTGCGTCCGCGTGCAGGTGCGTGCCGATGAAGACCAGTTCCTGGGCGTCCGGGCTGTCGGTGGCGCGTGCAGCGGAGGGCTCGAAGCGTGCGACGGAGCCGGCCTGTGACCACAGGCCCGTCACGTGCGGGCGGCTGGCGAGGGTGAAGAAGCCCTTGGAGCGCAGGATCTGTCCGTATGCGCCGCTGTCGAGTTCCTCGGTCACGAACGTCCACAACCGGTTCGGATGGAAGGGCAGTTCGGAGCGGAAGACGGTTGAGGAGATGCCGTACTCCTCCGTCTCGGGTACGTGGTCGCCGTTGAGCTCCCGCACCCAGCCGGGGGCCTGTTGGGCGCGTTCCAGGTCGAACAGCCGGGTGCCCAGCACGTCGCTCGCCTTCACGCGGCCGTGGACGGCCGGGACGAGACGCGCGGCCGGGTTGAGGCGGGTGAGCGTCGCCCGCAGGCGGTCGGCGGACTCCTCGTCGACAAGGTCGAGCTTGTTGAGGACGATGACGTCGGCGAACTCGATCTGGTCCATCAGCAGGTCGCTGACGGTGCGTTCGTCGTCCTCGTACTGGTCCAGGCCGCGCTCGACGAGTTCGTCGCCGCTTGCCAGCTCGGGCAGGAAGTTCGCGGCGTCCACGACCGTGACCATGGTGTCCAGGCGGGCGAGGTCGCCGAGGGTGGCGCCGTCGTCGCGGGCGAAGGCGAAGGTCGCGGCGACCGGCATGGGTTCGGAGATGCCGGACGACTCGATGAGCAGGTAGTCGAAGCGGCCCTCGCGGGCCAGCCGGTCGACCTCCTGAAGCAGGTCGTCGCGCAGGGTGCAGCAGATGCAGCCGTTGGTCATCTCGACCAGGCGTTCCTCGGTACGCGACAGGGCCGCCTCGCCGCCCCGCACCAGGGCGGCGTCGATGTTGACCTCGCTCATGTCGTTGACGATCACCGCGACACGCAGTCCCTCGCGGTTGCCGAGGACGTGGTTGAGGAGGGTGGTCTTGCCCGCGCCGAGGAATCCGGACAGGACGGTGACGGGCAGGCGGCCGGCGGGGGCGGACGTCATCAACACTCAGCCCTCGGGGCGCAGCAGCCCGCGCTCGTACGCCTTCACCAGCCGCTGAGGCACCAGGTATGACACTCCGTCGACGGTGACCGGCACGAGCGCCGGCGTGCTCGCCTTCCACTGGGCACGGCGGTGGCGGGTGTTGCTGCGGGACATCTTCCGCTTGGGAACAGCCATGGGAGTCCTCCTCGGTGGGGTGGCGAGTAGAGGCTACATGAAAATGAACACCATTACGAAGTGGCTGTAGTTCACGCTTCCCTGAATTCAGGAATCTTTGTATCGTCGACGGTGTGCTGACTGTTGCCTCCGACATCGAGGTCCTCGTTCGGTTTGGCCGGGCGCTCGCCGATCCGATCCGCTGCCGCATCCTGCTCACCCTGCGGGAGGCACCCGCCTATCCCGCCGACCTTGCCGACGCGCTGGACGTCTCGCGCACCAGGCTGTCGAACCACCTGGCATGCCTGCGTGACTGCGGCCTGGTCGTCACCGTCCCCGACGGCCGACGCACCCGCTACGAACTCGCCGACGAGCGCCTCGGCCACGCGCTCGACGATCTGCGCACCGCCGTGGTCGCCGTCGAGGGCGACCGCACGTGCGTTGATGCAGACGACAAGGGGTGCTGCTGACCATGAGCGCAGAGACATCCCTGTCCCTCGGCCCCGACCCGGCCAGGCGCGGCGCACTTGCCCGGCGGATACGGCTGCTGGTCGCCGCGACGATCAGCTACAACGCCGTCGAGGCGGCCGTCGCCCTTACGGCGGGGACCCTGGCTTCGTCCACCGCGCTGATCGGCTTCGGCCTCGACTCCGTCATCGAGGTCTCCTCGGCTGCCACCGTCGCCTGGCAGTTCTCCGCCCGCGAGCACGCGGTGCGCGCCGCCAGGGAGAAGACCGCGTTGCGGATCATCGCACTGTCGTTCTTCGCGCTCGCCGCCTACGTCACCGTCGATGCCGTACGGTCCCTGACCGGTACAGGTGAGGCCACGCGCTCCCTGCCCGGGATCGTGCTGGCTGCCCTTTCGCTCGTGGTCATGCCGGTGCTGTCGGCGGCCCAGCGCCGCGCCGGACGGGAACTCGGCTCCGCGTCGGCCGTGGCCGACTCCAAGCAGACCCTGCTGTGCACCTATTTGTCGGCGGTGCTGCTGGTGGGCCTGGTCGTCAATGCCGTGTCCGGCTGGTCGTGGGCCGATCCGCTGGCGGCCCTGGTCATCGCCGCGGTCGCGGTGAAGGAAGGGCGCGACGCGTGGTGTGGGGAGGGGTGTTGTGCGGTGCTGACGGCCGTTGCACCAGGCGCGCCCGGGCGGAAGACGGATGCCTGCGGCTGTGCTTCGGGGTGCGACTGCTGCCCTTGACGGAGACCAATCCGGAGGAAGTGGTGCCGGGGTTCACCGGGGCTGGTCCGCCGCCTGCCGTCGGCCGCAGTCCGGGCACACCCCGGACAACTCCACCGTGTGCCGGACGTTCGCGAACCCGGAGGTCTGCGCGATGGTGTCGGCCCACTCCTCCACCGGACCGGAGTCGACGGGGCGGCTCAGGCCGCATTCGGTGCAGAGGAGGTAGTGGCGGTGTTCGGGTCCCGGGCGGTAGCGGAAGAGGCGTTCACCGCTGGTGTCGCGCACCATGTCGGCCCGGCCGACGCCGGCCAGGCCGGCCAGCGTGCGGTAGACCGTGGAGAGGCCGACCGGTGAGCCGGCAGCGGCGAGCTGGTTGTGGAGGGCCTGGGCGCCGACGAAGCCCTCGGCCCGGATGAGCGCCTCGACCACGACAGTGCGTTGCTGGGTGAGGCGGCCGATCAGCGTGACGTCGTGCGACGGGGTGGGGGTGCACTGGCGGTCGGGTGCCATCGGGTGCCTTCGCTCATGTGCCGGTGGGGACGGCGGTGTGCGTTCGGGGACCGGGAACCGGGCGTCGTATCAGGAAGGTGGCGGCGTATACGGCCGTGGCGGCGGCCATGATGGCGAAACTGGGCGGCATCCTCGGCACCGCGTACGAGGCGAACAGCCCCGCCCACATCTCCAGCACCGCCAGGCCGGCGGAGAGGGCGAGCGCACGGTAGGGGCGGTCGGTGAGCCGGATCGCGGCGCCCGCGGGAGCGGCGAGCAGGCCGAGCAGGAGCAGGGAACCGACCGCCTGGGTGGCCTCGGCGGCGCTGACCCCGGCCAGGGCGAGGAAGCCGTATCCGAGCAGCCGGACCGGTACCCCACGAGCCGCGGCCACGGCCTCGTCGAGCGTGGCGAACAGCAGCGGCCGGGCGATGAGGACCACCAGCAGGCCGACCCCCGCGGCCACCAGAGCGGCGATGGCCGCGCTGCCGGAGGAGATGCCGAAGATGGAGCCGAACAGCACACTCACCCCGGCGGTGCCGTTCGTGGTGCTGCGCGAGGTGGTGTAGAGGGTGATGAAGAACGCGCCCAGGCCCAGGATCCAGGAGAAGACGCTCCCGATGACCACGTCGTCGGGCCGGGCCTTGCGGCCGAGGGTGCCGAAGAGCAGCGCCATGGCGATGGTGGCGGCGAACAGCCCGAGGCGAAGGTCGGCGCCGAAGGCGAGAGCGGCCATCGCACCGGTGAAGGCGACGTGGCTGAGCGCGTCGCCGGTGAAGACCTGGGCCCGCAGCACCAGGAAGTAGCCGACCAGTCCGCAGGCCGCGGCGATGGCGGTACCGGCGAGGAAGGCGTGCAGGAAGAACGGGTGGGACAACGGGGAGGCGGCGAGCAGGACGGTCATGCGACCACCTCCCTGGCAGCGGGCGTGGCCCCGGCTCGGGTGCGGCTGAGTACCTCGCGCAGCGAGCGCCGGCCCAGCGCGAGCAGGTACCCGGCGAAGGCGATGGTCGTCACGAAGAAGCCCAAGGGGTAGGGGGAGTAGTAAGCGGCGGTCAGCCCGAGCCAGGTCGCGGCGAAGGCCAGCAGGACGGCCAGGGCCAGACTCAACGCCGGGCGGGCGGTGAGGACTTGCGCGGTGGCGGCCGGGATCACCATGAGGGCGAAGACCAGGAGGGTCCCGGTGATCTGGCTCGCCTCGGCGGTGGCCGCGCCGAGCAGGACGAGGAAGACCACCGACAGGGCGCGGACCGGTACCCCGCGCCCGGCGGCGACCTGCGGGTCGACGGAGGCGAACAGCAGCGGCCGTCCAATCAGCGCGAGCACCGCGAGTACCACCGCGCCGACCACCGTCAGCACGGTCACCTGGGAGGAGGTGATGCCCAGGAAGGTGCCGAAGAGGATGGTCTGCGGTCCCTCCAGCAGCCCTCTGTACAGGGCGGTGAACAGGAACCCGGACGCGAGCAGGAACGCCTGCACCGTCCCGGTCAGCGCCGACTCCTCGTGCTCACCGCCGCCGCGCAGGGCCGCGATGACCAGCGCGGCGGCCACGCACAGCGTGAAGTAGCCGTAGACCGCGCTGAACCCGAGCAGCAGCGCCCCGGCGGCGCCGGGGAAGGCGACCGCGGAGACGGTGTGCGCGGCGAACGTCTGCCGCCGCAGCACCACGAACCACCCCACGACCGCGGAGACCACGGCCACGACCGCGCCCGCGCGGAACGCATTCACCATGAACGGGTACGACCACATCTCCTGGAAGTCGGCCAGGAGGTTCCACGACCAGACCGGTGCCGCCGTCTCAGCGAGCGTCATGACCGGTCCCCGGGGTGTCGTGCCGGTCGGTGTGCACCGCGGGCGGCTCCGGCTGGCCCACGACGACCAGCCGGCCGTCCGAGGTCCGCAGTACTTCGACCGGTGTGCCGTACAGCCGGGTCAGTGTCCCGGAGGTGATGACCTCGGTCGGGGTGCCGGTGGCGGCGCCGCCCTCGGCCAGGTACACGACCCGGTCCAGGTGGTGGAGTATCGGATTCACGTCATGGGCGACCATGACCACCGAGACGCCTTCCTCGTGGCAGATGCGCCCGATCAGGGCGGCGACGGCGCTCTGGTTGGGCAGGTCGAGGCTGTCCAAGGGCTCGTCGAGCAGGAGCAGTTCGGGCTTGCGGACCAGGGCCTGGGCGATCAGCAGGCGCTGCTGCTCGCCGCCGGAACACTGCCCGATGGGCCGGTGCGCGTACGCCGTCGCCCCGACCAGCTCGATCACCTCGTCCACCCGCGCGCGGGCGGCCCGCCGACGCTCGCTCGGGAACGGCAGCGGTACTCCCCAGCGGTCGCCGTCCAGGCCCATGCGCACCACATCGATGCCGCGGATGCGCAGGGTGGCGTCGAAGCTGCGGCGCTGCGGCAGGTAGCCGATGCGGTCGTTGGCCTGCCCGGGCCGGGCGCCGAGCACCCGAACCTCGCCGGCCGCCGCGGGCAGGGCGCCGAGCAGGACCTTGATCATGGTGGACTTGCCGACGCCGTTGGGGCCGAGCACGGCGGTGAACTCGCCGGCCCCGATGCGAAGGTCCACCCCCGACCACAGCGTCCGGCCGCCGACCCGCACGGCGGCCCCGCGCAGGGCGACCACCGGATCGCTTCCGGCTCCTGTGGCCGTGTCGTGCCCCCCGCTTCGGCGGCTGGGAACGGTGTGGCCGCTGGTGTGTGTGACGGCATCGCGGGCCTTCGCTATCGGGTTCATGGCTTCAGTTCACTTCCCGGTGGCCTTGGCCAGGGCCTGCTCGATGCCCTGCAGTTGGGTGGTCTGCCACTGCTGGAAGGAGGCCCCGGCGGGGGTGAGGGTCTCGGTCACCGTGGCGACCGGGATGCCCTGCGCCTTGGCGTCCTTTACCTGCGCCTGCACGTCCGGCGTGGAGTTCTGGGAGTTGTAGACGTAGATCTTGATCTGCTTGTTCTTGATCTGCTGGTCGATGGTGGCCTTGTCCTTGGCCGTGGGGTCGGAGCCCTCGCTCATCGCGTCCAGGAACGTCTCCGGGGTGAGCATCTTCAGCCCCAGGCCCTCGGCGAGCGGCGTGACGATGGACTCGGAAGCGCCGATCGGCGTGCCCGCGTACTTCGCCTTGATGTCGGAGATGAGCTTGTTGTAGCCGGCGAGCGTCTTCGTCTCGAAGGTCGTCTTCTGCTGGTCGAAGTACGCCGCGTCGGCCGGGTCGATCTTCTTGTAGTCGGCCGTGATCTTCTCGATGACCTGGTGGACGTCGGCCGGGGAGTACCAGCGGTGCGGGTTGCCGCCCGGCTTGACGCCGACCAGGTCGCCGACCTTCAGCTCGGTGCGCCCGCTGCCGGGGTTGGCGGCCAGCAGCTTGTCGGCCCAGGCGTCGTAGCCGATGCCGTTGACGATCGTGTACTGGGCGCCGGCCACGGTGCGGGCGTCGCCCGCCGTCGGCTCGTAGGCGTGCGGGTCGGTGTCCGGGTTGGTGATGATGCTGGTCACCTTCACGTGGCTGCCGCCGAGCTGGGAGGCGATGCTGCCCCAGAAGTTCTCCGCCGCCACCACCTGGATCGACTTCCCCGAGCCGCTGCCGGTCGCGGCGGTGTCGGTGGTGTGCGAGGAGGAGGTCGAGCAGGCGGTCGCCGTCACGGCCGTCAGGGCGGCCGTCGCGGTGACCAGTGCGATCCTCGCGGTCGGCCGGGCGGAACGGGAGGCGGGGGCGGTGGACATGCGGGAGCTCCTTCGGGCGATGCCGGGCGCGCTACGGACACGCGCCGGCTGCGTGGCGACACCTTCGACGCTAGATGGAAATGATTTTCAGATCAATGCCAGATGAAAACCGTTGCCATCTTTTGACCGGGCGTGCGACTGCTCCGGGGCTGCGCAGGGAGGGGGTGCGGCGGATGCCGTCGGGACAAGCCTTGGCGGCCGTCGCTCACGAGGACCGGGTGTCCTGGATGGGCGACGGCCGCCAAGGGGGCGACGTGGGCGGCCTGACTGCCGAACGCCGGTTCCGGCAGGCGGCGGTCGCGAGCGGCCAGTGGTTCAGCAGTCGCGGAACTCCGGCGACTGGTTGAGGATCTGCGCCCGGAGCGAGGTGAAGCGGGTGTGGGTGTCGCCGCCGCGTGCCTCGGGGTGGAAGGCGGCGACGCGGTGGCAGTTCTGGAAGGCGAGGGCGATGCCGAAGTGGCGTTCCAGGCTGCTCCGGATGGCGTCGCTGGACAGGGCGCGCAGCAGCTGGCCGCGCTCTGTCTCGGAGGGCGGCGGGGTCTGGTTGTCGGCGAACTCCGCGGTGCCGGAGCGCAGTTCCTCCGCGAGGCGGGCGATGAGGTCGTAGGCGTACGGCAGGGAGGTGCGCACCGTTTCCACGAAGTCCTGCTCCTGCACCTCGCCGTTCTCGGCTTCGGCGAGGAGCTGCGGGGAGACGTCGAGTGACATGAAGGGCTGTCCTGTTCTCTTGCTCTGGGTTCTGGTCTTGGGGAGTGGGGGTCAGGCGAAGGCGGTCAGTGATGCGGGGCCGTGCCGGAAGTCCGGGTCGACCTGAGTGGCGAGGTCCTGGCCGGTGGCCTCGTCGGCCCAGGCGGCGGCGTTGCGCAGGTGGAAGTCCACGGCGTGCGTCTGGAAGGCCGCCCAGTCCTTGGGGCGGGCGTCCACGGCCGCGCGCAGCAGGTCCAGGGTGCGGGTGTTGTGCGGCTCCAGCTCGCCGTGGCCGCGGCCCTGTTCTTGCGCGCGCACGTAGGGGGACTGCGCGCAGTGCGCGAGCAGATCGTCGCCGACGTGCTCCTTGAGGAAGAGCAGGTCGTCCTCGCCGGTGACCTTGTTGCCGACGACGGCGATCGGGATGCCGAACTCGGCCGCGTGATCGCGGTACTGGCGGTACACCGAGACGCTCTTGCGGGTCGGCTCGACGACCAGGAACGTCATGTCGAAGCGGGTGAACAGGCCGGAGGCGAAGGCGTCGGCGCCGGCGGTCATGTCGACGACGACGTACTCGCCGGGGCCGTCCACGAGGTGGTTCAGGTACAGCTCGACCGCGCCGAGCTTGGAGTGGTAGCAGGCCACTCCGAGGTCGCTCTCGTCGAAGGCGCCGGTCACCATGAGCGGTACGCCGCCGACCTCTTGGACGTGGTGGCCGTGGATCTCGTCGTCGCCGAGCAGCCGCAGCAGCCGGGAGCCGCGTCCGGGCGGGGTTGTCTTGACCATGGCCTCGCGGGACGGGATCCGCGGATTGGTGCCCCGCAGGTAGTCCTTGATCTCGCCGGTGCGCGCGCTGAGCGGCGGGGCGGCGAAGAACTCGTCCTCGTTGAGACCCAGGGCGTGGGCCAGGTGCTGGTTGATGTCGCCGTCGATCGCGACGACCGGCGCACCCGAGTGCGCCAGGTGACGGGAGAAGAGGGCCGACAGGGTCGTCTTGCCGCTGCCGCCCTTGCCGACGAAGGCAACACGCATGGCTAACCGCCCACCCCTCTATTGAAAATGGATGTCATGAGCATAGGCTGGTGGTGCGGCCAGGTGCTGTCAAATCCCCGGTGCGACAACTTGTTGGCCGCTGCGGCGGGTTGGGCCCGCGCAGCGGCCAGCAGGGGATCTCTTTCACTCATACGGAGGAAACACGGAGATGAGCGATACCGCCGGCGACCGTCAGAGCCGCCCTTTCACCCTTGCCGTCTGCGGCTCATGCCCTGCCGCCGCGAGGGGAGGGGCCATGAACGGGCTGCGTCACGCGGTCCGTGAGTGCCCGCACGCGGTGATGGTCTCCACCGGTTGCCTGGGAAGGTGCTGCATTGCCAAGGCGGCCGCGGGCTGCACGGCGCTGTGCAGCCCTGCGGGATCGACCGCAGGCCCACTGGGATGGTGGTACGCCTCGGCCCGCTGGTGACAGAAACCGACGTCGAGGCGGTCGGGGCGTGGCTGCGGGCCGGCATGCCCGACGACGGCACATTGCCGGACCGGCTCCGCGCGGCCCCGGCGCCCCAGCAGGTCGCCGACCTCAATTGACGGGCTGGTCGCGTACGCCGAGGCGGAGGTGCTCGATGTGGTGGACGGCCTGGTCGAGGAGCTGGGCGACGTGGTCGTCGTAGAGGCTGTAGACGATGCGACGGCCGTCGCGACGGCCGGTGACCAGGCCCAGGGCGCGCAGCAGGCGCAGTTGGTGGGAGACGGCGGACTGTTCCATGCCGACGGCGGCGGCGAGTTCGCCGACCGGGTAGGGCCGTTGCCGCAGGGCGGTGAGGATCAGCAGGCGGGACGGTGTGGCCAGGGCCTGGAGCGTGGTGGCGACGGAGGCGGCGGTGGCTTCGTCGAGCCGGGCGGCCGCGAGGACGTCGCGGCCGCCCGGCTCGAGGTCATCGGCGTGCACGGGCGCGGGCCTCGCGCGGTGGGCGGATGAGCTGGAGGGCCAGGGCGGCGGGCGGTTCGGCGATGCCGGGTCCGCCTTGGGCTGCCCAGCGCAGCAGGTCGTCGGTGCTGTCGTCGTCCATGGCGAAGCCGACCCAGACGGCGCGGCCTCCGGCCCGGCGCCCGGCGGTGGAGGGCTGGACGACGATGACGTTGGCCTGGTCGCAGGGGCCGAGGCAGTCCGTCGTACGGAGGCGGAAGCCGTGTTCCGCCGCGCCGGCGCGCAGCCGGTCCAGTTGCCAGGCGTGGTCGGTGCCGGGGTGCTTGCGCGGGTTGCCACAGCAGCAGCCCCGGCACACGACGAGCGTGCAGGGGCGGGGAGCGGCCGCCCGGATCACAGACCGGTTCACAGCGCGGTCCGGGACGGCACGCCGTACGTCTGGATCCGGCCGTCCCGCCAGGCGACGGCCAGCAGATGGGGGTCCGCCCAGGCCAGCGCCGCGACCGCCGCGCCTGTGCCGTCCAGTTGGCGCACCGGGCGCAGGCGCGACTGTGGCCGCCCGGCGGTTGCGTGCCACAGGGCTACGGTGCCGTCGGCGCCGCCGCTGGCGAGGTGCCCGGCCGTGCCCGGACGCCAGGTGAGCGCGGTGACCGTCTCGTGGCAGCGCAGGGAGCGCGGTGCCGTGCCCTCCGGGCCCTTGCCGGAGAAGTCCCAGACGGTCACGTCGGGTGCGCCGTCGGCGGCCAGCCAGAAGCCGGTGTCGTCGAAGGCGAGGCGGGAGACCTTCTCCGGATAGCCCGACATGGTCAGCTCGCCGCCGTCGCGGGCACGCCAGATATGGATGGAGGCGTCCTGGTTGCCGCTGCAGATCCACCTCCCCGTGGGTGCGACGGCGAGTGCGAGGTGGGAGCCTACGTAGGGGTAGGTGGCGACCGGTTTCTCGGTGTGCCGTTCGTGGCAGCGCACGGCGCCGTACGCCGCCACGGCCAGGCGCCGTCCCTGCCGCATCCAGGCGAGGTCGGTGACGGTGGACGCGGCGGGTTCCGTGCGCCACAACTCGTCGCCGTCCGTGTCGAGTACGAGCGCGCGGCGGCCGGAGGCGACCGCGACCCGGGTGCTGTCGGCCCAGGCGGCGGCGGCCGACCAGGCACCGGACTCCCGCACCGTCGTACGCCCGTCGGAGCGGCGCCACAGGGCGTACCCCAGGGGGCCGGTCGCCACCACGTGCCCGGCATCCGGGGAGAGCGCGACCGCGAGTGCGCCTCCGGGAAGGTCGAACGCCTCGATCTCGGCGCCCATCGCCGCGTCGAGGACCTTCACGGTCCCCTCGGCCCCGGCGACGGCGACCAGATCACCCCGCGCACTCAGCGCGACGGGTGCGTCGTCGACGCCGGCCTCCCAGGCGAGCGGGGACTGAACCGTCGTACTCACGCGGCCGCTCCCGCCGTGGCCAGGCAGTCGGCGAAGCCGCGTTCAAGGGCCTCGCGGTCGAGGTTGCGGCCGATGAACACCAGCTTGTTCGTGCGGGGTTCGCCCTCGCGCCAGTCGCGTCCGAAGGTGCCGTCCAGCAGCATGTGGACGCCCTGGAAGACGTACTGCTTGGGCGCTCCGGTGATGGCCAGGATGCCCTTGGAGCGGAAGAGGTCGACGCCCTTGGTGCGCAGCAACTGGCCGAGCCAGGCGTTGAGCCGGTCCTCGTCCAGCTCCCCGGTCAGCTCGATGCCGACCGAGGTGACGGTGGTGTCGTGCTGGTGCTCGGTCTCGGTGAGGAAGGCGGGGTCGTCGGCGAGCACCCGCTCCAGGTCGAACGCGCCCACGTCCAGGACTTCGTGGAGATTGATGCGTGCGTGCTGTGCGGGGATGATCCGCACTCCGCCGTTGATGGCCCGGATGCGGCGCACGACCTGTCCGATGGTCTCCTCGTCGGCCAGGTCGGTCTTGTTGAGGACGACCCGGTCGGCGAAGGCGATCTGCTCGACGGCCTCGTTCTCCACGCCCTCCGGCTTGACCTCGTCCAGGTGCTGGAGCACATGGGCGGCGTCGACGAGGGTGACGATGGCGTCCAGCCGCAGCTGGGCGGCGATCTCGTCGTCCATGAAGAAGGTCTGCGCGACGGGCGCGGGGTCGGCCAGTCCGGTGGTCTCGATGAGGATGTGGTCGAACTTCTCGCGGCGCCGCATCAGCGCGCCCAGGATGCGGATGAGATCTCCGCGCACGGTGCAGCAGATGCAGCCGTTGTTCATCTCGAAGATCTCTTCCTCGGCGTCGAGGACGAGGGCGTCGTCGATGCCGACCTCGCCGAACTCGTTCTCGATGACCGCGATCCTCATGCCGTGGTTCTCGGTGAGGATGCGGTTGAGGAGGGTGGTCTTGCCGGAGCCGAGGAAGCCGGTCAGGACGGTGACGGGCACACGCTCATCGCACGGCTCTTCGGTTACGGGGGTGGTCAAGTCGGTCTCCTAGTCGTGCTGTTCAGCGGCGAGGAGGGCGGCCCGCAGGTCGTCCTCGGTGATCTGGTCGGCGGGGCGGTGCAGCGTCCAGCGGCGGGCGTCGCCCTCCATCGGCAGCACGACGACGACCGTTTCCAATGGCGGGCAGCCCGGTTCGGTGCAGGCGAGCTGGCGGATCATGACGGCGGTGTCGTCGTCGAGACCGAGCAGGGCACGCACGGTCTCCTTCAGCTTGCGCAGCTGCGGACTGGGCCCCGGAGGCCCGGGCCGCGATCCCAGTGGCATGGCTGTTCCTCTCCTCCCTCTCCGTCCCCGGACGGCCGGCCTCCGTCGGTGTGGGGCAGACAGTCGGCGCAGACGCCGGTGAGTTCGACGGTGTGCTCCACCGCGGTGAAGCCGGTCGCGGCGGCGATCCGGCCCGCCCACTCCTCCACAACCTCGGAGTCCACCGTCCGGCTGCGGCCGCAGCCGCGGCACATCAGGTAGTGGCGGTGCCCGTCGGCCGGGCGCAGCCGGTACAGCCGCCCGCCGGTCTCGTCGCGTACGACGTCCACACCGCCGTCCGCCTCCAGCTCGCGCAGGGCGCGGTAGACGGTGGTCAGGCCGATCGCGTGGTCGCCGGCCACCAGAAGGGCGTACAAGTCCTGGGCCGACACGAAGTCCTGGCAGCCCGCGAGTACGTGCGTGACGGCCTTGCGCTGTCGGGTCATCCGGCCGCCCATGGCGCATCACCCCCTGTGGCTCGTGCCGGGTCGGCACGCTCCACCGTAGATGGAAATGAAATCCATGTCCATATGAACGCCCAGTCATGTGCGGCTTGGTTGACGACACCTGGTTCAGCAGTGCTGCCGGGGCAATCGGACGGCAGGTCCTTGCGGGTGTGGGCTGTCAGACCAGTGCCTTTGGAACGGTGGATTGTGACGGGAGCCTCCCGGTGAAGCACCTCCCGGATTCCCGGCCCGTGTCGATAATGACCTTGTGCGCTCGCTAGCCAGGAAATCCGTCTTGCCCCTGACGCTGG
>NZ_JBIRXG010000055.1:0-29948 GCF_044388685.1 Streptomyces sp. NPDC020192 | reverse complement strand
ACCCGCTGGAACAACTCCCACAACTCGTCCGGCACCAGCCGCTCAACGATTCCCACGCCAACAGGCTACCGAACACGCCAAATGAGATGACCTCTAAGGCTGGCGCGATGGATGTCCAGGGCTATTCATCGGCAAAACAGGCCGGTCTGGGCGGGACACTTGTGCTGTCGCGGGCTCGGGGAGGCTATCGCTACGCCGTTCGCGGCTATGCCGTGCTGCTCGACCACGCGCAGGTGGGCAGCATCCGCCGGGGGCAGACGCTGCGTTTTGAGGTGCCATCGGGAGTGCATCGTCTGCAGCTGAAGATCGCCTGGTGCTCGAGCCCGCCTCTCACCGCCGTGGTCAAGCCGGGCAGCACGGTCTACTTCTGTTGCACGCCGGGCGACGGCTCGTTCGACGGGCTCGACGACGTTCTCGGCAACCCGGGCAACTACATCGCCCTGCAGCGGACGCCGGAGCCGGCAGCCATGGACAAGATCCGGCTGGCTTGGAGCGGGCGCGTGCTGATGGGCGCGAGCCTCGGGCTTCTCGCAGGAGGCATCACCGTCATCGTGGCCCTGGTCTGGCACCTCCTCAACCCGGTTGCCAGCGCAAGTCTGGCCGTCATGCTCCTCTCCGGCATCGTCGCCCAATGCGGCCGGCGCTACAGGACTAGACGGCGCCGTTGCAGGTGATCACGCCCAGCCGACCTACTGCTCGCGCCGGCTGGGGGCCTCAGTGGCTGGCTCAAGGCAGGCGGATCAGCCGCGGGCTGCCGCTGCGGCACGGGGCCAGCTTGACGCACATCCGTGGCTACCTCGGCCAGGTCTCCGACCGGATGGCCGAGCACTACGTCCACCTCACCCAGTCCGACCTGGACAACGTCCTCCAGCACGTCTGGGTCGCCGGCCCCGGCACCGCCAGCCCCGGCAAGCTTCTGACCGGCCAGTCCGCCACCGCGCTGACCCGCGAGCAGGCTCAGGCCCTCGCCATCGACCTCACCCGCCGCAGCACCCCCGCCGAGGGCGGCTTCTGCACCTTCCAGCCCGTCGTCGACGGCGGCGCCTGCCCCTGGAACCCGGACTGCCGCAACTGCGGCAAGTTCGCCCTCTCCGGCGCCGACCTCCTCTACTGGCGGCGCAAGCGCGAACAGTGGCGACTGCTGGCCGAGGGCGCCCCGGACGACGCTACTGTCGACTATCTGCACCGCTGCTTCGAGCCCACCGCCCGCGCCATCGACGGCCTGGAGAAGGCCCTGGCCGGCCTCGGCCTCCTCGGCGACGCCCTCGCCCTGGACCTCCGCAAACCCCAGGACTACTTCCACCGCGTGTGGTCCACGGCCTTCCGTGCTACCGACCTCGCCGACGCAGGCACCGAGGAGGGCGAGGTCGGCGATACGTGCACAGCCGACGGCGACGCACCCGAACAGGACTCCGCGTGAAGACTGCGACCGTCCCCGAACCCCGCACCGCAGCGGCACTGGCCGCCCGCCGCCGCAAGACCGAGACCGCTCAACCCGACCAAAGTCCCGGGCCACCCGCACCTGCCGACGGTACCCATACGTTACCGGCACGGGGCCGCGGCCCCGCCGCGTGTGCGCCCTGGGGCCGTGTCTCACAGCCACTTGACGGTGTAGTTGATCGTGCAGGACGTCTGTTGGTCGTTCTCGGCGGCGAGTGCCCTCAGCTCGATGCGGGTGCAGTCGGTGTTCACATTGACGAGATGAGGTCCGGACGGGAACGGGTCGGAGTCGCGGAACGTCAGGGCGACGACGTCGGCGATGCCCGAGGTGAATCCCGTGAGGACAAGGGCGGCTGGCGCACTGGGGGATGTCAGGCTCGCGACAAGGATGAGGAACGATGACCCGCTGGTGTTGTGGCTCCACGAGTCGATGACAGATTCGGGCGCTCCCGCCCGTGACTTGGGAAAGGAGTCCTCGAGCACTTCAGGCATGACCGCACGTCTCTTCCTGTCGGGGGTTTCGGGCTGTCGAGGTTCGGCGCAAGGCCAGGGGTCAGGACCCCCACTTGAAGGTGTAGGTCACGTTGCACGTCCCGGGATCACTGTCGCTGAGGGGCTGTGCCACGAGGTTCACAGAACCGCCCAGGGAGCCGGCGATGATGGTGCGGTGCGGGCCCGACGGCAGAGCGTCGGTACTCGATACAGTCACGAAATCGACCGTCCGCTGACCGCTGGCATCATTGAGACTCAGCCGAGCGAGGACGGGGCAGTTTCCCGTGTCGAGGCTTTCGACCGTGATCTCCAACACGGCTGTGCTGGTCGACTCGGCAGTCCACTGGTCGATCGTGTCACCACCATTGACGCTCTTCGTTCTCCGAATGTTGTCGCCCATCAAGGCTTCCTTTCCCGGTGTGTGCGAGCCTCTTCGCCGCGGACAGTGCGGCGGACCCGGTCATGGAGATCGGCCCAGGGGCTCCAGCGGCTGCTCGTCGTGGGGCTTTCCCCAGGACCACGCAAGGCCATGGCACGCGCCTACGTCCTCTCTCGGCCCTACCAGCGCAAACCAGGTCGGCCTCAACGTAACGACTGGAGCCCCCTCCGGGCTCTGTGCGCAAGCCGAGCGCTCCCCCAACGGCACCCGATCAGTCCATGCGCGTCGTCTGCATGGCTTTATCGACGTCTCACGACAGCAGTTGTTGACGACTCAGGGAGGCACCTGCCGCGCCAGGATGCCGTTGGCGACGAGAACAGAAGGCACCCGCCGACGCCCGGCAACGGAGCGGTACCGGCTGTCACCTGCACTCGTAGCCAGCGCCGCTGCTGCTGGACGTGGTGGACGAGATACTCCACGACCGGGCCACACACGACGACGCAGTCGCCCTCCTGGGCGAACTCCTCGACGAGGCCGGGCCCTACCGGGTCAACGCGGCCGGGGACAGGCTGGAGGAACGGGTCACCCCGGTCGTACGCGACGCGGTCCGAAAGACGATCGCCGGCGAGGCGGCCGACCCCGCCGCCGACCACCTCGCCGCCTGGCAGGCAGCGTACGGACGCGTCCTGGACCCGGTGCGCGCGTACAGCGAGGCCATCAGCGCGGCGGAGGCCGCGGCACACGCCGCGTCATCCAGCCCAACCACGCGAAGCACACCCTGGGCACGATGCTGGGGGGATCAAGACCGCCCGGCACACGTTCCGCACCGTGGTGACCGGGACCGGCCGCGCCGGGCATGGCGTGTCGGAAGGGCGCTGCGGTCGGACAGTGACGGCACCAGACCCAGCAGTGCCTATTACTGCAGGTGGTGGACACTGGGGCGGAACACCATGTGCGGGCAGAGGTAGGACGGATGGCCTGGGATGGCGGGCTCAGCGGACTCGACGAGTCGGACCTCAACCGGGTCTTCCTGCACCCCGAGCACCTAGCAAATCTGTCGAACGTCAGCTGGCTGTTGGAACGGTGCGACGCGGCCGGACACGGCGTTGATAACCTCCATGACGTCCAGGCACACCTCTTTCAAGCCTCCTACCGCGCCCAGATGGCTGCTCAGAGCATCCGGCGTGCGCTGCTCCGCGTGCAACGCCTCAAGGCGCCTGACTGGCCCGGCGACCACACCACGGAGACCGCCGCTTTCATCGCTCCCCCCATGACAGCTGAGCTGCCCGCCCGACAGCCGCGACGAAGAGCACTGGCGGCTGGAACGGCACGTCGCCGAACGCGTCATCCGCCAATTGCGGGCCGTAGGCGACGTGCTGGCCTGGCGGGTCTACACCTACGACCGGCGCGCGATTGTCGCCCTCTCACGCAACGCCCTG
Source organism: Streptomyces sp. NPDC020192 (assembly GCF_044388685.1). NCBI lineage: Bacteria > Bacillati > Actinomycetota > Actinomycetes > Kitasatosporales > Streptomycetaceae > Streptomyces > Streptomyces sp. NPDC020192. The sequence goes on along the minus strand of NZ_JBIRXG010000055.1, from coordinate 26,198 downwards.
CCGGGTCCGTTCGTCGGCAAGGAGGGCCTGGACTACGAGCTGGGCAAGGTCGTCGAGGCCAAAGACAAAGAGGGTAATTTCACTCTCCTGCACGACCTCACCTCCGTGCTGCGCGTCCTGGACGTGACCGAGCTCAGGCCCGACGGCAGCCGCATGCTCCAAGAGGTGAAGTCCAGTACCGCATCAAGCGCGACGACGAAGGCACACCGGCAACTCAAACAGGCGGAGCGGCTCCGGGCCGCCATCGACGGGTCTCAACCGCTGCCGGGGAAGGAAGCCACCCAGTTGTGGCGATCGACGACACAGCTGCGCACCCACGTCCGCGACATCAGCCCACTACTCGGCCGAGCAGAGAAAGACGGCTACGCCGCAACCGTCATCAGCGACCGCGTCATCGGAGTTCTGAACCTGCTCACCGCGGCGCGCGACGGCCACTCCGGGGCCGGGACACCGACACCGGTCCCTCAATCTCCCGCTCCCCCACCCGGTCCTCCCTCGGCCACACGCCCGACAGAAGACAACCGTGACCCGCCCGCCCCGCAAAAGGATCAGAAGTGCCGTTCCCATGACAGCGACACGAGACATGATGTAACGCCCCATGGCAGTCACGACGGCAGCGGACACCAGCCCATGGCAGCAAGCCTGCTCACCCTCAACGCTCCACCAGCAAAAACTCCCCGTCCTGAAATGCCGTCATTGACACCCACCCACTGACACCAAACCGGCACATCGCACCCTGGCGTGGCTCGGGAGCGGGACTGGCGTCCGTGTAGGTGAGCACGTCGTGGCCCTGCGGCGACAGACGAGCTGTCCACAGGATCGGCCGGGCCTCGTACACAGACAGCTCCGCACGCGTCCCCCGGTCGGCCAGCTCCGCCAGCCCCCTGCCCTGCGGCGGCTCCACCGCCTGCTGATGACGTGGCGGCAGATCGTCCGACAGCACCCAGCCCCACTGCCATTGCCTCTCACGGTTGCGCAGAACCCGCAGCGCCTCGAACCAGGCCTTCCTGCCCCGCCTCCACACGTGTGCCACTTCCGCCGGTGAACCGACCGTAGGAGCCGGACCTGAGTGAGCGTGCCGGAACACCGGAAAGATCACCGTCGCGTGCACCGTCCTACCGTTCCGCCGAGGAAGAGCGCGCGAAACTCGCTGGCGTGGCCGGCGAGGATCACGACGCGCAGTGGCGCCGCTGGCGTGAAGCGTCCGGGGACCCGCAGGTGGACATCACCGAGCATGCTGCGATGTCCGAGGAGAACCGGTACGAGCTGGAGCAGGCGTTGAGCGCGCGGTCCCGTCATGCTGCGGAGGACTCGGCCGAGTAGCCACTGTCGGGTCTACGGCTCGTCGGGCCAGGCAGCCAGCACGGTACCGGTCTCCTCGTCCAAGACGGTGAGCAGGCCCAAGGACGCGAAGGGGTTCGTGGTCCCGCCGCGCAGGTGGGGAGAGGTCACTCGCGTGGCTGCTTCACGCCCGTTGGAACGCGCGTGACTACGAGACGCTGCCGCAGCACTCCGAGGCGATGCTCATCCTCGCGGCCATCACCCTGATGAGCCGCCGGCTCACCCGGCGACCCATCCACCCCGATGCCGCGGTGCCCCGTCCAGAGGCCGCACTTCGAGCGGCTTGAAGCCGGTTACCTCGACTTGATGACGGGTGTTGTCTGTCAGTTGTGCTGGTCGCGGTCAGCGGCGATGCTCTTGTAGGTCGCCCCGGGCGTGGACTTGTACAGGGCCACGGCATCGGGCTTGAACTCGTCCGAGTACTCCTTCATCGCCATCGGCGGTGTTCTCGCTTCCTCCGTCAAGCAGAACCAGTATCAGCGTGTCCACCACTCAGGGGGGCCTCGGTTCTCATGGCGCGGGCGTGGACATCAACCACATCACCATGCGGCCGACGGGGCAGCTCGGCTGATGCGGCACCCTCCGCACGCCCATCCCGGCGCTTGCACGAGCCGCAACCGCTGGGACAACCGTCCCATCACCCGACGCCTTTGGTGATCCATCGCCGGCCGGTCCTGACCAACAGCCTCCCGGGGGGGTTGCCCCATCCCGCTCTCCCCACCCCGGTCGGGGAGCAGCCTCATGGGGCTCAAGGAGCCGGGAACGGAAGAGTGATGCCCTGTCAGCAGCCGTGTTCGAAAGAGCGGATCAGGCGATGCCACTCAGCAGCCGACGAGACGTGTCCACCCAATCCACCCGCCCCTTCCGGCCCCCTCGCCGCAGCGGCGCTCGTGCGGCCCTGGTCGCCGGGTCTGCCTGTCCGTCGCGGCCGCCACCGCGGCCCCGGCCCTGGCCACCGGGACCGCGTGCCCAGAGGCTTGGTCACGCTTCCGCGTGCCGCATCCCGCCACGGCCCGCGACGGCTCAGTACCGTCTCGTACACCCATGGCACCCTCGCCTACCGGGGCGGCGCCGGGTCGGTCGCCGACGGCGCGGACCGCGCGGTGACGGTGATGTTCGCCGGCGCGGGTTTCGCCGCCGTCGCCCCGGACTACCTGGGCCTGGGACTCGGCACCGGACTGCACCCCTACATGGACATCGGTTCGGAGACCACGGTCTCGGTCGACATGCTGAAGGCCGCACGCGCCTTCGAGGCCGAGAAGGGGGTGATCGCGGCGATTCACAGTGTCCTGGGACGTATGGCCATCAGCGTGGGTCGGACACCACAGCACACCGGCAAGCGCGAAAAGCTGGATCTCCGACGGCACTTTCGTGCCCAGCTCCCATGCCTCCACCAGCTCGGGGCCAAGATACACGCCCAACTTGGCCATTTCGGTCGCAACTTGTTCGGGGGTCATACCCATCCGTAGGCGCGCCGCGCGGGCCTCGATGGGAGAGAAAGGGGGTGTGAACCCGTGCAGGTCACCTCGGTGGGCCCGCAGAGCCCCGGCGTCCGCAGGACCCTGGCCATCGGCATCGCGTTGACCGGTGTCGGCCTGGCCCTGATGGCACTGTTCGTCTCCGTCGACGGCGGCTATCTGTCCGTCCTGGCCGGCCTGCTCGCCCTGGGTTTCGGCTCGGGTCTGGCGATGACGCCGTCCACGGAGGCCATCACCAGCTCACTGCCGCGCGAGAAGCAGGGCGTCGCCTCCGCCCTCAACGACGTCACCCGAGAATTCGGCACCGCGCGCGAGGGCATCGCCAACGCCCTGAAGACCGCACCCAGCGCAAGCCCGCGCGCAGGACCTGGTCCACGCCGCCCGGCAGTCCTTCGTCGACGGATGGCAGCAGGCCATGTGGGTGGGCACCGCCGTCATGGCTGCCCTGTTCGTCTACATAGCCCTGCGCGGACCGAATCCGGCCCCCGTGGCCACTGACGAGGCAGAGGTCACCGAGAACATCGCTGCCTGATGATCCCGTAGAGGATCGGACAGACGGGCGCGCAGACCGTGCATGCGTGGCAGGGCGCCAAGCCGCGCGGCGCCTGCCGCCCTGCCACCACGGCGATCAGCTCGGTGCGGTCCAGATGCCGAACGGGCCGGGCTTGTCTCGGCGATCCCCCGGATGGCTTTCTCGTGGCGACGGCGTGCTGCCGCCAGGTCACCCGGCCGTGATCCTGGCCTCGACACCGTCCCGGGCTGCCTTGAGGTTGGCCTTTTTCACCTTGTTTCCGCAGGTCGCCATGGAGCACCACCGCCGTCGCCCGCCGCGGCTGGTGTCCACGAAGAGTCCTCCGCAGGTGCGCTGCTCGCACCGCTTGATCACACCGTCGCGGTGGCCGCCGAGGGTCGCGACGGCATCCAGGGCGACGATGGCAAGCGCGGCGCGCGCCGAGTCGGTGTCCGGGAGATGCCACTGCGCCTGCCCACCGGTGAGGACGAGCTGCGCCCGGTGACGTGCGGTCCAGCGGTTGAGCAGCTCCTCGTCCACCGGATCCGGCACGCAACCGGAGGCGACGGCGGTGCCAGCCCGGTGGATGGCCTCGCGCAGCTCGTGGGCGTCCCGCAGGAGGGCGTCGGATACCGGCATGTCCGCATCGCCGAGTCCGTTGGTGGTCAGCCAGGCTCGCAGTCGTTCCGGGGCGGCGATCCGTTCTACCGGGTCGCCGCGCCGTTCCCCGAGCGTGGCGACGAAGCGGAACGCGAGGATCTCGTTGCCGAGCCGGAATCTCTCCGGACTGCTTCGGACAGCTAGTGAACCGGTCATGGTGGTTCAGTGTAGGCCGTTCCGGTACCGGGAGGCCATTGTTTGACATCGCCCGAGTGAACCATTTTAACTGGTTCGCATGAACCAGTTAAAGGAGGCCTTCTCGACCGTGCCGACGCCGCTGTATCCGCTGTACGAGGAGCGCGAGGGCTTCGGTGCGTTCACCATGACGGTGGTGTTCGCGGTGTACGCGGTAGGGGTCGCGGCCGGCCTCGTGTCCGCCGGCCACCTCTCCGATCGCAGCGGCCGTCGCCCGATCCTGGTCGCGGCGCTGCAGTCCGAACTGGCTGCGGCAGCCGCCCTCTTCCTCGTGTGGCCGGCTCCGCCCGGCCTTCTCCTCGCCCGGTTCGTCACCGGACTGGGCGTGGGCATGGCCACCCCGACCGCCACCGCCTACCTCCATGACCTGCGCATACGGGCGCGGCCCGGATCCGGACAGGGCCGCTTCGAGGCCGTATCGACGGCCGCAAACGTTGGCGGCCTCGGCGTGGGACCGCTCGTCGCCGGGCTGCTGGCGGCTTACGCCCCTGCCCCGGTCCGTACGCCGTCTTCGCGATGCTCCTCGTTGCCGGGACCGCCGCGGTCATGGCCCTGCCAGAGACGGTGGACCGTTCCGCCCGCCCGGTGCCGTACCGCATACAGCGAGTGCGTCCGCACGGCGGTGCCGCGCTCTTCTGCCTGGCGGTCGCGTGTGTCTGCGCGGCCCTGGCGATCTTCGGACTCTTCACTTCTCTGGCGCCCGGATTCGTCGCGACCACCCTGCACCAGAACTCGCCGGCCGTCGCGGGCGCCGTGGTCTTCGCCGTCTTCGCCGCCGCAGTGCTGGGGCAGAGCCTCTCCGCGCCCTGCGGCCCGCGGTCCGCCGCGGTACCGGCGTCGCGGCGGAAGCAGCTGGGTGCGCCGCCGTCGCCGCAGGAATGGTGCAGCCGGACCCCACTCTCTTCATAGCAGGAGGCATCCTCGCCGGGATCGGCGCCGGCACGCTCTTCAAGGCCGCGGTCGCGCTGGTCTCGGGGACCGCGCCCGCAACTGTCCGCGCGGAGGCCCTCACGACCTTCTTCCTCGCCGCCTACACAGGCCTCGTCGTCACCTCCCTCGGACTCGGCGTCGCCGCGCAACTGACCACCCCGACGACAGCGACGCTGTGGTTCTCCGGCTTCCTAGCGGTACTCCTCACCGCGATCGCCCTCCTCGGCCGCGCGGATCGTGCGGGCCGCCACCAGTCAGCAGCGTGAATCGTGCTCCCGCCCCCACCGACGCCACCTCACCCACGTCCCGACCGACACATACGCAAGGAGATCAGAACTCATGACCACGACGACCATCCGCCCCCTCACCGGCTTCGGCACCGTGAGCGGCGTCCCCTCGCTCCCCGACGGCTTCACGGACGTCTTCGACAGCAGCCTCGTCCGCGTCGGCGACGTCGAACTGCACACCGTGCAGGGCGGCGCCGGACGGCCCGTCCTCCTCGTCGGCGGCTGGCCGCAGAACTGGTACGTGTGGCGCTTCGTCATGCCGCGTCTGGCGGAACACTTCCGCGTCATCGCGGTCGACCCGCGCGGCGTCGGACGGTCCGACAAGCCCCACGGGGGATACGACACCGGCACCGTGGCGGCCGAACTCGTCGCCCTTGTGCGGACGCTCGGCCACGAACGCTTCTCACTGGTCGGACATGACGTCGGCATGTGGATCGGCTACGCCCTCGCCGCGGACCACGGCGACGCGGTCGAACGCCTCGCGCTGCTCGACGCCACCATCCCCGGACTCGCGCCCGACATCCCCTTCTTCGGCCCCGAGGCACAGAACGACCTGTTGTGGCACTTCGCCTTCAACCGCAAGCGGTCCCTCAACGAAGAACTCGTCCGTGGCCGCGAGCACATCTACTACGCCGACCAGTTCCGCCACAAGGCCGCGCGCCCTCTGCCGGAATCCGCGGTCGACTTCTACGTCGAAACGCTCGCCCGCGACCCCGAAGCGCTGCGCGCCAGCTTCGACTACTACCGGGCCACCGACGACAACATCGCTCAGAACAACCGGCGCAAGCAGCATCCGCTCACCATGCCGGTCCTCAGCGCCGCCGGAGCCCGCGGACAAGGCGAACGCCTCGGCGACCTCCTCGGCCCTGTGGCTGAGCGGCTCGACAGCATCGTCCTACCCGACTGCGGGCACTACGTTCCCGAAGAGCGCCCTGACGCCCTCCTCGATCACCTCCTCCCCTTCCTCCTCCACTGATCCCCGACCCGGGAAGGCGGCTGGTACCGGGCATCGGCTTCGACGACGGGGCCCGGCGCCCGCAGGTGCCGGCGCCCTGACAGCGCGAACGTCGCCGGGGCACCGAGTACCAGCTGCTGGAGCGAGCCCGACGACAGCGGGACACCGTGGAGGAATGGCGCATCCGCCAAGCCGAAGCGGCACTGCGCCCAACGGCCAACTGAGTAAGGGCTCCGCGACGCGTGACCCACGACGTCTGACCGCGCTCAGCAGCACAGCCGCAGCTCCTGGGACCCCCTGTGTCCCGCCGAACCACCGCAGCGCTACTGACCTTTGCGGCGTGATGTCGTTGAGGGCTGACGATGTGTAATCCTCGCGGTATGCCAGTTGTGTGAGGTATCCGCAGGGTGGTGGGCTGACGCCTGAACGGCAGGCGTTTCGCGAGCGGATCCGGCTCGAGGCCGCGGAGCGATTCGCTGCGGGTGCCTCCAACGCCGAGGTCGCCAAGGACTTACGGGTGAGTGTGCGCTCGATGCAGCGCCGGCGCCGAGCCTGGCACGAGCCGGCACCGAGGGGCTGCGGTCCGCCGGGCCCGTCTCACGGCCCAAGCTGAGAGCTGGGTGCGCCGCCGTCGCCGCAGGAATGGTGCAGCCGGACCCCACTCGCTGACAGAACCTTGAATTCGCCACCCGTGATCGGCTCCGCCTCAGAGTTGCTCGGCCTGATTCCCCGGCCAGACCCGCGCTGACCTGCGGCCGGGCGCCACAAAGGACCATCACCCGGGCCGTCCGAACACAGGGTGCCACCGTAGGCTGAGCGCCTTCGGCCGGGGCCGGCGCTCGCCCTACCGACCAGATGGAGGCATACGGACGACCGCCGTTCCGCCCTCCAGATCCACCATGGTCCGGTTCGGCGGTGCTCCATCTTCCTCGTCGTCCCTCAGAATGAGCGCTGACTGGCGCTCCTTCAGCTCGCTCTGCTTGCCCGGCGAGAAGCTCGCATGAAGCTGCTCGAAGCCGGTCGCCGAGATCTGTCCCTGTCTGGCGCTGTTCCGCCAGGGCAGTAGCCCGGCTCGCCCTGCGCGCAGAAGCAGCTGATCAGCGAAGGCCAGGGCGGTCAGCACAATGACCAGCCCAGGCAGTGTCATGAAGACGGCGAATCCCATGCCCCCAGTATCCAGGGCAAGGCACACACTCACACGCCATCCTCGGAAGCACGTACGACCGCTCCACTCCTCGCGGCCGCGTTGCACCGGGCGTTGTCAGTCCTCATCGACAATTGCGAGGTTAGAGCCGCTCAGCGACGCTCACCATGGCGGTGATCGTCAGGGCGATGCACACGCCAATGATCCCTATAGCGAGCTGGATCGATGCGCTCTTCGCCGCTTTGCGGGGCGAGTCGTGGCCGGGCTGATCCGCCTCCGACAGCGCCGGCACACATACCTATTCGAACATGACCTTGATCGAGCCTGACGGCGATCAGGCTCGATGAGGGGAGTCGGGGACGCGACGGTCCGGCGGGCCGCCGCGTCCTGGGGGATTCATGCGACGGGCGTGGCGCTCTCCTCGTCGCGAGGACGAAGGGAAGTTCGATGTAGACGCGGTCGGCGGCGGCGAGGATCTTCTGGGCGTCGTCGACCGGCGGGTGGATCGCCCGGTTGATCCGCCGCTTGATGTCCGCGCCGTCGGCGCCCGATGCCATGACCTTACGGTCCCAGCCCCGGGTGAGGAGGGCACCGGTGGCGTCCCGCGCCAGGCAGGTGACGTACGGGCCGGGGGTGAATTCGCGCAGCGGCAGGTCGAGCAGGTCGGCCGCCGCGTTGTAGCCGGCGACCTTGCCGAGCGGGGTGGCGTGCTGGCATGCCTGCATGACGGTGTGCTCGGCGTCGAACGCCGCCGCGGCGGTGTCCCCGGCGACGAACACGTCGGGCAGGGCGCGCAGCCGCTGGTCCACCGGCACCCGGCCGAGGTGGTCGAGACCGTCGCAGATCTGCCGGGTGAGCTCGCTGGCCCTGATTCCCACGGACCAGACCGCTGCGTCCGCCTCGATCTTGGTGCCGTCGGACAGGACGGCGTAACCGTCGCCGACCTGCGTCACGGTCGTCCCAAGGCGGCGCTCGATGCCCAGCTCGTCCAGTGCCGTCTCGATCTCCTGGCGTGGGCCCGGGCCGAGTTGGTCGCCGACGAACTGCGACTGGTCCACCAGCAGCACCCGGCCCCGGGCGGCCAGTTCGGTCGCGGCCTCCAGGCCGACGAACCCGGCGCCGACGACCACAACGGAGTAGTCCTGGCGGCCACGCAAGTGGTCGGTGAGCTGCAGGGCCCCGTCCAGGGTGTCGATGTCGGAGAGCCGTTCAGCGCCGGGCAGGCCCCGGGGCCGGACAAGTTCGCTGCCCGCCGCCAGCACCAGGCGGTCGTAGCCGATCTCCTGGCCGTCGGCCACCACCACGCGGCGGTCGGTGTCGATCGTGTGCACGCGGTCCCGCAGGTGCTCGACGCCGATCGGTTCCAGGATCCTGCTGAGCTCGACCTTGGCCAGGTCAGGCTCGGGCTCGTACAGGCGCGGCCGCATGCACCAGGTGCTCGTTCGGCGCGATGAGCGTGATGCTCAGGCCGGCATCACCGCGCGCCTGCGCCGCTCCCGCCGCGCTCCACACGCGCGCGAAACCGCCCCCGGTGATCACCACGCGTGCCATCGTCGTTGTCCTCTCTCAGCTTCCCCCCGGGGGATCAGGAGGTTCGGCAGGGAGACAAGACAGCGGGTTCAGATGTGACCGACGTGGGCCAGCTTCTCGGGATTGACCAGTCTCCTGACCACCGTGATCCGCCCGTCGGCGATCTCGACCGTGTCGAGCCAGACCAGCGTGTCGCCACGGTAGGTCGCCAGGGCCGGCCGCCCGTTCACCTCGATGAACTGGAACGCGTCGGGGCGTCTGATCTCGGTCTGCCTGACCGCCAGCAGGGCGATCGTCTCAGCGCCCCGGACCGGCTTGCGCGCCGCGGTCACCTTGTCGCCGCCATCGGCGATATAGACAACCGCGTGGGTGCAACAGCTCGACGAGCTCGGCCATGTTGCCCGCGTCGGCAGCTGCCTTGAACGCCTTGAGGACGCGTTCGGTCTCGGCTCTGGACGCCCGGGGCGGCTCCTGAACGTCGGCGACCCGCGCCCGCGCGCGGGACGCAAGCTTGCGGGCGGCCGCAGGCGTACCACCGAGGACCCCCCGCGATCCGGTCGTACGGGAAGTCGAAGACGTCATGCAGCACGAGCGCGACACGCTCGGCGGGAGTGAGCGTCTCCATGACCACCAGCATCGCGGTGCTCACCGACTCGTCCACCAGCACCTGGACGGCGACATCCGGCCCGGTCAGCAGCGGTTCGGGCAGCCAGGGCCCGACATAGGACTCGCGCCGGACGCGAGCCGTTCAGCACGTTGTACGACGTCCGGGCGGCCAAGGCCGCCAGCCAGGCCCGCAGATCCCGCACCTTCGACAGGTCGGCGGCGGCTGCACGCAGCCAGACTTCCTGCGCCACGTCCTCGGCCTCGGCCACGGTGCCCAGGATCCGGTAGGCCGCCCCGAAGACCGCGGGGCGATGCGATTCCCAGTCGATCTCCGCCAACATGCCGGTCAGCTCCACCCTCAGCCTCCTGCCCTCTCGGATCAGTGCTCGACCGCCGACGCTGACCAGGGACAGGTCGACTTCACCCCGCTTCGCAGCTTCTGCGATCAGGCCCTCCAGCAGGGCCTCGAAGACGCCGCCGTCATGCCACTGCCGGAAGCCGTTGTGAACGGTCGACCAGGCACCGAACTCCTGCGGCATCTCCCGCCACTGCCCGCTGGTCTTGAACCGCCAGATCACGCCCTCGAACTGCTGCCGCAGTCGCTCGGGGTACGGGTCGTACCTGCCGATCGGCAGGTACGACCCGATGAACTCCCACTCCACGTCCGTCAGTTGCGCTCGCGTCACGCAAGATGATCTACCGATCCAGGACCCGACGCGAGCGAATCCCGCAGATCGATCGCGACTCGATATCCGACCTAGCGGAAACTGTCCGCGTGCTGTTCCGCCCATGAGCGGAACGTGCGCGCCGGCGCTCCGGTGATCTCTTCCACCGTGGATGTGATCAGGTTCGATTCGGGTCGAGTATCAGCGCTGGCCAACAGGGCCTCGACGAGAGCGGGTGGCCTGCCGTCGGCGAGCATCCGCTGACGTGCGACCTCCACCGGGACCTTCTCGAAGCGCGTCGGGTGGCCGATCGCTTCCCCGATCGTGTGTACCTGCTCGGCTCTGCTGAGTACCTGCGGGCCGGTCAGGACGTGTTTCATACCCGCATGCCCGTCATCGGTCAGCGCATGTACCGCCACGGCCGCGACGTCGCGTTCGTGGATCACCGCCGTGGCGGCGATGTCGGGACCGCGAACGACGTGCGTGGCGCGGATCTGCTCGGCCCACCCTCGCGCGTTGGAGGCGATGGTGTTCGACCGCAGGAAAGTCCACTCCACGCCGGATCTTTCGATCAGCCGCTCCATGTCGGCGTGGAGCTGGTTGATCGGGTCGGTCTGACGTTCGGCGTCTTCGTTCACACCCGACGATGAGAGATAGACGATGCGGCGGGCATGCCCCGTAATCGCCTCCAGTACGGCAGGGGCGCCCTTGGTCGTAAGGAACGGCCAGATCAAGAACACCGTGTCGCTCCCGGCCAGTGCCCCCTCCAGCGTGTCCGGCTGGGTCAGGTCCCCGCCCACGACCTTGACTCCCTCAGGTAGCTCGGCCAGCTCGGGCTCACGCGCCAATGCACGCACGGCGGTACCAGTGGCCACGAGTTGGACAACAACTTGTCGGCCGACATTACCGGTCGCGCCAATCACAAGAATCTCACCCATGATCAGGTCAGCCTCGGCCATAGCCAAGGTATTCCGAGACGGCCCCGAGATGCTCCATGACGCGGTCGAACTGCTGCCGCAGTCGCTCGAGGTACGGGTCGTACCTGCCGATCGGCAGGTACGACCCGATGAACTCCCACTCCTCGTCCGTGAGTTGCGCTCGCGTCACGCAAGATGATCTACCGTTGCAGGATGAAGTTCCCCCTTGGGGCTGGACAGCCTGATACTGGGGCGGTCGGTCCCGGAGGAAGCAGTTCCAGGTAGTGAGCAAGAAGAGCAACACGAGCAAGCGGTACACGGCCGAGTTCAAGCGGGACGCGGTCGCGCTGGTCCACTCGTCAGGGAAGACGGTCACCGAGGTCGCCCGGGAGATCGGGGTGAGCCCGGAGGGCCTGCGGAACTGGGTGAACCAGGACAGGGCGGATCGGGGCCAGGGGACCGCGGGTGCTCTGACCAGCGATGAGAAGGAAGAACTGCGTCGTCTGCGGCGGGAGAACCGGGAACAGCAGCAGACGATCGAGGTCCTGGAAAAAGCCGCGGCCTTCTTCGCCAGGGAGTCGACGAAGTAGCCGTGCGCTACGCGTTCATCGATGCGGAGAAGGCCACCGAGACGAACCCCGGTGTTCACAGTGTCGCCCTGATGTGCAGGGTGCTGGGCATGTCTCGTTCGGGTTATTACGCCTACCTCGCCGACCGTCCGGCGGCTGAGGAACGGGCCCGCCAGGTGGCGGAGCTGGTCGCCGAGATCCGGCACATCCACGACGTGTCGCGGCGGGCTTACGGAGCCCCGAGGATCACCGCCGTGCTACGGAGGAACGGGCACCAGGTCAATCACAAGCGTGTCGAACGGCTCATGCGCGAGTGCGGCATCAGCGGGATCACCCGCCGCCGGCGCCGCGGCCTGACCCGGGCGGACCGCAAAGCGGCCCCGTCACCGGATCTCGTCGGACGTGACTTCACCGCCACCGAGCCCGGCACGAAACTGGTCTCCGACATCACCTACCTGCCCACGTTTGACCGGCTGGTGGTTGCTCGCCACGGTGATCGACCTGGCCACCGCTGGGTCACAGCGGTGCTCCTGCCGGGGCTGCTGCTGGTCGCTCTGACGGCGGCGGGCTGCCATCTCGACCACGACCACGCTCTCGACGGCGGTGAACTGGCTGCCTGGGTGGATCGCCTGGCGCGCGAGGCGCATCGCCGCCCGGCGCGCGCGTCGCCAAGTGGGGCCCAAACGTCTGTGCGCCGGGGCCAGCGAAGTCGTTCACAGCCCGACCTCAGCTTCCTCGGACTGGACGACGACCTGGACAACCCGGTGGCCATCACCGGCTACCGTGCCGCCCGCGGACGCCGCCTCACCCTCGCACAGAAGGAGGCGAACAAGCTCGCCGCCCGTGAACGCGCGGCGAACGGGCATGGCTTCGCCGACCTCAAGAATTGGTGCGTGCTCACCAGGCTCCGGCTGAACGCTCGTCACGCCACCGCACTGCTGCGGAGCCTGCTCGTCCTCACCCGCGCAGAAGTCTCTCGGTGACAGGCGATCACCACGAAGCGATCAAGGCCCTGACCGGCAGCGAGTCCTCAACTCCCCACACCAGACTCAGTGACCAGCGATCGTCATGATGCCCCGGCCTCGGGCCGAAAGCCGGGGCATCATGACGATCGGCACCCAACGACACCGAGGAGGTGCAGGGCAGTGACGGAAGGCTTGAAGTGGATTGGGCAGCACACATTCGATAAACCGGCGGCTGACGGGATGCTCGGCGGGATCTCCATGACCGCGATGCGCGGGGTCCCTGTCCGGGATCTGCTGCTCAGGCTGGGCGCGGATGAAGAGGAGATATCGAGCGGTGTGCCGTACCGGGACTTCCACCCGACCCGGGACGCACCCTGCATGTACGGCACGTCCGGGGAGTGGGCATACGTTCTGGAAGACCGAGGCTCGTGCACCTGGTGCGAATGGCTCTTCGAGGACGAGGACAAGATGCGCCCCGCTGCCGGGGAGGAGCTGATCTGCCTGAACGCGAACGTAGCGGTCAACCCGAGCTATCTCGTCTACGCGCCCGGCGACGGAAACGTGTACCTGAACAACTTCGGCGACAATCTGACGGACCACCCGCATGCAGTGGAAGGCAGCAAGCTGGCCACCCTGGGCGAAGGTCTGAAAGCCGCCGGGGCAACCTGCCCGAAGGGGTACAACGTCCCACAATGGCATAACCTTCTCGACGCGCAGGAGGGTGGTCTGCACGGCGTGGTGTGGCAGGCCGTCGGCGACATCCTGGGTATCCGCATCCCCCGGGCGGACGCGGTACAGGGCCGCTTGCCCGCAGCCATGCTGACCGGCCCCTACACGTAACACTGCGGGGCGGCGCGGATGAGCTCCGTGCCGCTGACGAACGATCTCCCAGCACCGATCACCACCAGGCCCCGGCCAGCCTCCATCTCCATCAGCCACTGCACCGGCGGGATCGCATGGGCGGGGGTGCGGCGCGCCACGACCCCGTGCCGCGTCTCCCGGGCGCAAAAGGGGGAGCCGCCCCCCGGGGGCGTGCACCACGGCGTCGGCCGACGGCGGGGCGGGGGGCGGAGCCACCACCGGACGCATGCCAAGGCCAGCCTCCACACTCCGAAGGCTCGAGCCGAACCGCCGAGCGGCAGCCGGTCGGCGGCGGCGCAGGTCAGCCGCAGAGATCCGACTGCCGTGCGCCCCTCGCTGTCATGATGGTCCGATGGACAACCGGGAGAGAACCGAACCTCCGCGGGTGGCCGATGAGCACGCCACGCTGACCGGCTTCCTGCAGCGTCAGCGTGACACGCTGGCCATGGCATGTGCGGGGCTCACAACCGAGCAGCTCAGGGAAAAGGCCGTGCGGCCCTCGGGCTTGTCGCTGCTCGGCCTCGTCCGGCACATGGCTGACGTCGAGCGGACCTGGTTCCGGAACGTGTTGAACGGCGAGCACAGCGATGTGCACTGGCCCCGAAGCGACGGCGGCGCTTTCGACGTCGACACCGCAGACCCGTCCGAGGCGTTCGCGATCTGGCACGAGGAGTGCGCCCGATCCCGCGACATCGTGGATGCCGCCCAGTCCCCCGACGTCACCGGGCGGTACCGAGACGACGTCTTCTCTCTCCGCTACATCCTCACCCACATGATCGAGGAGTACGCGCGGCACAACGGCCACGCCGACCTCCTCCGCGAGCGCATCGACAAAATCGCCGAACAGTAGTGGACGGCCGGGGGCCGGTCCTTTGACGAGGGCGGTCGACGGCCTCGCGGGTGCGGCGCGCCGGGGGCAAGGCGCCGGCCAGCGCGAAGCGTACTGAGACCGGCTGCCGCAACCCGCCGCCGACGCCCCGCGCGGACGTGGCCGCCGCGGCCAAGCGCGCCGCCGAGATGGCGCAGCGGCCCCCAGCTCGTGAGCAAGCAAGCGCAGCGCGCGGGACCGCTGACCGGCACGCACGGCGGCACTCCCCGGGGCGCCACCGTCGCACGCATTGCAGCAGACGCTCAAGGACCTGGACCGGGCCTGCCGGGATCATGGCACGTTCAAGGTGCGGTGGCGGTCGAAGGCACGTTGGTCGCCGTCGTTCCGGTTCCCCGACGCCGAGCAGATCAGCGCGGAGCGGCTGGGGCGCAGGTGGGGCCGGGTCAAGCTGCCGAAGCTGGGCTGGGTCCGCTCCCGCTGGTCCCACCCCCTCGGTGGTGAGATCCGTTCCGCGACCGTGTCCCGCAAGGGCGGCCGGTGGTTTGTGTCGTTCCTCGTGGACGACCAGGCCGCCCCTCCCGAACAGCACGCCATGCCCGGTACCGCCGTGGGCATCGACCGGGGTGTCGTCGTCGCGGCGACCACATCCGACGGCAACTTCCACGACCAGGCGTTCATCACGGCCGGCGAGACCGTCCGGTACCGGCGTCTGCAACAGCGCCTCGCCCGGTCGAAGCGCGGCAGTGCGAACCGACACAAGACGATCACGGCCATGGGCCGGATCATGTCCCGGGTGTCGGACCGGCGTGGGGACTTCTGCGCACAGACCGCCGCCCGGATCGTCACGAAGAACGCCCTGGTGATCCTCGAAGACCTGCGGGCCAAGAACATGTCCGCCAGCGCGTCCGGCACCGTGGCCGAGCCCGGCCGGAACGTCCGTCAGAAGGCCAGGCTCAACCGGGCCATCCTGGACAAGGGATGGCACCGCCTGGAACTCGCCCTTACCAACGCCGCCCGGTACACGAGCACGCGCGTGGTGAAGGTCAACCCCGCGTACACGTCGCAGCGGTGCTCCATCTGCGGCTTCGTCACCGAAGGAAACCGTCAGAGCCAAGCGGTCTTCCGGTGCAAAGCCCCAGGCGGGCATCAGCCAGCCTCCTGATTGTCGCCGCCGTCGATAACGGTGAAGAGCCGGTCATTGTCGACGGTCAAACAATTCGGCTCTGTCGGGGATCTTGTGACGATTGCCTTGGGCCATAGCGGGGTTCCTCATGGATGACCGCAGGTGCTTATCGGGCCATTGATCTTTTATGGATGGTGGGCGATGACGGGTTTGCCGGGGTCTCTTATGTCCGTGACGGTCACTCGTCCGGGTCCTACGGGTTCGTTGCAGTTCCGACCGTGCAGGTCCAGCTCTGTGAAGTCCAGTGTGAGCGTGTGGCTGTGCTCCATGTAGACGCGTCCAGTTCGAAAGCTATGCGTGTGCCTCTTCCCGCTGGTGGATCGATTTTCCGGGGCTCGGAGAGTGGCCTTAGGCCGACGAGTTCCTGCCGGAAGGCATGGCCATTCCGCCAGACCTCGACAACAACACGCGAGCTCACCGCACCGGCGGCTGCGCTGCCCCAGCGCTCGGATCGAAGGAGTGACCCGAAGTACCCGAGTTCTGGGTTGCCCTGCTCGTCCAGGGCGTCGGCTCTGTCCTCGTGCACAGCGAAAGCAAAGTCGCCGGTGATCTCAGCGTCGATCTGAAGGGTGTGCGCTGCAGCGAGCCTGGCGGCCGGGTGGAGCGCGTGTCCCAGGACGTTGCCCAGTACCCGCGTAGCGAAGTCCGGGCCGTTCCGGCCGACCTGGAAGTACATCTGAGGGTGTGTCCGCACGTGATCGTCGAACTCCACGATCTGGATGTCAGCCGCGCTGTACTTGTCCACCGCCACGATTGCACGGTACTCGACCGCTCAAGCCGAGACCACGGCCGGCGTCCCTGCCTGAGCGGACTGCCGAAGTCGGCGATCTCACGGGCCGAGAAGAATGCGTCGCCGGAGGAGGTCGAGGCTCGCGCGGCCATAGCCCATGCGTTTGAGGAGCTTGATGCTGGTGACCTGGCCTTCGACCTGACCCGAGCTCCATGGGGTCGAGAGCGCCGCGGTGACCGCGTCCAGATCCCTCTTCACGCCGTTGACCAGGGAATGCAGGGCGGGCAGATCGTCTGCGAGGACGCGGTCCATCCAGCTGGGAAGGTCCTCACCCCGCAGATCGCGCATCCTGTCGGCGAAGTCACGGACGTGGCGCGCGGTGGCATCGAGGGGGGCAGGCGGCCCGGTCTCTTTGAGTTCGGCCGCGTCGGTCTCGGTGAGGTGTTCGGGATTGGCCATGATCCAGCGGACGACACGCCCGGGGTTTCGGGGCTGGTCGCGGCTCGGGAGCGGGGGCGGGCGGGTTCTTCGGCTTGGGACTGTGCGGCGTGTCGAAGGGGCGGAAGTAGCGGCGGACGCACTGTGTGTCTCCGGTGAAGCCGCGTGCGCGCACTTCGCGATGTAGCTGCGGGATGTCGTGGCAGCCCTCGCGCCAGCGTTGCTGTAGGGCTTGTGTTCGTCCAGGATTGATGCCCGATTGGTGGCCTTGACCAGCAGTTCATCGAGACTCTGGGCGCGGGCGAAGCGCCGTACGGTCGAGTGGGCCAGCCGCAGCTGCCGGCCGATCGCGGCCAGAGATTCACCCTCGGAGAGCAGTTGCTGCACCGTTGTGTACCGCTCGGTGGTGCGGGCCACCAGCCGCCTCGGGCGCCCGAGGACGTCCCGGGTGCCGTCCGGCGGGAGGAACGGCACCCCTTCCGGAGGTGACTCCGCCGTCCCCCTGGGTGTGGCGGGCTCCGTGACGGCCGGGGTCGTCGTGAATGCCTTGCGGATACACGCGTGATGGGCGGCGACCGTCTTCTCCACAGCTTCGGCGAGGTTGCGCAGTAGGTGCCAGGCGTCCGCCACCTGCTGGGGCTGGGGAGCCCCGCTCCGGGCTCCTTCGGCGTAGGCGCCGGCCCGGTCACGGCAGATCACCTCGACTTCTGGATGGCCGCGCAACCAGGCGGCCAGCAGCTCGGCGTCCCGGCTAGGTGTTCTGCCCACAGAGGTTGGTGACGAGGCACTCTGGTTGGCGCCCCTTGGTATTCGTGGAGTTGGGTGGTGAGGGGGGCTGAGACGGTTGCGATGTCGCACGCGCGACGAATAGTGGTTATGGCGCGGACACCGGAAATCTCCCGACGTCGGACGGAATCCGCATCATGCGGGTTCGGCCTTCACGCGGCTGCTAGGCGGCGGGCGGGTGGGCCGTGATGCCCGCGATGATGAGGTCGATGCCGGCCAGGAACTGCGCGCGGTCGTCGTGGTCGAGTCCGTGGTCGGCGACGGCTCGGGTGAAGGGGTAGTCCTCGGGGCTGAGCTGTTTCCATGCGCCCGCCACTGTGTCCATGTAGGCGCTGCGATCGGCTTTCGGTCCGAGGCTGTGGGCGCGCGCGAGGTTCGCGGCGTTCTGGCCGGCGGCGCCGAGGATGTAGTGCATCAGAGCGGTTGTTGCGGTGAACCAACTACTCGCTGGTGCGTCCAGCGCGGACACCTGGCGGCCGATGTCCTCGAAGATGCGGGTCGTCACTGGGCCGGTGGGGTTGTGGGAGAGCTGGGCGGTGATCTGAGGAGCGAGCCAGGGGTGTTTCTCGATCGCGTCGAAGAGGCCGAGGGCGACGTCGTGTATCGCTCCCGGCTGCCCGGCCTTCCCTGTGGCCAGGGCGATGCTGACGACGCGGGCTGTGGCCGCGGCCAGGAGTTCGCTCTTGCCGGCCACGTGCCAGTAGATCGCGCCGGGGCCAGTGGCCAGGCGTTCGCTCAGTGCTCGGAAGGTCAATCCGCTTTCGCCTGCCGTGTCCAGCAGGTCGATGGCGGCATCGACGATCCGCTCGCGGGAGAGGGGGTTGGTGCGTCGCTCGGGCTTCTTGCGCGTCGATGGTGTCACGCCTCCATTTTGACACGATTGGAATGGTGTTCCACTCTTGTTCTGGAACGGTATTCCAGCGATGGAGGGGTGGTACGCGCCAGACGCCCCGCCGCCGCGACACAGGGGGAGACAGACATGGCACTGCAGGACCAGCCCTCGTACATCATCAAGATGCGCGCCAAGCCGGAGCACGGCGACAAGCTGTTCGCGCTGGCCACCGAAGGGATGGAGAAGTCAGGGTCCTCCGACCGGTTCATCATCGCCCGCGAGGACGCCGACCCCGACGTGCTGTGGAACATGGAGGTGTTCCGCAGCCACGAGGCCAAGGACGCCTACGAGAACAGCCCTCTCGCCGACGAGCTGCGCGACGAGATCATCGGCCTCCTCGCCGAGCCGCCCATACGGATCGAAGTCCACCCGTACTCGGCTCTGCCCGCCGACCCGGCCTGAGGGCGGCGAGGTGCCCGCCGAACCAGCTCTTCGGCGGGTGCCTCGCCCCTCTCACACCAGCACCGGCGGATTGCTCCGGACTTCACGCCGCCCCGCCGGTCGGGGACCAGATCCTGCGCCACCTAGCGGCCGGGTGTACGAGACATCACTCGCACACCCGGCCGTCGTCATCCCTGAGCGAGAAGGACCGGCATGGTCCACCGCAACGCACCCCTGACCGAAACCGGCCGCCTGCACTTGACGCAGTGCGCGGTCGACGATCAATGGCCACTCCGCCGCGCGGCTGAACGCTTCCAAGTCTCGCCCACCACTGCGAAACGGTGGGCTGACCGCTACCGCGAGCAGGGACCAGCTGGAATGACGGATCGCTCCAGCCGCCCACGCTTCAGCCCACGTGATCGACGCCGGTACAGCCGGGCCCGCGGGTCGGGCAAGGCCGGTAGCCGCGGATCGCGGCAGCAGGTTCGGGGCGGTCTTCCTCGACCCGGTCGGACAGGTGGTCCAGCAGTGGTGGGCGGACTCGGCCCTGGCGGTGGCTTTCGAGGACCTGCCGCCCGTGTCCGCGTTCCCGGTGGTTCCCGGGCGGCGGTGGGGGCCGGGCTTGTGGTGGTCCGCGATGACCGGGCGGCGTGTTTGTGCCGGATCGAACGCGATGCGTACCCAGCTGATCCTCCTGGACCGCGATCCGCGCGTGGTCGGCCTGGCGGGGCGGCCGGTGCGGATGCTGTGGCGCAACCCGCGCGGGCAGGTACGTTCGTGGGTGCCACAGCTCTTCGCCCGCTACACCGACGGCACCGCCCTGCTGGCCGACTGCCCCAGCCGCCCCGAAGCCGGAGGCTAACGCGCCCTGAAAGCCGCGGAAGCGGTGGCCGAGGCGTGCACGGACATCGGCTGGACCTACCAGCGGCTCGCACCGTTGGATGACGTACTCGCCGCCAACCTGAAGTGGCTGGCCGGCTACCGCCATCCCCGCAACGCCGGCCGTCCTGGCCTGTTGCCCGCCCTCCTCGAAGCCTTCACCCGGCCGCGGCCGCTGATCGAAGGAGCTGAAGGGGCCGGTGACCCGATCGAAGTCCTTCCCGCCGTCTTCCACGCGCTGTGGCATGGGAGGTTGACGGTCTCGTTGGACGTGCCGCTCAACGAGCGGGTCATCGTCGCTCTCGGCTCCCTTGACGATGACCCTGCTGCGGCGTCGGACACGGCCCGTGGCGGGGCCGGCGCCCAGGGCGGGGAGGCGGTGTGAGCGGCGGGCGGCCGGTGGTGGCCCTCGGGGCCTATGTCAGCTTCCGTGGGGTGCGGTGGCAGGTCGTGGCTCTGGCCGGCAGCCGCGTCCATCTGGCCGGCGAGGACGGGAGCGATGAGGCGGTGCTCGCCGGGCATCTCTTCGCCGATCCCGGCTTCGCCGTTCTGGGAGCGCAAGGAGAAGTGGATCAGCCGCAGGCGGCGCCGCGGTGGGGGCTGTTCGAGACCGCACCCGCCGCCGCGCGGGAGAAGGCGCTGGCCTGGCAGCGGCATGTGTGGGAAGTCGAGTGCGGGCTGCCCGGCGGGCCTGGCAGTTGTGGGGCGGTGCGGGAGCAGTACGACCCCGCAACGCGCACGCTGGCCGAGCGGGAGCAGGCCAAGGCTGAGGAGCTGACCGCGCTCGGCTTCGGCCGGGTCTCGCGCACGGCGGTGCAGCGTATGCGCCTGGCCTACCGCAAGCAGGGTTTGTGGGGGCTGGTCGCCCACCGCACCACCCGCGGCCCCGGGCCGACCGGACGGGCCGACGAACGCCTCGTCATTGCGGTGGAAGAGGCTTTGCGCCGTCAGAGGGGTCGTTCCAAGGGCACCGTCAAGGGGCTGATGCCGCTGGTCGCGCAGGTCCTTTGCGACCGGCACGGCGACAGCGTGCGCTTGTTGTCGTGGAGGAAGACCAGCGCCACGGCCAGGGGCTTTTGAGCTCGCTGTAGCGGCGCTCGACTGGTTGGCCCTTGTAGGCCAGGAAGACCGCGGCGGTGTCGGTTTTCGCGGGATCCTGGTTGTTGATCAGGGCGTACCAGCCGTCGGCCTTGGCTTGCGTCGAGTACGTTCTGGTCGAAGTGTCAGGTGAGGGCCGGTTTCCCGTCGGGGCCGTCGGCGATGTGGGTGCGTAGGCAATCGGCGCTGCGCGGCGCGGCGATCACCCCGATCTTCGCGCAGACTCTGTCGCGGGTGGGGTAGTAGCGGCTGTCGGCCAGCCGCGCCAGCTTGTCCAGGTCTTCACGGGCCTTGGAAAGGCGCTTGTTGCGGCTTTGGCCTGCGCGAGAGCGTTACCAGCGCTGCAGACCAGGATGCGGCGCACCGTGATCCGCGGATCACCTACCGTTTTGAATCAATAAAGGATGGCGGACGACTCGTTGACGAATCTGACAGGTTCGCGACAGGATCTCCCCGCCCGACACAATTGTGTCGGGATTTGATCGCAGACGGGGGTTCCTCCATGCGAACGACACGCGCGTTAGGGGCCATAGCCCTGGCCGCAGTTGCCATCACCACGACCCTCATGCCAAGCGGGGTCTCAGCAGCACCCCTAGCTGACGTGCTGGCCGTGAACGGCACCATGAACCTCGGTCGGCTTGGCACCTCGGTCAGCGAGGACAAGACCGACTTCGCCGGGCTGTACGTCGACGAGGCACACCACACCATCGACGTGTACACCGCTTCCGGCAACGCCGTCGCAAAAGCACGCACCGCGCTGGCGGCCCAGCATCACACCAGCCCCGCGGTGGCACCAGGGTCTGACAGCCGACTTACCGCAACGACGAGCTACGCGGTCAAGTACGTGCCGGTGAAGTACTCACAGAGAACCCTGGAGTCGGCAGCGAATGTCATTGCGGCCAGCCGCACCATCGACGGCGTCCGGTGGACCGTCGCCGGGACCGACCCGCGCACCAACAAGACTCTGATCGGCGTCCCAACCGTCACCGCGGACTTGCGGGCCAGAGTGAAGGCCAAGTACGGCGATCTCGTCGAACTCCAGGCCACGGGCAAGGTCACCACCGAGATGAAGGTCGACCACTACGCCAGCCCCAAGGCTGCGCAGGCGGCGGCCAAGGCGTCCCCGCAGGATGTCTCGCCGGCCAACCGCCTGCTTGACTTCAACCCCTGGTACGGCGGCGACCGCATCGTCAGGATCGACGGCAACAACGTCATCCAGTGCACCGCCGGCATCGCCTACTCCGACCCGTACTACGCCCCGACCCAGATGCTCTACGCTGGGCACTGCGCCCCGAAGGGCTACGGCTGGAAACAGGGCTACTACGACGGTGCCTTCCACTACAGCTCATCCCTCAACGGCCACTTCGGAGTCACCGGCTGGCAGACCTTCAACGGGGGCTACACCGACGCGGCACTCATCACCGGAGACCAGGGCGCTCAGTACGCGTGGGACATCTACGTCAACGGTTCCACCTACTGGCAGCAGAGCGGGTACGCGTACAACCAGGCCGGCAACGGCTTCTGCTCGGACGGTTCCTTCACCCAGGAGAACTGTCACGGCGTGATCCAGTCCTGCGGAAACAAGGTCCAGTACAGCGACGGCACCGTGGCATACGACATGTGCATCGGCCAGTCCAACGACGGATCCCGGATGTCGCAGCATGGCGACTCCGGGGGGCCGATCATCTCCGGAAGCCCGATGGTCGCCCGCGGCATCATCTCCGGTGGCAACGAAGGCAACACGATCTTCTTCACTCCATGGGAAGCAGTGAACCGCCTAGTCGGCGGCCACCCCTGTCCCTGCTGACCACAACTCCGTACCCCGACGCCCCCAGCCCCTCCCGGCCGGGGGCGTCGGCATGCCTGCATGGCGGGATCTTCTACCACCATCGTCTTCCTCACCAAGGCCGACGCTTCCAAGGAGGGGGGCCTTCAGCACGTGTGCTGTGACGGTGTCGGCCAGGCGCGGACGGGGCTGGCTCGAACGATCCGTCCGCCGGGCGGGCCCCGGACCTTCTCGACCGCGAGTTCGTCGCCAGTGCCCCCAACCGCTGTTGGGCCGCCGACTTCACGCATGTCGCCGCCTGGAGCGGGGTCGTCTACGTCGCCTTCGTCGTGGACACCTTCTCCCGGCGCATCGTCGGCTGGTCGGTCTCCACTTCCAAAGAGACCCAACTCGTCCTGGGTGCACTGGAGATGGCCCTGTGGCAGCGCGACCGCGAGGGCCGCCCGCATACCCCTGGGCAGCTGATCCACCACTCCGATGCCGGCAGCCAGCCCGAGTTCAAGGAGTCGTCGCAACACTGCTTGTCAGGGAGCATAGGTGCTCGTCGAGGACTTCGGCGGGGGTTCTCCATCCGAGCGTCTTGCGGGGGCGGCCGTTTAGGGCGGCAGCGACCGCGCCGAGATCGCCTCTGCTGTGTCGACTCAGGTTGGTTCCCCTCGGAAAGTACTGGCGGAGCAGGACGTTTGTGTTCTCGTTGGTGCCTCGCTGCCAGGGACTGTGAGGGTCGGCGAAAGACCTGGAGGCCGGTGTCGATGCGCAGTTGGGCATGCTGGGCCATCTGCGCGCCCTGGTCCCAGGTAAGCGACCTGCGTAGCTGCTCGGGCAGGGTCGTGATCGTGGTGGCGATGGCATCGCGGACGGCTTCGGCACCGTGCCCGGCGAGCGCCGGGCCGTTCTTGCCCCTCGGCCCGCCGTGGCCCTGCATCGGGGGCAGGTGCAGCAGCATCGTATAGCGGCTGGCGCGCTCGACCAGCGTGCCGATCGCGGAACTGTCCAGGCCAATGATGAGATCGCCCCCCGTGTCCGGGCACGGCCCGGTCCTCAGCCTCGGCCGGACGCTGGCTGATCATCACTTCGGTGGTGACGAACTTCTTCCCACACCCTCGGGTCCTGGCCCGCGGCACCCGCAACGCACGGCCGGTGCGCAGGCAAGCCGTCAACTCTCGCTTCAGCGCGCCGCGGCCTTGGACGTAGAGCGCCTGGTAGATGGCCTCGTGCGAGATCCGCATCGTCTCGTCCTCTGGGAAGTCGATCAGGAGCCGGCGCGCGACCTGCTCCGAACCCCAGGCCGTCGCCCAGCGGCGGTCCTGACGGCGCCCGTGGCGCCGCCCGATCCAACGCACGTCGGGCCCCGCGATCTCGCTGCCGTCCGGGGCGGTGACCGTTCCGGCGAGCCAGTCCTGCACATACTCCCGCAGCTGGTCGTTCGTGGCGAGCTTGCACGGCTCGGGCCGACGCGCCTGCCGGTCCGCGTGCCACTGCGCGACCGAGGCGCGGTAGTCCAAGCGGCCGCTGCGCGTCCCTGCGTGGCGCCGCAGTTCCCGGGAGATCGTCGACGGGGACCGCCCCAGACGGCGGGCTATGTCACGTACCCCGTGCTCCTGTGCTCGCAGCAGGGCTATCTCCTCACGCTCGGCGAACGACAAGTAGCGGCCCGAGAGCGGCTCCAGGCTGATCAGCGGCATCCCGCCACCCTCACGGAACCACCGCGGCCCCAACGCGCAGATTGACTGACCAACACTGATCGCGATCCCAACCAGTCAATCTGCGAAACCCCAGGTCAGCACGCACATCACTGAGCAGATTCACTGGCCAACGACACCGCTTGTCACCGAGCAAGTGGAGCCACGTGCCACCGGCCGGCGCGCGAAGCCGTGGAGGCCAACCGCGAGAGTACGCCCGAGGAGGCGGTGTCTGGTACCTCCCGCACGGGTGAAGTCGGAGTCTCACGCAACGCGCGCCACCTGGGCAAGCTCCTGGGGCGCGGCACCGGTTCACCTGGTCTCTCCCCCCCAACCGCCGCAGGCCGACACCCGCGTGAGTGCACAGGCGTCTCAGTAAAGTGGGCATAGTCCGAGCGTCATTTGATGGCACCTCAGCAGGGAAGAGAGGAGAGATAGTGGACAGCCCTTACGCCCCTGCCTCCGGCGTCGAGCGGCGACCGGGATGGTCCTGGCTCGACGAGTACTTGTGGGTCTCGTGCGACATCATCGCCGACGTGGCAGAAGGGCGGCTGGAGCAGCGTCCGCTGGTCGCCACCGTCGCGCGCCTCGAGTCCGGGGACCGCGTACTCGCGGTCGGCCCCGCAACGCGTTTGACCTGGCGGGCCCTCGGAGACGGCAGTTACATGCACCGAAGCGTCGTTGCCTTCGGCAGTCCCGCATTCGTACTCGGCAGCATGGCCGGCTCGGCCCTGGGAAACTCCGCTCGCCGCCGTGCCGCCGCAAACGACGCGCAACCACGCTGAGTGGTGGACGGGTCCGGCGAAATCACCGTCACCACACGCAAGGTCTACTTCGGACACCCAAAGTGCCCGCTCGACCTCGCCTGGAGCGGCCTGGACACGATCGACCTCGTCGCACCCGAGGTCTTCCAGACCAGCTTCCGCAACATCCACAACGGACGACAGACGACAGTCCAGCTCCACACCCCCTGGGCGTCCCTGCTATTCTTCCTGGCCGCCGTCACAGCGTTCCCCGCCCACCCCCGACTGCTGGGACGCGGCTGGCTTCCGCCGGACTTCGAGAAGCGATGCACCGACATCGGTCGGCCATGCCGCCCGGCAGCCCGCCTTCTGCTGAACCGCGGCCGCTAGTAGGGCTTGGTCAGGTCTGTATTGGTGCGGGTATGTCGCGGTGGCAGGTGGGGCAGGCGCCGGTCCAGAGGGCGAGAAGTGTCTGTAGCTTGCGGACGACCTGGTAGAGGCTCAGGCCGGCGCCGCGTCTTTTGGGGCCCGGGCCAGTCGTTGCAGGGTGCAGAAGGAGTGCGCGACGGAGACGAGGGTGACGTGGTGGTGCCATCCGTTCCAGGTCCGGCCCTCGAAGTGGGCCAGTCCCAGGGCCTGTTTCATCTCCCGGTAGTCGTGCTCGATACGCCAGCGGAGTTTGGCGAGGCGGACCAGTGTGGTCAGCGGCATGCCGGAGGGCAGGTCGGACAGCCAGTACTGCACCGGCTCGTTCTCCTCGGCGGGCCATTCGGCCAGCAGCCAGCACACGGGCAGTTCCGGGCCGTCGGTGGCCTGGCGGACCTCGCGTCCGGCAGGCCGGATGCGCAGGGCCACGAAGCGGGAGTACATCCGCTTGCGGCCCGAGCGGCCGGTGCCGGGCCGGGAGCCCTCCCGCCATTGCACCGGCCGGGCTGCCTTCCGTCCCGCCGCGATGACCAGCTCCTTCACTGACCGCGACTTGTCGGGATACTTCGCCACCGGTGGGCGTCCGGTCCCGGAGTACGGCTCGGCCACCGGCACCGCGTCGGCGGGCTGGGCTGAGAGCGTGGTGGAGATGCCCACGACGTAGTTCAGGCCGCGGGCCTGCAGTCCGTGCCGGAGCGCGGCGGCGTCGCCGTATCCGGCGTCCGCGATGG
>NZ_JBIRXG010000054.1:0-30280 GCF_044388685.1 Streptomyces sp. NPDC020192 | reverse complement strand
ATCTCCCATCGCGCTGCGCGCGATGACAGCGAACGCCCGTGCTGCGCACGGGCGTTCCGCTCCCGCTTTGCGGCAGCGGAAGCGGCTCGCTTTGCTCGCACGCCTAACCTGCCTGCTGCGCAGGCAGGTTGATGCTCCCTCCGCTTCACTCCGGGAGCAGAACGCCCCGCACTGCGGGGCGTAGCCGGCCTTCGGCCGGCCGGTGGCCTCCGCTGCGCTCCAGCCACCCGTGACGCTCCGCGCCCCTGCGGCGTGCCGCGCTTCGCGCTGCCCGCCTGACGGGCCTTACGGCCCTGGCATCAGCGGAAGAGTGGGGTTGTGGCGGTCGGAGAGGGCGCGGGTTCGGCTGTCGTGGGGGGCAGGTGACTGACCGTCAGGGGGTGGCTTACTGGTCGGGAGCCAGTTCTGCTGTGCAGGGGTCAGCCTATTGTGCTTCAAAATGTGACTCGGATGGATTCTGGAAAAGATCACGGCTCCCGGAACGGGACCTCCGCACCGTTGTCACCGAACAGGTGGAGCCGCCTGTCACCGGCCGGCGCGCGGAACCGTGGAAGCCACCGCAGAGAGTACGCCCGAGGAGACCGTGTCTGATACCTCCCGCACGGGTGAACTCGGAGCCTCACGCAACACGCCACCTGGGCAGGCTTCCTGAGTGCAGCACCAGGTTTACCTGGTCTCCGGGCGCGGATGGAGGATAGGTCAACTGTGTACCCAGCATCCGTGCTGATCGGCAGTCACCACCTGGCGTACGGTGTGCGTTTGGGCTTGTAGCCGGGTGGCTGGGGGCAGCCCTGCATGTCTTCGGGCATGGCCCAGGGCAGGTAGTAGTGGGCGTTACTGAGGGGCCTTCCCCCGTGATGGTGGACACGCGTTCGTTGATCACGCGGCGAGCGTGAGCTTAGCGGCGTGGTGTCGGCGTTCGTATTCGTCGGGGCTGAGGTGGCCGTTGGCGGAGTGCCGGCGGCGGGTGTTGTAGCGGGTCAGCCAGGCGAAGACCGTCCTTCTGCAGGTGGTGGCATCGCTGTAGTCGTGGGCGCCCTGGAGGGTCTCGCGTTTCAGGGACGCGTGGAAGCTCTCGCAGGCCGCGTTGTCCGCGCTCGTGCCGACCGCGCCCATCGACCGGGTGACCCCCAGCTGGGTGCAGAGGTCGGCGAAGGCCCGGGATCCGTATTGAGCTCCGTGATCGGAGTGGAAGAGCGAGCCGTCCAGACCGCCGCGAGTGCGGGCGGCCATGCGGAGGGCGTCGGCGACCAGGTCAGTGCGCATGTGGTCGGCGATGGACCAGCCGACGACCCTGCGGCTGAAGCAGTCCAGGACGGTCGCGAGGTAGAGGAACTCCCCGCCCGTCAGAGGACGGTAGGTGATGTCCCCCATGTATTTCCAGCCCGGTTCCGAGGCGGTGAAGTCCCGCTGAAACAGGTCCGGAACCAGCGTGGCGGCCGGGTCGGGGACGGTGGTGCGGACGCGTCAGCGCAGACGGATGCCCGTAATCGAGAACGCCCGCATCACCCGGGCGACGCGTTTCTCGTTGACCGGCAGGCCCTTCTCCCTCAGCTCGGCGGTCACCCTCGGTGAGCCATAGGTGCCGCCGGACTCGCCGTGGACCTCGCGGATCTCCTCGGCCAGGGCCCGGTCCCTGTGCTGCCGGGCCGCCCTGGCCTGCCGGCCGGAGAGCCACTTGTAGTAGCTGGACCTGTTGAGTTCCAGGACCTCGCAAAGCCGCTTCACCGCGTAGGTGGCCCGGTGGTCGTCGACGAACTGGAAGCGGCTCCTCACCAGTTCGTCTCCCCGGCGAAATATTTGGCCGCCTTGCGGAGTATGTCTCGCTCGGTCGCAAGCTTGCGCTCACTCGCCTCGAGCTCGGCGACCCGGGCTTCGAGCTGTCGGATCCGCTCGTCCGGATCGGCCGACGATGCTGCCGCCCCGGCCCGGGCCGGCGTCTCACCGGCCGTCGTAGGGGTAGCGGCGACACCGCGGCGTTCGCGGTCCCGCAGTACCCACTCGCGCAAGGTGGCCCGGTTGATGCCCAGGTCGGCGGCGATGCTCTTGTACGTCGCCCCGGGTGTGGACTCGTACAGGGCCACGGCATCGGCCTTGAACTCGTCCGAGTAGTCCTTCATCGCCATCGGCGGTGGTCTCGCTTTCTCCGGATCAAGCAGATCCAGTATCAGCGTGTCCACCACTCAGGGGGAGGCTCCCAGTTCCTGCCCCGACAGCGCCACCACCCCCACCCGCTGAATTCCCTCGGGTCCCGGCTTCGTGCTCGCACGAGACCTCGCGGGGCCTCACTCATGACAGCGCGCACACCGCACGCCTGACAGAACAAACCGGGAAACCCTGACAGAACCGGCTCTTCTGCTGTATACGCGGGACTACAACCGCAGCCCACGACCGTCCACGCCGACCGTTCCGGACACGGACATCGACCAAGGGCATCCCGCGGTGCGGTGGGACGGCCGATGCGCATCACATGAGCGCCATACACCGCTCGACCTGGATGCCCACGGAAGACCGGAACTACCTACGGTTCACAAGGACCGAACAGCTCCCACCGCTCCGAAAACGCACCAACCCCGGACACCAAACGGCTAACAGACACCACACCCCACCGACAGCACCGAAACCGCAAGCTTGTCAGCAGACAAACCGCAGCCAAGACACCAAGATCCCCAGACACCAAGCACCCGACCAGCCACAACACCAACTGACATCGACGCAGTCACCCACTGACAAAAAACCGCAGCTCATCAGTTGGTGCGTTCGGGAGGTTTTCACTTGGTAAGGGGACGCTCTCGATCTGCGCATTGTGCAGGTGTGCCGGCCAGGTCTTCACTGACCGCGTGAGCAGCACGAGTGGTGACCATCGGTTGGGCAGCGGTCGGGTCCGTGTGCGGGATGTCGATGTGCGGTTCATCGGCGCGAACGGTCTGCCGGAGCAGCGGTCGTGGCTGGAGGTGGCCGCGGAACTGGTTCCGGCCGACTGCCCGCCGGTGCGTGGTTTCGTGGTGCGCCGGGGCAAGGGGTTGGCTCCCGGTTGGTGGTGGGCGGCCACCACGGGTCGGTTGGTGGCCTACGGGAGCACCGCGATGAGGGACCGTCTGATGCTGCTGGACCGGGACCGTCAGGTGGTGGGGCTGGCGTGCCGTCCGCTGGAATTCGTATGGCGGGACGGCGGGCGGGTTGTGGCCCATGCTCCGCAGTTGGCTGCACGCCTTGCTGACGGAGGACACGTGCTCGTCGACTGCCATGGTGCTGGTGGCCCGCCGCGTCGGCTTGCCTGCGTGCAAGCTGTGTTGGAGGAATGTGTGCAGGAGGCGGGCTGGGAGTACCGGGTCGAGCCTGCTGCGGATCCGGTGGTGGTAGCCAATGTGCGCTGGCTGTCGGGTTACCGGCATCCGCGCTGTGCGGGTGGTGTCCGTCCGGGCCGGTTGCGTGATGTCTTCGCGTGTCGGCGGTCCTTGGTGGAGGGGGCTGCGGCGCTCGGTGATGTGGTCCGGACGTTGCCGGTCGTCTATCACGGCTTGTGGAGTGGGGAGCTGACTGCGGCGCTGGACCGGCCGCTCACCGAAGGCACCCTGGTTGCCGCGGCCGGGCGGCGCGGGCGGTGAGCGGTGTGCGGCATGTGGTGGAGGTGGGTGACCAGGTCCGGTTCGCCGGTGGGTCCAGCCCGCCAGTCCGTTCAGAGCCCAGGGAGCGGGTCGGCAATCGTGGGGTCCGTCAGGTTTCCGACGATCTGGCGTGCGGTGTGCGGTTCTACCCGCGTGCGGGGGCGTCTGTCTGGTCAGGGAGCGTCGCGGCCGCCGAGAGGCCGGCCGGATTGACGCGGGCCTGTTGGGCGAGGAGGTCGGCGAAGGCCACGGTGAGGGGGTCGGGGCGGGTGCGGGTGTAGGCGGTGAGGGTGCGGCGGATTGGAGGGTCGGGGCGGAGCAGGAGGCCGTCGAACTGCGGCGGGATGATGTTGGCTGGCACCAGGGCCGGGCCGAGCCCGGCGGCGGCGAGCAGGGGTGCGGCGGAGGTCTGTTCGGCGCGGATCGCCGCCTGGGGGTGGAAGCCCGCCTGGGCGCAGGCGTGGTCGAGCAGGTCGGCGAGGCCGTTGTCGGGGGCGTAGTGGACCCAGGCGCGGTCGGCGAGATCGGTGAGTGCGACCGTGGCGGTGGGGCTGGCGGCCAGCGGGTCGTCGGTGGGCAGGACGATCGTGAACTCCTCGACGCCGAGCTCGCGGATCGGTCCCTCCCAACTGACGGGCGCGGGGCCGATGGCGAGGTCGGCGCGGCCTGCGGTCATGGCGTCCTGGAGCCGGTCGGCGTGCGGGTACTCGCGCAGCCGGATCCGTACGCCGGGGTGCTGGTGGCGCCAGAGCCGCAGGACGGGCGGCAGGATGCCGAGGCTGACCGAGTAGATGGCGGCGACCTCCAGCTCGCCCTCCTCCAGGCCCGCTGTACGCCGGGCCACCGTGTGCAGGCGCTCGGCCTCGGCCAGCGCGGCGCGGGCATGCGGCAACACCGCGCGCCCCATCGGGGTGAGCCGCACCGAGCGCGGAAGCCGTTCGAGCAGCGGGCCGCCGACCGTGCTCTCCAGGGCCCGTATCTGGTGGGAGAGCGCGGGCTGGGTGACGTGCAACTGCTCGGCCGCTCGGGTGAACGAGCCGGTGTCGACCACGGTGGTCAGGTACTCGAGCTGCCTGAGCGTCGGTATCGCCATGAGCGGATTTTATCACTGAGGTAGAAAACAAGCCTTGGACTCATCACAGGAGGCCGGGAGAGGGTCGTGGTGTGGCCACCGCAAGGGATAGCGGGCGGCCGATCCCCGATGACTCGAAGGAGTTCTCTCATGTCCGATGGCACGCCTCTCCAGGGGCAGCGGATCGTTGTGGTGGGCGCGGGTTCGCGCACCGGACGGGCCCTCGCCAGGGCCGCTTCGGCTGCCGGTGCAACCGTCGTGCTGGCCGGCCCGGATCCGCGCAAGCTGGAATGGACGGCCGGCGAGCTGTCCGGGCCGTCCGAGGTGATCGCACTCGATCTCGCCGACGAACGGTCGATCGCCGGCTTCGCCGGGACGGTCGGCCGGTTCGACCACCTGGTCTCGACCGCCGCGATGCCTGCCAACGGCCCACTGAAGGACCTCGAACTCGCCGACGTGCAACGGGCGTTCGCTGCCAAGGTGATCGGCCCGATGCTGCTGGCCAAGCACCTGGCCGAACAGGTGTCCGAGCGCGGCTCGTTCACCTTCTTCTCCGGTGTGGCCGCCTGGCGCCCGGCGCCGGCGCGCACGGTGATGGCCACCACCAACGGTGCGCTGGCCTTCCTGGTGCAGGCACTGGCGGTGGAGATCGCCCCGGTCCGGGTCAACGCGGTCTCCCCCGGCATCGTCGACACCGGCTCCTGGGACGGCCTGGGCGCCGACAAGGAAGCGTTCCTGCGCGGGGTGGCCGAGCGCAATCCGGCCCGCCGGGTCGGCAGCCCGGAAGACCTGGTCAAGGCCGTGTTCTACGCCATCGACAACCCGTACGTCACCGGCACCGTGCTGCACGTCGACGGCGGCGGCCGCCTCGCGTGACCTCCGGACCGCCGCCTCGGCGCCGGTTCGGCCCGGCGCCCGAGGCGGCGGTCGACCACTTCGTCCGCAAGGTTCGGCCTGGTCGGAACGACCGGCCGGCCACCCTGGCACGCCCGAAACCGGAAACGTGCCCGGCTGATTCGAGGAGTCACACTCATGCGTTCACGCACCCTGATCCGAACCGCCGCCATCACCGCAGTGGTGGCAAGCCTGGCGGGCGGTACCGCCGCGTCCTCCTACGCCCACGACAACCGGCGCCACCAGTCCCCGCACGCCTGGCCGCAGCGCCTCATCGACCGCTCGCCCGATCTGGTCCAGCCGGAGGCGCTCACCGTGGACCGCTCGATCGGCGCGCGGCGCGCAGCCCAGGAGGTCAACCTGGCCCAGCAGTTGTACACGTTCTGGAACACCGGGCAGCAGAAGTACCTGGACGCGGCGGTCAGCCCGCGGTTCAAGGACAACACGCTGCCGGCCGGCCGCAGGGCCCCACCGGCCCGGTCTTCGCCTCGAAGAACTTCCGCACCGCCGTACCGGACCTGACCTGCGAGCTGTCCGACGTGCTGGTCACCGGCGACGAGATCACCGCTCGGCTGGTCTTCCGCGGCCACTTCACCGGCACCTTCAACGACGTCCAGGGCAATGGCCAGAACGTCGACTTCAACGCCATCGACATCCAGCACGTCGGCACCGACAAGATCATCGAGGACTGGCACATCGAGGACAACGAGAGGTTGCTGACCCAGCTGGGCGTCAACAGCTGACGTCCCTCATCCCGTACGACCTCGCCCGAAAGGCAACTACTCCCCGATGAACACTGACGACATGTCCGACCTCCCACTCGCCGGCACTCTGGTCGCCGTCGGCTTCCAGGGCTGGACACCCGCGCTGCGCGAGGAGTTCGAGCAGAACGCGAGCAACGGCCGGGTCGGCCGGCGGCTGCTCAGCGAGAGCGCACGCGTGCGGGTGTGGAGCATCCGGCTCGCACCCGGCGAGCGGGTGACCGCCCACCGCCACGTCCTGGACTACTTCTGGACGGCCCACACGGCGGGCCGCAGCCGTCAGCACACCTACGACGGCACCACCCGCATCGTGGACTACACCCCGGGCGAGACCCGCCACTACACCTTCGGGCCCGGCCGGTACCTCCTGCACGACCTGGAGAACATCGGCACCACGAGCCTGGAGTTCACCACCGTGGAGTTCAAGGACGGCGCCAACCCACCCCTGGACCTTTGACTGATCCGGTCGATGTGGTCCACCGCCCGTCGTGGGCGGTCAGGACCGGACTGCACCCAGCAGTTCGGCGGCCCGGGTCCAGGATCCCCGACGGAGCCGCTCACTGCGCCGGGCGGCGGCCGCGCAGGCACGAGCCGTCCTCAAGTCAGCCCGGCTTGGCCGGCCTGCCAGCAGCGTTGGTGATCACCGCCGAGGCGGACGCGCTCCGGGACGAGGCGGAGGCGTACGCCGCGAAGCTGCGCACGGCCGGCGTACCGGTCACCTGCGTGCGCTACCAGGGCACGATCCACGCCTTCGTCGTCCTCGACGCCCTGTGTGCAACCGGTGCCGCCCGCGCCGCGCTCGCCCAGATCGTCGCGGCCCTGCGCGAGGCACTCCACCCATCACAGGAGACTGCGTGAACACCCCACTCTCCGGGCCTGCGATCACGGTGGGCAACATCGCCCTGTCCTTCCACCGCGCCGCAGCCGCCGTCACCCGCCGCGTGCTGGAGGCCCACGGCCACCGGGTCGAGAGCATCGAGGCCCCGCATGAGCAGCTCTTCCGGCTCCAGGCAGACGGCCAGGTCGACGTCCTGGTCTCCGCCTGGCTGCCCTCCAGCCACGACACCTACCTTGCGGCCTACCGCGACCAGGCACACCTGCTCGCCCCGCACTACCACCCCTACTGCGTGTGGGCAGTGCCGCCGTACATCCCGGCCGACGCCGTGCGCGAGGTCGCCGACCTCGCCCGGCCCGACGTGGCCGTCCGCATGACGCGCGCCATCGACGGCATCAACCCGGGCGCCGACATCAGCCGCTTCTCCGCCCGGATGGTCGTCGCCTACGGCCTCGACCGCGCCGGATACACCTTCACCCCCGGCACCGAGGCCGACTTCATCGCCCACGTCGAACAGCGGATCGCCGACGAGGAGTGGTTCGTCATCCCGATCTGGCGCCCCCAGTACCTCAACCGCCGCCACGGCCTGCGCCCGCTGACCGAACCCAAGGGCCTGCTCGGCGCCGTCGACACCGCCGCCCCCGTCATCCGCCGTACGAGCCTCGACCGCATCCACCCCGGGGCACTGGCCCGCCTCGACGCCCTCCACCTGGGCAACGACGGCGTCGAGGAACTCGACGCCTGGATCAACGCCCACGGCCTCACCCCCTTGCAGGCCGCCGACCGCTACCTCGCGGCCCGCCCGTAACCGCCCTCACCGACCCACCTCGGCTTTTCGGAGAACCGCGATCTTGAACGGGGTGGTGTGGGCCTCGTCCGAGTGAGTTCGGCCTGATCGGCGGACTGCCGGGACGAACGTGAAGAACCATCAGCGGTGCTGATCAACCGCCTCGGTGCGAGGAGTTGCCGCTGATGGTTCCGGGGATAACGCTACCGGCGTCGTTGCTGCTTGTCCTTCGAGTCACTCGCCCGTGTTTCACGAAACGTTCGTTCGAGACATTCTGTCACCTGGTGGCCGGGTCGGTCGCGCAGACCGGACGGCGGACGGTCACCGGGATGCTCAGCGGCGCGGGCCTGGCCCGCGTCTGGCCGCACCGACGGGCGCACGCCTTCTTCTCCGAGGCGTCCTGGGATGCGGACCGGCTCGGTCTGCGGCTGGCCCGGGCGGTGGTCGAGGCACTGCTTCCGGCCGGCGCCCCGGTGCTGGTCGCCGTCGACGACACCCTGCTCCAGCGGGTCGGCAAGAAGGTCTTCGGGGCGTTGTGGGCACACGACGGATCCGGCCGGGGCAAGGACAAGCTCGGGTTCGGCAACACCTGGGTGATCGTGGCGATCGTGGTGCGACTGCCGTTCCTCGCCAGGCCGGTCGCACTGCCGGTGACCGCCCGGCTGTGGCGGGGCAGGGCCACCGCCTCCCGAACCGACCTGGCCCTGGAGATGGTCCACGACCTGGCCGCCGTGCTGTCCGACCGCATGGTGCACGTGGTCGGAGACGGCGCCTACCACTCGGAGAAGGTCGCCGGCCTGCCCGCAGGCGTCACCTTCACCACCCGGCTACCGCGCAACGCCGCACTGTCTGCGCCCACTCCTCCCAGGACGGGCAAGCGCGGCCGGCCACGCAAGAAAGGCGCCGCGCTCGGCTCGCTGACCGCCATCGCGCAGGCCGCGACCTGGACGCTGACGGTGGTGGAACGCTACGGCCGCACGGAGTTCGTGTGGATCACCACCACCGAGTGCCTGTGGTACGGCGCCTTCAAGGACCTCCCGGTCCGCCTCGTCCTGGTCCGCGACCTCGACTCGGCCAAGCCGTACGACCTCGCCCTGATCAGCACCGACCTGCACAGCCCCGCCGACGACCTCGTGGAACGCTACGGCGCGCGCTGGTCCATCGAGCTGGCCTTCCACCACATGCGTGAGGACCTCGGTGTCGGCCAGGCCCGCAACCGCACCCGGCGCGCGGTCGAGCGGACCGTCCCGTTCGGTCTGGCCGTCCACACCATCACCGTGCTCTGGTACACCCTGCACGGCCATCACCCCGCCGACGTCGACGACCGCCGGGCCCGGCAGCCCTGGTACACCACCAAGACCACTCCGGCCTTCCCCGACATGGTCGCCAAGCTCCGTCGGACGCTCATCGCCGCCCGCCATATCCGCAACCCTGCAGCTCAACCCGACTCCGAGGAAAACGCAGCGGTCGTCCGCGCCTGGGAAGCAGCCGCGGCGTAGAGCCACCCACACCAAGATCACGACCTGCTACAAAGTCGAGTAGTGTCGACGGTCAGCCAAATTGTTTGACCGTCGACACGCGTAGCGCCGTATGGCTGCGGCCAGCAGGTTCAGGCACGTTGGTTCAGTGCCCGGGTCAACTCGCGGTTGGCCGCGCGGGCCGCTTCAAGTTCCGCGTCTCTCTCCTCCAGCCGTGCGGTCAGCTCGGCGTTCAGAAGCTGTGTCAGATCCGGTGATCTATGGCACTCCGTGCCTGCCCGGCCCGGCTGTAGTGAGAAGCGGGATGAGTCAGTGGCCGCACGGCCGAAAGCGCACAGATCCAGCCCCCGGTGCGCGATCCGTCTGAGGGAGATGGTCCTGATATGGGATCAACACCGATGGACAGGTGGCTTATGAGGTCTCACGACTTCCCTAACCATCCGGCCTCAGGACATTCTTGACGCGGTGGTGCAGGTGTGTGATCGGTGCCGTGTCGCTCTGGCTGCCGTTGGCCGAACGGTGGGCGGCATGACCAGGCTCGTGCAACAGTGCTGCACACCAACATCAACCCAGCGTTGAGGGGTCATGGCGAATCAGACACCACGCATCGACCGAATCGCGAACACCGCAAAGAAACGCCGCGACAGAGGCGACCTCGTCTTCACCATCAGCATCCCACTCGGCGACGCCAGACGCGGCACGATGGAGACCGGATACATCGTTGAACACCACGTCTCAGCCGTCATTCAAACCCTCGAACAAGCAGGCTGGACACTCGTCCACATCACCTCCCACGCCTACGCAGAGCACGCGACAGGTACGATCGCCGCTCTCCTCGTCTTCCGCGCAACCAGCTAACCCTGTGACAGCACCCGCCCCGCCAGATTCGACAGCAGACGACGAGCGGCGGCGCTGGTTCGCCAGCGAGAAGGCAGGCGAACGATGTACGACTGGACCCAACCCCCGATCAGCGCAGGGTGGTGGGGGCCAGGCGGATCGTCCGTGGCTGCTGGGGCCGGAGGCGTATGGGCTTGGGCTTGCTGGCCGGTTTCTCCGGTTCGGCGGGGTGGGGCTCGGTGCGTGGTGGCCGGGGTGGTCGGGTGAGGCGGCGGACCATGAGGGTGATGAAGGTCCAGGTGATGTGGGCTTCGCTGTGGGAGACGAGGCGTTCGTAGTCGCGCACGTTCCTCCTAGCTCTCATGATCCATGAGATGGCGCGCTCGACCCGCCACCGCTTGGCGAGGACGGCGAAGCCGTCCTGGTCCTTGCGTCGGGGCACGGTCTTGAGGGTGATCCCGAGGAAGGTGTGGGACCAGTCCACGAGGGTCCCGCCGTAGGCGGAGTCCGCCCAGGCGACGGCGAGTTCGGGATGTGTCAGCCGCAGCCGGAACAGCTGGTCGCGGGCGGGGATGCTGTCGTGCGGCGATGCCTTGGTGACCATGACGGCCAGAGCCATGCCCCGCATGTCGACGGCCAGGTGCCGCTTCCTGCCATTGATCAACTTCCCGCCGTCGAAGCCGCGGCTGTCCGCTCCCACGGTCTCGGCGCCCTTGACGGACTGGGAATCCAGGATCACCGCCACGGTGCGGGGATTGAGGCCGTCATGGATGCGGGCCAGCGTTCCGTTCGCCCGCCATCGCTGGAAGAACCCGTAGATTGTCCGCCACGGGATCCCGAAATCGACGGGAACGGACCTCCACTTGCACCCGTTGTCGCAATGCCGTTGCTTGAGAGGTGCACGTAGTCCCTCCCCCAGGCACGGTGACCGCCGGGGTGCTGGTTCGTTGACACGGACATGCATCCATGGATCGGGTTATCCGATGAAATCCGGCTCGGGTTGCTCACCGAGTGGATCGTTCCTGAGCTGGTGGACGAGGTGCTGACCGCGTGTGGTCGGCTGGATGCCAAGCAAGTCATCCTTCACCAGGGCCCGGAAGCAGCTTGGAGCCGCACCCTTGGAGGGAGTGTTCCGCCGAGTGGCCGGGGCGATCGCTCCGCCCACTCTCGAGGCCGCGTTCTGGCGCGGGATGAGAGTTGACGCGGTCGACGGGTTCTTGCTGGACGTACCGGAGAACGACACGACACGTACCGCCTTTGGTGGGCAGGTGGACAGTGCCGGTCGGCCCCTCGGGTTCCCACAGGCCAGAGTGGTCACGCTGACCGAGACCGGTACGCACGCGACGATCGACGCGCGAATAGGCAGCTTCAAGGGCGGTGGTGGCGAACCCGCACTGGCGACAGAGATGGCCGGCAGTGCCGCCGGAATGCTGGTGATCATGGACCGGGCCTTCCCCGGTGTCGCACTGTGGAAGGCATATACGCAGGCCGGAGCGCACATACTGATCAGAGCCCGCACTTTCGTCGCCGCGAGGCCCATGGAGGTCTTGCCTGACGGGACCTATCTGACCCGGATGAATCTCGCCGGGCAGCGGCGCTCCCATCCAGGCGGGGCGACAGTCAGGGTCATCGACTACCAGGTCGATGACGGCGAGACAACCAGGCTGCTGACCGACCTGCTCGATCCATAGTCCTGGCCCGCCGAGGAGCTGGCGGCCCTGTATCACGAGCGTTGGGGTGCGACACGAAGTCGCACGAGTTTGAGTGAATTAGCTGAAGGAGGACGGCCGTTGCTGTCGACAGCGTAGTTCCGGGCCAGTGCTCAAGGCCCGTCCCCACTTCGGCATGCGTCGCCGGTAACGGCGGGGTGTGAAGCCCGGAGGAGAAGCCCAAGGGCTCCCGTTCCATCCGGGGGTTACAGGCAAGGGGAAGACCGGACGGGTGAACGCAAGTGAACCCCTGATGATGCTTCGTAATCGTGACCCCCGCCGATGGGTTGTTCCAGCGGGGTGCAGGACTGGCCGTTGAGAAGCGGCAGGCGCCGGCTGAATCCCCAACGTCAGCCGGGAGAGCATCGCCGTCCCGGAGTTTAGGGGGCACCCACCCCGGTCGTGTCTCACTCGTGCGGAACGTGGAAACCCCGTTGGGGTCCGGTGCCGAAAGGCGCCGGTCAGCCGACCGTAAGGAAGGTCCAACTCCCCAGCGGGAACAGGATGGCCCAAGAAGTGAACGCCGGTGGCCGAAAGGCAACGGGAACCCGCGGCAGATGATCAGCACCTCCGCTGGTCGCCCCGGACAACCGGCCGGATACGGGCACTGCCCGGACCCGAAAGGGTGCTGACGTGGGCCAGGTGGGCCTGTGAGGAATCGATGACCAACAGCACCGGAACCGAAGGACAAGTTGGACACCATGACGATACGAACAGTCGAGGCGCGAACCGCTTCGGATGCCGACGGCGTGGTGAACGGACCGGAGGGCGACTCCACCGATTGGCAGTCGATCGACTGGCAGCGCGCGGAGGAGGAAGTACGGCGGCTGAGGCAGCGGATCTTCACGGCGTCACAGGCAGGGGACCTCAAAAGGGTCCGTAATCTCCAGAAACTGATGCTCCGTTCCCGCTCCAACACGCTGGTGAGCGTGCGGCGGGTGACGGAGGTCAACGCTGGCCGCAAGACGGCAGGTGTCGATGGGCGGGTTGTCCTGCTGCCCCAGGGGAAGGCCGAGCTGGCCGACTGGATGCAGCACCGGGCGGCCCTCTGGAAGCCCTTGCCCGTCAGGCGGGTGTTCATCGACAAGGCCGATGGCCGCCAGCGCGGCCTAGGAATTCCCGTGATCATCGACCGGTGTCTTCAAGCCGTGTCGCTGAATGCGTTGGAGCCTGAGTGGGAGGCGCGGTTCGAGCCGAGATCCTATGGATTTCGGCCCGGCCGAGGCTGCCACGACGCGATCGGAGCGATCTTTCTGGCCGCCAAGGGCAAGGACCCGAAGCGGCAGTGGATTCTTGACGCGGACCTGGCAGCGGCGTTCGACCGAATCGACCATGACCGCCTACTGGCCGCCATCGGACAGTTCCCCGCCAGGGGACTGGTCGAGCAGTGGCTCAAGGCGGGAGTGATCGACCGCGGCTGCTTCGCCCCGACCGGGGAGGGGGTCCCGCAAGGCGGGGTCATCTCCCCCGCGCTGATGAACGTGGCCTTGCACGGAATGGAAGAGGCCGCCGGAGTCCGCTACCGACCCAACGGCCCGCGTGCCGGTGAACTGGCAGTGGGCTCACCGACCTTGATCAGGTACGCCGACGACCTGGTGGTGCTCTGTCACAGCCGTGATGAAGCCGAGCAGGTCAAGGAACGGCTCGCCGCGTGGCTGGCGCCCAGGGGGCTGGCCTTCAACGAGGACAAAACGCGCATCGCGCACCTCGACGAAGGCTGTGACTTCCTGGGGTTCACCGTCCGCCGCTTCAACGGCAAGCTGCTGATCAAGCCGAGCAAGACGGCCGTGCGACGAATCCGGGCACGGCTCACCGCCGAAGTGCTGGCCCTTCGGGGACAGAACGCGGCAGCGGTGATCGCCAAGCTCAACCCGATCATCCGGGGTTGGGCTGCCTACTATCGGGGCGTGGTCTCCAGCAAGGTGTTCACCTCGCTGGACAACCACGTGTGGAAGCTGGTCTACAGGTGGGCCAGGCACACGCACCCGAACAAGCCGAGGGGCTGGGTGACAGCCCGGTACTTCGGCCGGTTCAACACCTCCAGGCAGGACCGGTGGGTATTCGGTGACCGGGAGACCGGCCGCTATCTCGCCAAGTTTGCCTGGACAAAGATCGTCAGGCATCAGTTGGTCATCAAGGGGGCGTCCGTGGACGACCCGGCGCTGACCGAGTACTGGGCCTCGCGGCGACGCAGGAACAAACCCCCGCTGAGCCCGTCCTGGTTGCACCTGCTTCAGGGGCAGCACGGTCGGTGTCCTCTATGCGGAAGCCTTCTCCTGCACGCCGACCAGGAGCCGCAAAGCCCCCAGGAATGGGAGCAGTGGCTACGGGCGACCCGGACGGCAGTGCGCGGCAACGCGATCACCCTCACCCCGGACGCAGGCCAGCCGGACGATCGTGTCGCCTTCCGACTGATTCACGTCCACTGCCACCGCTGGCGCGGTAGCCGTGGACCGGCAATTCTGGCTGCCCGTGGGCCTTCAGGGCCTGCTTGAGCCGGATGCGGTTAACGCCGCCCGTCCGGTTCTGAGGGGGGTGCGGCGCAGCAATGCGCCGCACCTACCCGACAGGTCGAATCCGCCTACCGGCAGCTGAAGACCTTTCAGCGGGGAAAGACCGAGGTACTGCGGTCGGCGTCGCCGGAACTGGTACGACAGGAGATCTGGGCCCACCTGACTCTCCATCACTGCCTGAACCGGCTCATCATGCGGCTGGCCGACGGCGAGGGCCTGGACCCCGACCGGATCTCATTCGTCACGGTCCTCAAGCACACACGACGCAGCGTCGTCCTCCAGGCAGGCCAATCAACCCGCCGTCTGCGTCAGTTCATGAAGCGGATGGCCACGAAAGTCGTGCGCAAGCTCGACAACGGTCTCCGGCGACTACGCGCAGCGGACCGCTACACCCGCCATCCGGTCTCGCAGTACATCGTGCGTAAGAAAGACCAGGTCAGGCGAGGCACACGACGGGTCCCGGAAAAGGTCATCACCCTTACGCCCGCGATACTTCAGTAGCTCAAACAACGGCATTGCCCGTTGTCGACGACGTACCGCACAGCGTCCAGCATCACGCGGTGGCGTAGCCCTCGGGCCGGCCGCCCCGCCCCTGAAGCCACGCCGGGACCGGCAGCGCCGCCCGGACGACCTGCCATTCCGCCTCCGTCATGTCCGAGACGTAGCACGGGACGCGGTCCGGGCGCTCTGCGGCGTTCCCGAACCGGTGCGCGAGGCAATCGCACAGCGACACGCGGGAGTTGGACGCGGCGGACACACTCACGCAAGACTGCAACAACAGGGCCTCCGGAAGCTCGGGTCGACTCGCAATCGCCGAGCTACCAGGAGGTCCTAATCCCTTGTTAAGGCGTTCCAAGAGAGCGGTAGCTCCAGGAGCGTTCGAGTGTCGGGACCGCGACACCTCGTGGCTGCCAGGCGGGCAACGCCTCGCTTTAGACAGCGTGCGCGGTCCTGGTGCTCATGGTGGTGGTCGCGTGGGCGCCGTATGAATGCCCCAAGAGGCCCTGACGTGCGACGTCTCAAGGCAGAGCGGCGACATGCGGTGCAGCGGGGCCGCCACCACCGTCGACGGGCGCTGGTGCTCGTCGGCACTGGACGGACGCCTGTGCAGATCTGGGAAGCGGCGACGTCCAGGGCCGTCGAGCGTCAACACCACCCTTTGATCACTCGTTGGCCTTGGTAGTGCGAGCCTGCCGCACGGTGACCTCTTGATACGCCCGAGTCGTCCGAGCTCCCGCGCAGACCGAGGCCCGTGGGGTGCGCTGGTGCCACGAACGGCTAGTCCCGTACTTCGCGGGTCGTTGATTCGTATGGTGTGACCGGTCCGGGAGTGCGCGACACGCGCCTGATGAGCCGGGCAGGCCGCGGGGGACTCTGGTGGTACGG
This sequence comes from Streptomyces sp. NPDC020192, assembly GCF_044388685.1. Taxonomy (NCBI): domain Bacteria; kingdom Bacillati; phylum Actinomycetota; class Actinomycetes; order Kitasatosporales; family Streptomycetaceae; genus Streptomyces; species Streptomyces sp. NPDC020192. Next base: position 14,400 of record NZ_JBIRXG010000054.1, on the reverse strand, counting down.
ACCCACGCCGGTGGCCAGCGCCCACAGAATCGCCGAGCAGGGGGAGGTCGCTATGAAGAGCCGGATGCCGGGCACACCGGTTGCTGAGGGATACCGGCCGGCAGGCTGGCGCGGTCGGCGTCCACGAAGCCGCGGTCGCCGATGACGCTGCACAGCTTTTGTTCCCAGACGGCGGTGTTGAGCTCGATGGCACTCAAGTTGCCCTGAGGATCCTTGTAGAGAAGCTCCTTACCGCCGCCGGCGACTGCGAGGAAAGTGTACGGGTTACTGGAACCTTGGCCGGCTATGCCAGAGGGAAGGCTGAAGTCGTAGTAGTCGGTGTAGGAGCGGTCGCCGACCTTGTAGACGTGGACGGTCCCATTGGATCCGATCATGAAGTGGCCGTCGCTGTCGATGAATCCGGCGGCGAACGGGCCTGCTTGTCCTGTCGGGTTGCCTGCGGAGACATCGAGGATTCCGCCTGCACCGGTGAGGCTGGGCAGTGGGCCGAGTTCCTTCGCGAGGGGGTCTCGGCGCCAGAGTTCGACCTGCGAGCCCGCGCGGAGCAGGGAAAAGTACTGCCCGCTGGGGTCGAACTGGATGCTTATGACATCGTCGTCGGTCTTGAGCGAGGTGATGACGTGGCCGGTTGTAAGATCGACGACGCGCAGGAGGGGATCGCCGGTGTCAATGATCACGACCTGGTTCGCGGCGCTGTAGGGGGCCACGGTCACTTGGGGTTCGCCGTTTGTGTCGCTCCGGGGATGGAATGCTGTGGCGTTGAATTGCGCGAGCATGCGGCCGGTGTGAGCATCCCACTCCTGCACGTCGGTTCCGAAGACTGTGACGAGATGGGCGTCCGCATCGAAGAAGTCAGAAAAGTTCGTCTCTGATGTCCATGAAATAGGCTTCGGGATGGTGATCAGGGCAGTCTGGCGAAGTGAGGGGATCTGCCTGACCGAAACGACGTCGGCCCCTTCGCGGTCAGCGAGAAGCTTTCCGTCGCGGCTGGAAGCGAGGGTGTCACTTGACGCGGGTTTCCAGTAGGGTTTCTGTCGCTCCGCCTGACTCACGAGGCTGCCTAGCGCCACGGAGAGCAGTTGCACTTTGGAGCCGTCCTGGGAAACGTCGATGACGTACTTCCCGTGTGAAGTCAGTGCTTCATTGTCGGCCGGGGCTGGTCCTAGACTGGCTGCTGTCGGCAGTTTTGTGTAGGTGATGTCTGTGGTGCCTTGCGCGGCGAGATAGAGGTTTCCGTCGCGACCTGAGATCAACTGGTCGGAGAAGGAGTCGCCCGTATCGGCTGGCGTTCCGATCAACCCGGTTTCTCTGCTCTGATGCATATCGATCAGGTGGACCCCGCCGCTGCCCTTTTCGTTGACGGCGATCCAGCGCCCAGTAGCGTCGATGGCGACTGCCTGGCAGGCCGACTCGCCGTGGTATGGCTGGCCGACGGTGCTGCCGTCGTCAATCCGTCGCAGACTGAGCGTGTCCGGACTGTTGTTCTGGTAAAGGCATACGGCGACGATCGAACGGTTGCCGGAGATGAGGAAGTCCTGGTTTTCTGCAGCGGGGACCACGGTTCGTATCTGACCCGTGACAATCGTGACGGCGGAGAGGCCCGCCGCGAAATTGGAAGTATCTGTCTTCACGAGCAGGGAGCGGTTGTCGCTGCTGAACCAGATACTATTGGTGGTGTTCGGAGGCGCGGGCAGCCTGGCTAGCGTTCCTGTTTTGAGGTTCCATAGCGCAAGAGTGCCGCCTCCGGTAACAGCGGCCATGAGATTTCCATCAGAGGAAATCGCTGCCGCGTCCGCCGGGTGATTGTAGTAGAAATTGGCCTGCGCCACGCGGGGGAGCTTGTGTATCGGGCCGGCGGGCTGGGAGGAATCAGCATTGACGTCGAACCATCCTGCGTTTCCCTCATCGTCAACAAAGCCCGCTCTGTGGCCGTCCGGCGAAACCACCGCATAAACCACGTATCGGGCGGAGATCGGCTCGCTCACGACTGTGCCGCTGGCAGCGTGGACGAAGAGCACCGAGCGCCCGAGCGGGGTGCCGGCGAACACTACGTTTCCGTCGCGGCTGGTGGCGAACGTCGCAACGCTGCCGGGCAGTCCGGAGATCACGCGGGATGCGGCTGAGTACGCCAGGTACTCCCGGAGAACCTGGTTGCGTGCCTCTCGGGTGGGTGAAGTCTTGTACGCGGCCACAGCGAGCATTGCAGCGAGTGCCGGGTCCGAGGCGGACTCGTCCTGGGAGACCTGCGCAAGCGTCCGGGAGTTTGCCTCCGCGGAGTGCTCCATGTCCTGTCCCCGTGTGTACAGGAATAAGAAGCCGAGTACCAACGCCAGCGTCGTTATCATCGCTGTACCAGACAGAACCGTCCGCCGTCGGCGGCGCCGGGAGCGGTGGTGGGCGCGGCCCAGATCGAGGAATTCGCGCTCTTCCTTGCTCAGTGAGGGTTGCCAATTCTTGTCGTCGACAAGGTCGATCACGCTGTCCGGAGGCAGCAGATCGGGGCTTTGTGCTCCGTTCTTCCAGCGAGTGAGGTCGCTCCGGAGCGTTGGGAGCCAGGCGAGGAACTCGCGGTTGTTCGCGACCAGGCGATCGAGTTCGTCCCAGGCGGTGACCAGAGCGTCGTGGGCAAGCCTCACAGTTTCGTCGGTTGAACCGTCTGCGCTGTCGAGGATGAGGAGGTTCTCTGCCGCGAGCCCGCGGGCGATGCGCCAGGGGGCTTCTCCTAGTTCGCCGCGGGTCGCGGTGCGGCAGGTTGGCGGTTCAGCGCCGTCAGGGATCCACACCAGCCGGGTCAGCAGGTGCTCGGCCGCAGGCTTGTCGTCATCGTCGATCGCTTTCCAAGCGCCGCTAGCGGCGCTCTTCAGCGCGCCCTTCACGCCGCCGAGGTGATCGTAGGCGGCGTGGGTGAGCCGTCCGCCGTGCTGGAGCTTCCACAGTTCGGCGAGTGTGTAGGCGAGCAGGGGCAGGATGCCTTTCTCCGCACGGGCGTCGTCGAGGATACGCTGGGAGAGGCCGGCCTCGTAGTCGATGCCGGGGATTTCCTCCAGCGGCAAGGCGATGATTTCCCGTACTTGCTCAGCGCGCATCGGCGCGAGGGTGCGCACCTGGATGAGTGCTGTCTCGTCCAACTGCATGGTCGTTTCGGCCACCGGGGCCAAGGATGGGCGTTCGAGCACAGAGCCCAGGAAGTCGGCGCGCAGCACGGCGAGCACGCTTACCCGCTCGGGAAGCTGGTTGGGCGAGAGGACTTGGGCGAAGGCTTCGATGTCGTCTTCATCGAGTTTGAGGAGCTCTTCGAACTGGTCGACTACGACCAGAAGTCGCTGGCGGTCTTGTTGCTCCAGCACCAGGGGCGCCAGATCGCGAAGCCCTTGCTCGGCGAGATTGGCAACAAGGCTGTTGTAGCGAGCGGGCCGGTCGCTGACCGGCAGATCGGGCTCAAGCAGGGGCACCAGGGCGGCCGCGAGAGCGCGCAGTGGGCTCAGCGGGCGTTCGGGCTTGATGACGATGACACAGTCACCGGCCGCACGTCGCTTCGGGATGATTCCGGCCATGACTAGGGAGGACTTTCCACAGCCCGATGGGCCGAGCAGGGTGGTCCATGGAGCCTGGGCCACGTCTCCTGCGAGGTGGGAAGCCTCCGCCTCCCGCCCGTAGAAGACTGCTTTGTCGCTCTCCTTGAACGGCGACAGGCCGCGAAACGGCGAGAGCGGCTTCGCGAGGTCGCGCAGGCGCGGCCAGGCCTCAAGAATTCGGGCCGTGGGGACCATGTAGCTGACTGGGAGGCCGCTTCCTTCGGCTTCGGCCATCAAGCCGACCACGCCGCCAAGTTCCTGGTCCCATACCGGGCTGCCACTGAATCCCGCAGAGACGGGGTGCCCAAAGCCGACCATGTCGGCCTGGACTAGGCCGCCTGCCTGACTTCCCCGGAGGACTGCGGCGTGCCAGACGCCGTCGGCATGGTCGTCCGGCAGCCCGAAGACCCGTGCAGAGTCCTCCCACAGGTGCTGCGGCCCGGCCTCAACCATCCAGGCTGGCTTGGCCAGCGGAAGCATCTCGTCCAGGTGGAGCAAGACCAGGTCGAGCTCCCCGCGCCCTTGAGGCGGGAGCTCGATCCTGGCAGTGACGTACGGACCCGGAATCCCCGAATCACGTCGGAGTGGGAGGTCAAGGGTGACCCGCGCCCCGTCGGACAGGGGTGTGCCCGCGCGTCCAAGCGCACTGCCGACCACGTGCGCACAGGTCAGCGCTAGATCGTCGGCTATCAAGACGCCTAGACCTGCCGGATCGAGTGCCGACTCGTCAGAGCTCTCGGTGCACACGATACGCACGATGGAGGCATTCAGCGCATCCGGATCTGCAATGCCTATGGCGGGAGTAGTCGCCTCCGTCACGAGGCACTCCCCGTGGGGCCGGGCTGGGGCGCGGGAACGCTCTCAGCCGTGGGATGCCAGTTCAGAGTGATCTTGAAGTTGGCCTGTGCCGCCGTGGTTGCCACGACAAGGTTCGCATCCGCCGAGAGCGAGAGTCCGAACTCGAGGCCGATCTCGTTGGGAGCCTCGGCCATACCCGCAAATCCGTCGAGGAATCCCTCGGCCAGGGGGCGGATCCCGGCGAGCATCTCGCCCAGAGTGTGCGTCGCGCGAGCCACGACTTGTCCGGGACGTGAGACCTTGACGGGCCCCACTGGTGCGTGTTCGATCTCCACTTGCACGATTTGCGTGGGACCGCTTGCCGTGTTGATCGGCATTTCGACCAGGTGTTTCATGTCCTCTCCCCGTTCCCTCGCCTCATAGCCCGGACCAGGATGAGCACTCGGCCAGTGAAGCCGCCAGCACCACCGCGCCGCGCGCACCGGCGGTGGCCAGTAGCCGAATCTGGGTGCGCGACGGCCTGTCCTCCCCGCGCGTGGAGTCACGTTTGCTCAACCGATCCCCCGTCCTGTCGAGGCGTCCGCTCTCCAGGTGTCGCAGCCCTGTTTGGCCTGCCATTTGACGACACGTCATATAACTGGTCGCAGCTGAGTATGGCATGGGCATGTACACCTAGATCTGACCCCGCCACAGGATCAACACCCCATGCGCTCACTACTCGCACACCTGCTGGCGGCCGTTTGCCTGACAGGGAGCCACTCCGTGTATACCGAAGGCGGGGCGCGCTCGCATGACACCGCTGTCGGCGGCGTGCGGGAGTCCGGTCCGCAGGCGGTCGTGCGAGGGTGGTCGGCGCGTTCCTCGTTGTCGTCCTCAGCCTCGCCCCCTCATCCCGAGGCTTCTATGACCAGACCGCCGCTGCCCCCTTCACTTCGTCGCCGTACACGGCGTGGGCAACAGCGTTCCCCTAGCCCCGGACTTCGAGGGTCACCGTTTCAGGTCTGTGGCCAGCGGGTCTGTCCGATGTCGGTGTCGAGCAGGTCGAGGAGGTGGAGTTGGACGCCGCGGGTTATCTGGACGGTGGGCGGATCAGTCACGTTGCCGATCCGCAGCGTCAGCTCGCCGAGGTGGTAGAGGATCATCCGGCCGGTGGGCCGGGCCCGGCGGTTGTCCGGGTAGAGGCCGATCATCGTCTGCTCGGGGCCCAGTGCACGCCTCACCTGGCGCTCGATCAGGCAGAACACCAGCAGGGCCAGGCAGATCACCTGGATCAGGGCGGCGACGCGGTGATTGTGCTGCACGAAGACCGGGGCGACCGCGAGAGGCCCCTTGAAATCGTGGTAGCGGCGCTCGACGGCGCCCTGCCCCTTGTACTGGATCAGGACGTCCTGCGGGGCGGCCTGCCCGGCGGTCAGTGGTGTGATCAGCGCGTACCAGCCGTCGGCCCGGGCCTCGGCGTCGAGGACCCCCTGGTCGAAGTGCCAGCAGAGCGAGGGGGTGCCGGCCTCGTCCTCGGTGATGTCCCAGCGCAAGCAGGAGGCGACGCGGCGCTTCGCTGCGATCACCCCGGCACGGGCGGCGACCTTCTCGCGGGTCTTGTAGTGCCGACCGCCCGCCGCGCGGGCGAGTTTGTCCATATCCTCCCCGGCCCGGGCGAGGCGCTTGGCCCGGGCGGCCTGCTGACCGGCGGCGTTGCCGGTGGAGTGGACCAGGATCCGCCGCACCGTCAGGACCGGGTCGTTCTTGCGAGGCCCGGCAAGGGTGTGGACGTCCTCCAGCACCCGGTATACCTCCCGCTGGTCCGGTTCTTTGCCGGCGTCCCGCTCGGGCACCCAGTCCACGACCGCCGCCCGGTCCAGGTCCAAGGCGGCGTAGACCTCGTCCTTGACCTGAGCGGCGGGGACCGGGGCGATGAAAGGCACCCCGGCCTCAAGCAGGGCGGCGATGTTCAAGTAGGACACCAGCTTGGAGTCGGCGACCATCAGGAAGTCCGGCCGGCCGGCCATCTTCCGCAGGTCCTTCATCGCCCCGACGACCTGGGAGACCTCGGCCGCACCGCCGCCGAAGACACGGGCGTGGACGGGGATGCCGCCGTCGGCGGACACCGCCAGCCCGGCCTGGACCTGCTTCAGGTCGAAACGCCGGTCTCTGGGATGCCCGTGGCCGATGACCGGGTACTGCGCGTCCTGGTCCTCCTCCGGGTAAGCGCCGTAGACGGACATACTCGTCATGTCCCAATGAAACCGGGACACGTCGATACCGAACTCGGCGATCGCCCGCGCCCCGACCGTGCCCGCGAGCTGCTCCAGCTTCGGCGCGACCGCATCCAGCGCCCGGGCCAGACGATCGTCGTTGAGCAGGTTCGGCTCGATGCCGAAGACCTCTTCCACCGCCCAGCACCTGGCCCAGTCCCCAACCCGCAGCAGCGGTGCGGGCGAGGACAGCCGGTTGGCCACCAGCGCCTCGATGACCTGCCCATGGGTCAGATGGGCGCTCGCCCCGCCCGGGCACAGCTCATCGACGATCCCAGCCACATCCAGCCGGCGCAGAAACTCGGCAGCGACAGGCAGAGCGCCCAGACGCTTCTCCACCACGGACGTCACCACCACTTCAAGGCGCTGACGCTCAGACCGTGGCCGCGGGGACCGGGAAGTCATCGACACACCCGATCCAACGCCACACCACCGGCCCGGGACACTCCCGGACCGGTCACACCATACGAATCAACGACCCGCGAAGTACGGGGCTAGTGAGGTGGAGGCACAGCCGCAAGGCGGTTGATGCCTGGGATTAGGTCGCTCGCGTGGCCCGCATGCGCTCGTGACCAGCGCAAACACCTGCACGTCAGGGAGGGACAATCTTGATCTACTGTGGAATCGACTGGGCAGAGCGCACTCACGACGTCGCCCTGGTCGACGACGCTGGAGCGTTGGTGGCCAAGCGACACATCAGCGACGACGCGGCCGGCTACAAACTGCTGCTGGAGCTGCTCGCAGAGTACGGCGACACCGAGGACAACCCGATACCGGTGGCGATCGAGACCTCCCGCGGCCTGCTGGTTGCCGTGCTGCGGACCGGAAAACGGAAAGTGTTCGCGATCAACCCGCTGGCCGCGGCCCGCTACCGCGACCGCCACTCGGTCTCGCGCAAGAAGTCCGACCCCGGCGACGCACTCGTGCTCGCGAACATCCTGCGCACCGACATGCACGCCCATCGGCCGCTGCCGCAGGACAGCGACCTCGGACGCTCGATCACTGTCCTGGCACGTGCCCAGCAAGATTCTCTGTGGAACAGGCAGCAGCTCGCCAACCAGCTCCGCTCCCTTCTGCGCGAGTACTATCCCGCTGCCCTGGAAGCCTTCGCCACCTGGGCCAACGCTCTGTGCCGCCCCGAAGCCCGCGAACTCCTCAAGGCCGCACCGACTCCCTCTCGGGCCGCGCGCCTGACCCGCACTCAGCTCCAGGCCGCACTTCGACGAGCAGGCCGCAAGCGCGGCATCGAGGCCGAAGCCGACCGCGTCCACGACGTCTTCCGCGCCGAGTGGGCCCACCAGCCGCCGCTGGTCGAAGAGACACTCGGCAAGCAGATGCTCGCCCTCCTTCTCCAGCTGGATGCCGCTTGCACCGCCGCCGACCAGCTTGCCGAGGCGATGGAAGAGGCGTTCCCTCAGCACCCGGACGCCGAGATCCTGCTGAGCTTCCCCGGGCTCGGCATCCAGCTCGCCGCCCGGATTCTGGCTGAGATCGGGGACGACCCCACCCGCTTCGCCGACGCCCGCGGCCTGAAGGCATACGCCGGTTCCTCGCCCATCACCAGGGCCTCCGGCAAGAAGTCCAGCATCACCAGACGTTGGGTGAAAAACGACCGGCTCAACCACGCCGGCTACCTCTGGGCCTTTTCCTCGCTCCGCACATCCACCGGAGCCAACGCCCACTACCGGCGACGACGCGAGCACGGAGACTGGCACGCCGCTGCCCAGCGCAACCTCTTCAACCGCATGATCGGACAGCTCTACCACTGCCTGCAACACCGCGAACTCTTCGACGAGCAAGCTGCGTTTCCAGCACCGTCGCAGGCAGAGGCGGCGGCAGCCTGAACAGCGAAGACACCCTGCCCACGCTGGCGATGGAAGCTGATCATTCACCCATGAGACCCGAAGTGCAGGCGTTCGTCGCCGACGGCCCGCTCCCCGACTGGGACGCGAGCGAAGAAGAGATCGACAGGCGCGTCGAACAACTCGAAGCAATTCCGAAGCCAGTCACGGGCGAGGAAGCCCGAGCGCTGGTCTCCTGCTTCGGCCCGGACGACTGCTACGGCGTCGCCGGGACCCTGCTGCACCTCATCGAGACCGGCCCAAACCCCGTCCTGACCACCGACCCCGGACCCCACGCCAACGAGTGACACCGCCGGCTCTACAACCACGCCGTGAATGGAGAGCTGATCCCGAGAGCTTGACGGCATAGCAACGTGAGGTGTCTGCCTTCACACTGAACTGGTCCCACTGGCGCAGACACCACCAAGCCATCGCCCGGCGCTGCCACTACCGAAGAAGAACCAGCTCAGGACACGATTTCTGACTGGAGTATTAGTCGCGCTTGGGCCAGATCGGGCCCTGGTCGGTCCAGATGACGCCTTTGTTGCGGCACAGGCAGAAGGGGTGGCCGATCGGGTCGGTGTAGACCTGCCAGCCATAGCCGTTAGGGCCGATGAAGTCCTGCCTTAGCGTCGCGCCGAGGTCGAGGACGCGGCGCTGCTCGGACTCGATCTCGTCCACTTCGAAGTCGAGGTGGAACTGCTTGGGGTGCTCGCTGTCGGGCCACTGCGGAGCGCGGTAGTCGTCCACCCGGATGAATGCCAGCTCGATCTCGCCGAACTGGATGCCAGCCCAGTCCGCGGAGCTGCCTTCCTTGATCGGACGGCCCGTCACCTCGGAGTAGAAAGCTGCCAGCTTCATCGTGTCCGGGCAGTCGATAATGAAATCGGTAAGTCGCAGCATCCCGCGATCTTCTCAGAGACTCTGTACTGGGGAGTGCTGTACCGCAGAGAAGTACAGCAACCGTGCCGACCGCAGGCAGTCGTCCCAAAGCGCTGACGGCCGAGTGACCAGGCCGGATGACCTCAGCGACTGCCCCGCCCGTAGTTCGCACCGAGAAGGCAGGCCGGCGGAGTCTTGGCACAGTCGTCGAGGTTCCACCGAGCCGGCCGGTATGTGATCGCCAAATGAGGCTAAATCGCGACCTACTAGGACCCGGTCGGATCCGCTCACACTCGAACACATGGGGGCGACACGGGAGGGTGGCCAGCCCGTATGTCTTCGCTGCGGAGATGCGGGCGGCTCCGTACGTGAGCGCGGGCGGATCGGGCTCATGGCGAGCTACTGCGAGGGCTGTTGGAACACCCTCGCCAACGAGATGGCCGAGACCGACGGAGCCACGGCCACCCCCAGACCCGAGCCCGACCCCGATGACGTGACTTGGATCGAGCCGCCAGTTTGCCCCGAATGCGGCGCCTTGATTCGCATATACCCCACGAACTACGACCGGTGGGTCAGTCTCGCCATGGTGGAAATGCCCGCCAAAGACGTCCCAGAGGCCTTCAGGTGGCGTTTGATGCCGCTCCCGACCCGATCCCCCATCCCCGTCGATATCGTGGCCGTACGGGTCCGTGGAATCGATCCGTTGCCGAGCGAACCCGTCGTGCCAGCGCACAGCATGATGTGCGTCCCTGAGTGGGGTGAGCCGTAGACCGCATGGCGGCGGACGGAGAGTCCGGACCGTGTCCCCCGCGTGCCCGATCGAGCGGCGAGCTGCGGGGAGTAGCGGGGAACACCGGAGAGCCGACCAGGAAACGGCAGGTCAGCGAAGCGCCAGCTCAGGCCGCATCCGCATACGCGATCTTCCAACCTAGGGCGCTGACGTGCCGGCCGCGTAACAGGCCATTGAGACTCCGCCGTCCGCGCGCCAAGTTGCACTCGCCAGGGTTGACTCGGCGGGCACTTCAAGATCAGTGTGGTGGGTCGATTCCTGGTGATGGGGGCAACGTGTCGTTACGGCGGTTGCGGAGATGGGCCCTGGCCGTGGCCGTCGTGATCGGCTGGGGGGCGGCGGGATGCTCCCCGGGGACGCGCGCCAGCAGCAAGGCGGTCATCGGGGTCGATGCGCCGATAGCCCTGGCTGATCAGGCCGTTCACTTGAAGATCAGTGGCCTGGAGCCACACGACGAAATCACTGTCGGCTCGTCGGCGACCACACACGACGGCAAGGTGTGGCATGGACAGGCAACATTCACCGCGGACGGCCATGGCCTCGTCGACCTCTCCACGACGCGGCCGGTGTCGGGGACGTACCACACGGTCGACGGTATGGGCCTGTTCTGGTCGATGAGGCCCCCGACCAGCGATCCGAACAGTGATTACTTCTACCCCTACTACCCTGAGCTCTCCCCCTCATACACCGTGCAGATCACCGTGACAGCGCATGGACGGCGATTGACGAGCCGCACGCTCACCCGGCAATGGGCGGCCAAAGGAGTCAGCGCCCGATCGCTCACCCTGGCCCATGACAAGGTCGTCGGAGAGATGTTCCTGCCCCGCCCCGGCACTCCCCGGCACCCGGCCGTGCTGGCCTTCGGTGGATCCGAAGGCGGCATCGGCAGCATGAAGTACGCGGCGGCTCTGCTGGCATCTCACGGCTACCCGACGCTGGCTCTCGGCTACTTCGCGATACCCGGCCTGCCCGCCAGACTGCAAAACATCCCGTTGGAGTACTTCGCCACCGCCGCCCGACTGCTGGCTGCCCAGCCTGACACCGACCCCGCACACATCATTTCCATGGGCTACTCCCGAGGTAGCGAACCCGCCCTGCTTCTTGCCGAGGACTATCCCGATCTGATCCACGGCGTTGTCGTGTACTCCCCGTCTTCCAACGTCAACCCGGGAATCCCAGGCAGCGGCAACGCCTGGACCAAGGACGGGAACCCCATTCCCCTGGGCGGTATCTCACTGGATCACCTCAGCGGACCACTGCTGGCGATCGCCGGCGCAGACGACGCCCTATGGCCATCACCGACCTATGTCAAAGCGATCACCGACGAGCTGCATGCGATCCACGACCGATATCCGTACCAGACGCTCGTCTACCCTGGCGCCGGACACGGCGTCGGCACCTTCCCCTTCCTCCCGGAGGGCACAGTCGACCCGTCCCTGGGCGGTAATCGCGTCGGCAACGCTGCCGCGATGGAACAAGGCTGGCCCAAGGTCCTTGCCCTCCTCGCGACATCCAGGGGTGAGTGCCACGGTGCGCGGACCAAAGCGGGTAGCCCTGTCAAGGCCACGTGCGGCGGTTGACATCAGCAGCTGACACCAACAAGCACGAACAGCAGCGGTCGAAACCGGACCTCAGCGGCCGATCAGCTGAGCCGGGCGAGCCGTTGGTCGCCGTTGGCAGAAGCCCGTCATCGACCTGATAAGGATGAGGCCACAGCTTCAAGCCGGTAGCCATTGCGGGTGCTGGCCGCACTTCAAGGACGGTGCGCACCGACTTGAGACTCTTTCGGCTACTTGGCGATGCCCGCAATGAACGTGTGGATGTTGACGGCGAGGTTGCGCATGTCCTCGCCTGCCGCATGTGTCGTAGCGGTCTCGAACGTAACACGCTCTCCGCGTGACTGATTCACCATGGGCAGCGCTCACTTCGGTCGAGCGCGATCTGATGCTGTGCGCCAGCGAGGCGTGGGGCATCCTCGCCTACGCGACGAGCGGCAAGGACGAAGACGGCCACACTGTCGATCTTCCGCACATTGTCATCAGCCTCGTCGACCGCGGCTGGGTACACGTCCATCGACTCGAACATTGGACCGCACCAGACGGACAGGCCGGCGCGACATACGGCCCGCCCATTCCCCGCGCGGAGATCCCCGAGGTCCTGCAGGACCCGGCGGTGTGGGACGACCCTGACGATCCGGGTTGGATCGGAGCCGTCACGCTGTCGGCCACGGAGACGTGGCGAGCGCTCAACCAGCAGCAGAACCACGCCGCAGGATAGAGGCGCCGCGCCGCAGGCTGATGAGCAGGACGCTCCCGCACCGACGGAACCTGTCCCTGCCGCTACGGGGAACCAATAAGGCAGCGGGATGCCGCGACGGAGCGCACCACAAGCGCACCAGATCGAGCAGGGAACAGCGGGAAACCACGGTGAAAAGCAGCCAGGGTTCGCCTAGGGCCTGTCCGGCGGATCACGTGACTTCTCGCGCTTCGGCGCGTTGGCATGTCCATGGGGCGAGGGGATCTCACGAACGAGGAATGGGTCCGGCTCAAGCCGCATCTGCCCAAGTCCGGGCTGCGCGGTGGGCGTTGGGCCAGTCACCGCAGGATCATCAACGGGATCCTGTACCGGAACCGGACTGGGGTGCCGTGGCGGGATCTGCCTGCGCGGTTCGGCAAGTGGAAGACCGTGTACGAGAGGCACAGACGCTGGTCGGCGGACGGCACGTGGGACAAGATCTATGCGGCCGTCCTGGCTGACGCGGATGCCCAGGGCCGCATCGACTGGTCCATGGTGAGCGTGGACTCCACCACCTGCCGGGCCCACCAGCACGCCGCCGGAGCATGCAAGAAACCACCGCGGGTGCCGGGAAAAGACGCACGCCCCGGCAGCACCGCCTCGACGAGGGACTCGGACGCTCCCGGGGCGGCCTCACCTGCAAGATTCACCTCGCCGGAGAAGGCGGACGCCGTCCCCTGGCCCTGCTGATCACCCCAGGCCAGTGGGGCGACGCCCCTCAACTCATCCCCGTGATGGAACGCATCCGCGTCGGCCGGCTCAGCGGCGGACGCCCCCGCACCCGACCTGACCACCTCGGCGGCGACAAGGCCTATTCCTCCCGGCGTAACCGCCAATACCTGCGCAGACGGCAGATCAAGCACACCATCCCCGAGCCGAAGAACCAGCGGGCCAACCGCCAACGCCGCGGCAGCAAGGGCGGACGGCCCACCGGCTTCGACAAAACGATCTACAAGCGTAGAAACGAAGTCGAGCGCACGATCAACGCCCTCAAGAACTTCCGGGCCGTTGCCACGAGGTTCGACAAGCGTGTCTACGTCTTCCAGGGCACCGTGACCGTCGCAGCGATCCGGCTCTGGCTCCGGGGGTAGATCCATTATCCCGGTGCGGTGAGGCGCCTGTCACCGTTCTCCGGAATGATCTTTACATCCGATTTGCACCTCTAGGCTTGCGGGCGGACACAAAGCACGGATCTGACCTGGGAGTTGAGAGTGGTGCACGACGTTGCCGCGCTGACAGCGGAACTCACGGATATGGCTGCGGCCGATCACCAGTTGGCAGTCCGCGCGAACAGCGACGAGCCCGCCGAGCAGCTGGCCTGGCGGCGGCTGACCGCCCGGCACGGTGACCGGCTCAACGAGATCATGGACGAGTACGGCTGGCCGACGGCGGAACTGGTCGGCGAGGAGGCCGCACGCGCGGCATGGCTCATCGCTCAGCACGCCGACCGGCAGCTCGACGTTCAGCGTCGCGCCCTCCAGCTGATGCAGCAGGCGGTGTCCGCAGGCTCGGCCAGCCCGCGCGAGCTGGCCTTCCTGCGCGACCGCACGCTGGTCAATGAGGGCCGCAAGCAGGTCTACGGAACTCAGATCGCCGGCGTGAAGGACGGCGCGCCGGTTCCGTGGCCCTGTGAAGAGCCCGAGCGCATGGACGAACTTCGTGCGGAAGTCGGCATCGAGCCCTTCGACGAGTACGTCGCCCAGTTCTCCATGGCCTGACGCCCCCTTCCCGGTCGCGTCCGGTGGATCACTGCCCGGGCTCACCTGCCGCGGGCAATGATCCGCCGGACAGGCCCTAGTACTCCAGTCAGAAATCGTGTCCTGAGCTGGTTCTTCTCGTTGTCCGGTCGTGGAGGGGATTGCTGAAGTCGATGGCTGGGCTGAGGAGTTGGAGTCCGTCTTCGCTCGGGTGGCGGGCCGGTTCGGTCGTGCGGATCTGCGGTGGCGGATGCGGGACTACGTCCGCGG
>NZ_JBIRXG010000053.1:0-31571 GCF_044388685.1 Streptomyces sp. NPDC020192 | reverse complement strand
GGACAGATCAATCGAGGACGGGTAGACAAGCACGCGAAACTCATGGCGGACACGGGTGATCTCGGTCGAGAACCCGTCTACCAGGAGCTTCGTCGTTGCGCAGGACTGTACAACTCGCGGTCAGAACCGGCAGCTTGGAAACGGCTCACTTGTTCGATCTGCTCACGCCAGAATGCTGTCGACGTCCGCGCCTGGCAGCGAAGGTGCTGCCTGCGGATCTCGCTCTCGTTCCGGCAGCTGCGGTGCCTCGCGCTCGGTGGCGACGAGGCCTTGGGGAGTGCGGGATTCAGCCCGCTGCGGGCAGGGCGCGGAGGGTGGCCTGGGCCTCGGCCATGATGCGGTCGACGAGGTCGGCGCAGGACGGCAGGTCGTCGATCAGCCCCGCGACCTGGCCGGAGGCCATCACGCCGAGGTCGGTGCGCCCCTCGACCATGGATGCCTTGAGCAGCATGGGGGTGTTGGCGGCCAGCAGCACCTGGCTCCAGGTCAGTTCCTTGCCGTGCTTCATGGCCAGGCCGTCTCGCGCCATCCGGGCCCAGCTCATACCGGTGTGCTTCTTGAACGCCGCCGCGTGGCGGATCGCCCGGAGCAGCGCGGTGGTTCGGCCCGAGCGCTCGAGGGCGTCGACCAGTTCCGTGCGCAGCATCCGGTGCGGCAGGCCGTCGACCTTCGTGGTGACGGTGACGTCCTGGACCGACGCGGCCAGGTACCTGGCCTTGACCGCGTCGGGGACGGTGCTGTCGGAGGTGAGCAGGAATCGGGTGCCCATGGCGATCCCGGCGGCGCCGTAGGCCAGTGCGGCGATCAGGCCGCGGCCGTCGTGGAAGCCGCCGGCCGCGATGACCGGGATGTCCACGGCGTCCACGATCTGAGGGAGCAGGACGGTGGTGGCGACGTTGCCGGTGTGCCCGCCGCCCTCGCCGCCCTGCACCACCACCGCGTCGGCGCCCCACGCGGCGACCTTCTCGGCGTGCCGCCGGGCGCCGATCGAGGGAATGACGACCACTCCGGCGTCCTTGAGCCGTGCGATCAGCTCCCGGGAGGGCGCGAGGGCGAACGAGGCGACCGTCACTCCCTCCTCGATGATGATCCGTACGCGCTCGGCCGCGTCCCCGGCGTCCGCCCGCAGGTTGACTCCGAAGGGTGCGTCCGTGCGGGACTTCACCTCGCGGACGGCGGAGCGGAGTTGCGCGGTGGTCATGGTGGCGGAGGCGAGGACGCCGAGCGCCCCGGCGCCCGCGGCGGCCGAGACCAGGCGGGGTCCGGCCACCCACCCCATGCCGGTCTGCACGATGGGGTGCCGGACCCCGACGAGCTTGGTCAGGGCGGTCTCGATCCTGGTCTCCGTCATGCCGGGGGCACCTCGCGCTCGCGCATCCCTGCTGGATCGATGACCTCACGGATCAGGCGCAGTTCCTCGTCGGTGGGTTCGCGGGTGTACGGCACCTCGTCGGGGATCGTGAGCGGGAAACCGGTGGCCTCGACGACCTGCTCGACCGTGACCCCGGGATGCAGCGAGCGCGGCCGCATCGTCCGGTCCGGCGTCTCGAAGTCGAAGACGCCCAGGTCGGAGATGACGTTCGCGATGTGGTGGTAGCGGGTCGCGGAGGGCCCGGCCGCGGCGGCGCGGTCGTAGCCGACGCCGCAGACCATGTCGACGCACGCCACGAACACCCGTCGCGAATGTCGCGGCACCCAGTAACTGGTTGGGTTGTTGAGGGTGTTGACCGGAGCGCCACGCACGCCCAGCAACTGGCGGGTGGGCCTGGCCCAGTCGCCGATGCAGGAGATGTTCTGGTTGCCGTGCCGGTCGAGTTGGCTCGCGCCCATCATCACGTGCCGCCGCCCGGTGGCGACCAGCGCCAGGTGCCGGCGGTACGGCAGCCAGCCCTCCACCACCTCCGCCTTGGCGCCGATGGCCGGGACGTCGCCGATGAGCAGCGCCTCGCCGTCGGTCAGCAGCAGCTCGGGGGAGAAGGTGAGCTTCGCCAGCCGGGCCCCGATCGTGGGGATCGTGCCCATCGGGCCGGCCAGGACCTCGCCCGCGCCCCGCCAGGCCTCGGCGCAGGCCAGAACGCACGTCTCGGCGCGCGTCGCCTTCGTCGCGATCACGCTTCCTCCTTGTGGAACGCCGCCACCGCGGCCTGGTAGGCGTCCTCGTCGCCGGACAGGAACCGGTCGGCGAAGGCCCGCCAGGCCTCCGGGTCGCGGGCGGCCTGGGCGTAGGCGCGCTGGAACGCCTCGTCGCGGTCGTGGTCCGGGGCGCAGGAGGTGAAGTGCGTGCCGTTCGGGGTCTCGACGACGCCGTCCACGAACGCGCGCTTGACCAGCAGGGTCTGTGGGCCGGCCTCCTTGAGCAGGTCGGCGGTGTCCACGATCCGCTCGCAGGAGACGTACGCAGCGTCGGCGGCCTCGCAGAACAGGTCGTCGAAGTACGGGTCGGGGCCGAGGCACTGGCCGTTGCCGTGAGCGTCGGCCCGGTTGAGGTGGACGAGCGCGGCGTCCAGGCGTAGGGCGGGGACGGCGGCCAGCTCCTCGCCGTCGTCGTACGGGGATCTCACGGTCCGCAGCCGCGAGTTGACCCGCATCACGTCCGAAGCCAGGCCGGCCCGGATCGGCATGAACGGCAACCGGTGCACGGCGGCCGTCAGCCCCCACATCATCATCGCCTCGTCCAGCTCCATCAGCTCGAACGCGCCCCGCTGCCGGGCGGCGGTGAAGTGTGGTTCCAGCGGGATCGAGTCGAGGGTCGCGAACGCCGTGACCAGCTTGCGGACCTTCCCCGCGGCCGCCAGCAGCCCGACGTCCGGGCCGCCGTACGACACCACGGTCAGATCGGTGACGTCTGAGCGGAGCAGTGCCCGTACCAGCGCCATCGGCTTGCGCCGCGAACCCCAGCCGCCGATTCCGATCGTCATGCCGCTGCGCAGACGGCCGACGACCTCCTCGGGGGTCATCGTCTTGTCCCTCAACTCCGGTCCTCCTTGGCCGATACGAACGCGTCGCGGTGTCGGTCGGCGATGCCGCTGAGGTTGGCTTCGAAGGTGAAGCCCTGCTCGTAGCGGTAACTGCGACGGACGTCGACCGGGTCGATACCGTTGATCGCGGCCTTGGCGAGGCGGATGAGATGCCCGTCCTTCGCGGCGATCTCCCGCGCCAACTCCATTGCTGCCTCATGGAGTTGGGCACGCGGGACCACCTGCCAGACCGAGCCGTGCCGGTGCAGTTCCTCGGCGGTGACGGTGCGCGAGGTGTAGTACAGCGCGCGCATCAGGTGCTGGGGGACCAGCCGGGCGAGGTGGGTGGCCGCTCCGAGCGCGCCGCGGTCCAGCTCGGGCAGCCCGAAGGTCGCGTCCTCGCTCGCCACGATCGCGTCGGCGTTCCCCACCAGGCCGATGCCGCCACCCAGGCAGAAGCCGTGCACGGCGGCGACCACCGGGACCTCGCAGTCGTAGACCGCGGAGAACGCCTCGAAGCAGCCGCGGTTGGCGCCGATGAGTGCCTCGTGTCCCTCGGTGCGCTGCATCTCCTTGATGTCGACGCCGGCGTTGAAGCCGCGGCCCGTGGCGGTGAGCACGACGCAGCGCACCTTCGGGTCGGCTCCGGCGGCGCGCACGGCGGCGGCCAGGTCGTACCAGCCCTGCACGGGCAGGGCGTTGACCGGTGGGAAGTCCACGGTGACGACCGCGATGCGCTCGTCCGGGGCGGAGGTGGAGACACCCATGAGCAGATCAGCTACCTTTCCACCAAACATTTGTTAGGTGGAAAGGTAGCAGCGGTCCGTTCGCTGCGGGAGGTGCCCATTGGCAGCGATCATTGATCTGTCCGGACGCGTGGCGGTCGTCACCGGCGGAACGCGGGGGGTCGGCGCGGGGATCACCCGGGCGCTGCTCGCGGCGGGCGCGGAGGTCGTGACCTGCGCGCGCCGCCCCCCGGACGAGCGGGTCGGGGCGGCGGGGCGGACCGCCGAGTTCCAGCCCGTCGACCTGCGCGACCCCGAGGCGGTCCACGCCTTCTTCGAGCGCGTGCGGGCGGCGTACGGGCGGTTGGACACCCTCGTCAACAACGCCGGGGGGACCACCTTCCGGCTGCTCGGCGAGGGCGGAGCCGAACGGCATGCCCGGGTGGTCGAACTGAATCTCCTCGCGCCCCTGAACGCCTCCCTCGCCGCGTACGAGCTGATGCGGAGTCAGGAGTCGGGCGGTTCCATCACCATGATCGGCAGTGTCAGCGGGACCCGCCCGTCACCGGGCACCGCGGCGTACGGAGCGGCCAAGGCGGGCCTGGAGAACCTCGCCCGTTCCATGGCCGTGGAATGGGCGCCTGCGATACGGGTCAACACGGTGGTCCTCGGCATGGTCCGCACCGAGCTGGCCCAGTTGCACTACGGCGACGAGGCGGGCATCGACGCCGTCGGCCGCACCGTGCCGCTCGGCAGGCTCGCGGAGCCCTCCGACGTCGGCGACGCCTGCGTCTTCCTCGCCTCCGACCGCGCCGCTTACATCAGCGGCGCCGCCCTGCTCGTCCACGGCGGAGGGGAGCGCCCCGCCTTCCTCGACGCCGCCACCGCCAACCACTGACCGTCTCGAAAGGCAGGAAGCACCCATGAGCACCGGAATCTGCACGGGACGCGTCGCCGTCGTCACCGGCGCCGGGCGCGGGCTCGGCCGCGCGCACGCCCTCGCGCTTGCCGCCGAGGGCGCCAAGGTCGTCGTCAACGACCTCGGCGTCGGCCTCGACGGCACCGGAGGGGCGGCCGGACCCGCTCAGCAGGTCGCCGAGGAGATCCGGGCGCTCGGCGGGGAGGCCGTCGCCCACGGCGGCGACATCGCCACCACCGACGGCGCGGCCTCGCTCATCGCCACCGCCCTGGAGGCCTTCGGCCGCCTCGACACGCTCGTCAACAACGCCGGCTTCCTGCGCGACCGCATGCTCGTCAACCTCGACGAGGACGAATGGGACGCCGTCGTACGCGTCCACCTCAAGGGCCACTTCCTGCCGCTGAAACACGCCGCCGCGCACTGGCGCACCGAGGCGAAGACCGGCCGTACGCCCGCAGCGCGCGTCGTCAACACCAGCTCCGGAGCCGGCCTGCTGGGCAGCGTCGGCCAGGGCAACTACTCCGCGGCGAAGGCGGGGATCGTCGGCCTGACCCTCGTCGCCGCCGCCGAACTGGCCCGCTACGGCGTCCAGGTAAACGCCATCGCCCCCGCCGCCCGCACCCGGATGACCGAGCAGACCTTCGCCGGCACCATGGCCGCGCCCGAGGAGGGCGGCTTCGACGCCATGGCCCCGGAGAACGTCTCCCCCCTCGTCGTCTGGCTGGGCTCCGCCGCCTCCGCCGGGGTGACCGGCCGGGTCTTCGAGACCGAGGCCGGCCGGATCACCGTGATGGAGGGCTGGCGCCCGGGCCCCACCGCCGACAAGGGCGCCCGGTGGACTCCCGCGGAGGCCGGCGAGACAGCGCTGAAACTGCTCGCCGACGCCGAGCCCCCGCAGCGGGTGTACGGGGCACGGTGACCGTAAGTCCGTGAAGGCCGCGTGCCCGCAGCGGACGCCCGGCCGCCGCCGAACGTTGAACGGCCGAGTCCGGAACACGTTTCCCGGTCAGCGGGAATTCGCGCTCCCCGCGGCGGAGATCCTGCGCTCCGCCGAGCACCTTGGTGACAGTTCCGGCTGGTGCTGTGACCGGGAACGTCAGGGGAGGGTGTGAGCATATTCTTGACCCTGAAGTACAGAATTGGCTAGCCTCCCTTTCATGGGCAGGCCCAAGCAGTTCGACCCACAAGCCGCCGTCGGCGAGGCTGTGGAAGTCTTCTGGCGCAAGGGGTATGCGGCCACCACGCCGCAGGACCTGGTGGATGCCCTGGGTATCGGCAAGGGGAGTCTGTATCACGCCTTCGGGAGCAAGCGGCAGCTTTTCCTCCTCGCGCTGCGGCAGTACGGGGACGCCCAGGTGGCGGCACTGGCGGAGCGGTTGCAGGGGCCGGGTCAGGTCAAGGACAAGCTGCGAAACGCGCTGTGGGATCTGGCGCAGTTCGATCTGACGGACCCTCTTCTACGCGGCTGTATGGCCGTGAACACGTCGGCCGAACTTGTCGGCGCAGGCGAGGAGGCGGCCGCCGTGATCCGCGGCGTGTTCGACCGGATCGAGTCCACGCTGGTGGCGGTGGTCGAGGAGGGCCTGCGGACCAGGGAGATCGACTCGGGCCGCGACCCGCAGGAGGTCGCGAGCGGGTTGCTGGCCACCATCGTCGGCATGCATGTGCTGGCCAGGACCGCCGACGGCCCCGAACGCCTGACGCGGATCGTCGCCGCGGCGGTCGCGGCGCTGTAGCACCGTCCAAGCCCCTGCCGAAAACACCATCCAAGCCCGTGCCGAACGGGTGCACTCTCACCACTCCACAGAGGTGGCAGTCATGGTCAACATCGGATTCTTCGTACGCATAGAGGCCAAGCCCGGCCACCAGGCCGCCGTCGAAGCGCAGTTGAAGTTGGCCCTGCCGCAGGTCGAGGCGGAGCCCGGCACCGTCGTGTGGATGGCCCTCCGCCTGGGCCCGACCACCTATGCCGTCGTCGACGCCTTCCCCGACGAAGCCGCTCGCCAGGCCCATCTGGAGGCAGGCCGCGCACGGTTGGCGGCCGATCCCGAGCACTTCGCCGAGCCGCCGGTCATCGAGGCCACGGACGTCATCGCCGCCAAGGTGCCGGCCGTCGGCATGTAGGGCCGTGACCTGGAAGGTTCGCCGGATTTGGGATCGGGCTGCGGCTTCGGGGCGTCCGCCCCGGCGGAGGCGCAGGGGCCTGAAGTGCGCCTCGATCGGGTTGGCTCAGGAGGCGTAGGCCGGGGTGAAGCACAGCTCGACCTTGTTCGGCCGGGCCCAGGCGCCTCCATCCCCGCACCGACACCGCCGCTGCCGGGGGCGGCACGGCGGGCTTCCCGGTCGACTTCACTCTGCAGACCCTCGCCGACGGCGCCACCGCCTACACCACCGCCCGCACCGTCATCGCCGAACCACATCCCGACGCAGCCGCCCAGACCTACACCGTCACCGCCGCCACCGGCCGCTATCTGCGCCTGAAGGCGACGAAGCTCGGCACGCCCGCCTCGGACGAGCCCACCAAGTACCGCCTCCAGGTCGCGGAGATGCGCGTCGGCTGAGTGCGCGCGAGCCTGTGGCCGACGCGGCAGTGCCGTCCCTGGTTGTTCATGGGACGACCCTGACGGGGACTCCGGAATACAACGACAACGCCCTCGGTCCTCCAGCCGAATCGTCTGGAGGACCGAGGGCAGGACTTGACAGCTGGGCCGGGCCCTGTCACCGCGGTCGACGCCGGAGCGGCGGATACGCTCGCCGGGTTCTTTCTCGTTGCGGTAGGCGAGGGGCGGCGCTCAGCGCTCCCCTCGACGCCGGATGCCTCTCCGGCTTCGACCGAGTCGCTGCCCGGAGAGGCGCCGGTCGGGTCCCCCCGGCTCGCCGAGCGGTCGGCTCAGGCGTTGATCTTGCGATCGGCCTTGAGCAGCGGCGTCGCTGCCACGGCCGCGAGCAGGAGTACCACGGTGATGACCAGGCTGGTGCGCAGGCCGTGCAGGAAGTGGGTCTGGTCGGAGAGCAGGGCGCCGAAGACCGCCACGGCGAGGGCACCGCCGACCTGGCGGGCGGTGTTGAGGAGGCCGCTTGCGGTGCCGGCGCGGTGGGCCGGGACGCTGTCCAGCAGTGCAGCGGTCAGCGGCGGCATGACCAGGGGAGCACCGAAGCCGACCGGGAACATCGGCAGGGCCACCAGCCACACCGGAGCCGTGGCGGGCAGTACGGCCAGAGCGCTCATGCCCGCGATCATCAGCAGCAGTCCGGTGGTGATGGCCGCCCGCCGGCCGATCCTCTCCACAAGCCGGGCGGCGACCGGGTTCAGCAGGGCGGAGAAGGCCGTCATCGGCACGAACGCCAGGCCGGTGGCCATGGAGGACAGGCCGCGCAACTGCTGGAAGTAGAGGCTGAACAGGAACGGAAGCCCATAGAAGCCGATCATGAACGTGAAGCCCACCACGACGGCGATCACCACCGTGCGATTGCGGAACATCTCCAGCGGCAGCATCGGATGCGCCGCACGGGCCTCGATCGGCAAGAAGGCGGTCAGCGCGGCGACGGCGACGCCGAGTGCGACCAGGACGCGGGGCGAGGTGAAGCCGTCGGCACCGGCCTCGATCACTCCGTAGGTCAGACCGCCCATCGCCAGGACGGCAGCGATCTGACCGGCGAGGTCGAAGGGCACCTGCCGGTGCGGTGAGGGCTGGGTGCGCGCCAGCAGGACGAGGGCGGCGACGCTGATGGGGAGGTTGATGAAGAAGATCAGTCGCCAGTTCAGTTCGGTCAGCAGACCGCCCACGATGGGACCCGAGGCGGCGGCCGCGGCGCCGCCCATGGCCCACAGTGCGATCGCGCGGGCCCGCTTGACCTGGTCGTCGTACGCCTCGCGGATCAGGGCGAGGGTGGCGGGCATCATCGCCGCCGCCCCGGCGCCCTGCACGAACCGGGAGGCAATCAGCACACCGAGGCTCGGCGCGAGGCCGCACGCGGCCGAGGCAAAGACGAACACCGTCAAGCCGGCCGCGAAAGCCCGCCGCGCACCGACCCGGTCCGACAGCGCGCCGGCCGACAGCAGCAACGCGGCGAACATCAGGGTGTAGCCGTCCACCACCCACTGCAGTCCCGTCATGCCGCCCCCGAGACCGTCGCGGATCGACGGCAGGGAGACATTGACCGCCGTGGCGTCCAGGGTGATCACGAAGAAGCCGACCACCGAGGCGGAGAGCACACGGGCCGCGTGGCGGCTGTGCCCCCCGGCAGTCCGATCGGCAGGGCGTCGGGTGGCGGGGACCGGGGACGACACGGAATCTCCCAAGACCAGTAGGGGTGTGGACGACCGGGCGGCGCTGCGGACCTTGGCCACTGCGAGCGCCGACGGCCCTCGCTGTTGCGCGAGGCCTTGAGCCAACCGGCCACTACTGAGGAAACCCCTGTTCACGGCGGCGCGGAAGGTAAAACTGTTCCAGGTACTGACAGAACCCCCACGCCCGATCGAATTGGAGTTCCACACCCACCAGGACGAACAGCGCTCCGTTGATGATGAACGTGGCCGGCGACCAGAACGCCGGCGCCTGTGTGCGGTGTTCGGCCCAAATGATGCGAGGGGCGTTCGCGTTGCCCCACGCGACTGCTGCTCCGACCACGGCTCCGCCACCGTAGGCGAGGAGGAACAGCCCGCCGACGTACGGAATGCTCAGGCGTTCCGAGGACGGTACCGTGCCGAGGTTCTCGTCGAGGGCCTCGAGGGTTTCCATCTGCGAGCCGCAGTGTCGTGGTCCTGGCCTGGTCGGACATGTTCGTCGCGGTGGCGACGCGATCCAGTTCGCCGGGGCTGCACGTAGTCGTGAGCGAGGCTCCTTCACGGGTCCGATGACTGGCGCTTCCTTGGGGCTGTCGGGTGCCTCCGCGCCTGGTACGCGACCGCGACGCGCGGACGCGCAGGGGTGCGCCTGCCGGTCCGTGCGCGGTTCGCACGGACCGGCAGGCCCATGTGCTGTCAGGGGCGCAGCAGGGCCTTGATGGCGCGGCGCTCGTCCATGGCCTTGTAGCCCTCGTCGGCCTGCTCCAGGGGCAGGGTCAGGTCGAAGACCTTGCCAGGGTTGATCCGGCCGGTGAGCACCCGGTCGATCAGGTCGGGCAGGTAGGCGCGGACGGGGGCGGGGCCGCCGCGCAGGGCGACGTGGGAGTAGAACAGTTCCTCGCCGTTGATCTCCACGCCGTGCGGGACGCCGACGAATCCGACGTTGCCGCCGGGACGGGCGGAGCGCAGGGCCTGCTGCATCGCCTGTGGGGTGCCGACGCATTCGAGGACGGCGTCGGCGCCGATGCCGTCGGTCATGTCCTTGATGCGGGCCACGCCCTCGTCGCCGCGTTCGGTGACGATGTCGGTGGCGCCGAACTCGGTCGCCAGCTTCTGCCGGGACTCGTGCCGGGACATGGCGATGATCCGCTCGGCGCCGAGTTCCCTGGCGGCGATGACGGCGGACAGGCCGACCGCGCCGTCGCCGACCACCGCGACGGTGGAGCCGGGCCTGACCTCGGCGGCGACGGCGGCGTACCAGCCGGTGCCCATGACGTCGGAGCAGGCCAGCAGGCTGGCGATGTGCTGCTCGTCCGGCTGGTTGGGGGTGGCGACCAGGGTGCCGTCGGCCAGCGGGATGCGGATGTACTCGGCCTGGCAGCCGCCGGCGCCGACGAACTCGCGGTGCAGGCAGTTGGTCTGGTAGCCGTTGCGGCAGTTCGGGCAGGTGTTGTCGGAGGCGAAGAAGGAGCCGACGACGAACTGGCCCGGCTTGACCCGCGAGACGTCGTTGCCGACCTCTTCGACGATGCCGACGTACTCGTGCCCGATCGGCGTGGGCTCGTTGACCGTGTTGATACCGCGGTAGTCCCACAGGTCCGAGCCGCACACGCAGGTGGCGACGGTACGGATGACCGCGTCGGTCGGATTGATGATCTTCGGAGTGTCGCGCTCCTCGACGCGCACATCCCCGGGAGCGTGGATGACTGCTCCGCGCATGGTCATTTCCTTAATTTCGTGCCAGGCGCCCGGCAGGCGCCGACCGTGTGCTCAGGTCCGGTTGCTCAGGCTCGGGTACCGCGGCGGGGGCCGCCGTACTCGCCGTCGGTGACGTGTTCCAGCCAGTCGACGTCGTCGGTCTCCCACAGCGCGATGTGGGTCATGAAGTGGTCGGGAGCGGCGCCGTGCCAGTGCTCCTCGCCCGGCGGAGTCCAGATCACGTCGCCGGGGTGCGCCTCGAGGATCTCGCCGCCGCGGGCCTGGATCAGGGCGATGCCCTCGACGATGTAGAGGGTCTGGCCGAGGCCATGGGAGTGCCAGGCGGTGCGGGCGCCGGGGGAGAAGCGGACCGCGTTCGCGCGGGCCCGGGAGGGTTCCTCGCCCCGGTAGATGACGTCGGCCCACGCGTCGCCGGTGAACCACTCGGCCGGCAGCTTTATCGTCGGCTGCTTCTTCAACAATTCCATCGTGAACTTTCTCTTCCGTGTTGTGCTTGCGCGGCGCTCCCGAGGCAGATGTGCCTCGGACCGCTGCACGGCTGTACTGGTCAGGCAGTGGAGCCTTCGGACTCCTCGGTGATGCCGAGCTGCTCGGTCCGGTAGAGCGCCGCAAGTGCGGTGACGGTGACCAGACTGCGATCATGCGGTGACAGCCCGGCGCGCTCCCACACGTCGCCGAAAAGGATCTCGTCGGTCAGCCCGACCAGCTTCGGGGCCACGGAGGCCAGGGCTCGTGGGGCGGTCTGCTTGGCCATGGTGCTAGGAGCTCCTTGCATCAGTGGTCGAGGCGGGGCCTGGGGAGGCCGTGTATCGGTTCCCCGTCGCGGTGACGGCCCTGCCCGCCACCGGGTGACGACCGTGGCGTCGATGGTGATCAAGAAAAAACCGACCGTGGCGTCGGCGATGGCCGTGGCCCCGACTGCCGGTCACCATCGATGAAACCTCTGGTTGTGCGGGTGGGGAAGGTAAAGCCGTTCCAGGTAATGGCAGTACCCCCCAGGTCCCGCACGGGTCACGCCGGGCCAGGATCACCCCCACAGCAAGCCGGCTTCCGCTCCCGGTGGCTTCAGCCGGGCCGGGCCGCAATCGCGCGAAACGTCCCAGCTCGACGCACTACCGTCGCACGAGCTTCCAGTCCTGCGCGCCGTCGTCGGTGGCGTTCTGCAGGGTCAGCGCGGCTCCCGGGAAGCCACCGGTCACGTAGAGGGCGGTGTTCTTGACGGCCTGGAGCTTGACGTAACCGTCGCGGGACTTTACGAGGTTCCAGCTGCCGGTGGGGCTGTTGTCGACCCACTGGCCGATCTTCTGGCCGGCTGTCGCGTTCCCGGTCCAGATGGCTGCCGCCCGGCCGCCCGACTTGTTGAGCAGGGTGACGCCGCCGTCGGGCTCGGTGACCACGTGCCAGCACTGGGTGTCCCTGTTCGCCACCGCGCCGGCGTCCTCCAGGGCGACGTCGGGGACGTTTGAGTTGCCGATGTTCGCGTCGTTGGTGTGGTCCCCGGTGCTGATCACCTGGCCGGTCTTGCGGTTCACCGGCTGGTAGGAGGCGCCCGCCGAGTGGCCCCTCGTTGACCCAGACGTCGCCGCTGCCTGCGGCGTTGTAAACCAGTCGGCCGTCGGGGAGTCTCACGATCACGGGGCTGCCGTCCGTCGCAAGTGGCCGGGAACCGGTGTCGACCGGCAGCGAGGTGACGGGCTCGCCGGTGGGCGAGCCGCGGTGGAACGTGAGCGGGTTGTCGGCGAGCAGGTACCGGATGTTCGTCCCGCCGCCCCAGTACTCGAAGGCGAGCAGCCATGTGCCGTCGGTCGTCGGGACGACGTTCGCCATGCCCGGCCGTCCGCCGCCGATCTCCTTCTTGCCGCTCCCCATGTCCTGGGTCAGGCCCGCGACGTCGACGACCGGTTCGCTCCACTGAGCGGTGCGGCCGTTCCAGGTACGGTGGACGAGAATCTGCCCGTGGGAGTCCGGCGCGGTGTCGTTGGCGGGGGCCGGGGTGGGGATGCCGGTGACGGGATCGAAGCCGGTGTAGTCGTTCTCGTCGGAGTAGTAGCAGACGAGTTTGCCCTGGTAGACCATCAGATAGGGCTCCCACAGGGGATCCACCTGACGGTGTGTGTTGGCTTGGGCGATGTTCTGGCCGATGGCGCCCGCGCTGCCGCCCTGCCAGCCGCCGGTGGCGATGACGTTGACGACCCGCCAGGTCCTGCCTTCGTCGGCGCTGGAGTACAGGGCGACCGCCAGGTCGCTGCGGTCCCCGTCGTTGGACGGTGTCCAGGTCGGATCCGCTGCTTTGTGCTCGCGGTAGTAGTGGTCCTCACCCGACACGACGCTCGCCAGGAGCAACGTGCCCGCCTTGAGCCGGCCGACGTTCTGCGGGAGGACGTAGAGGTAGGGATTCGTCCAGTTGCTCGTGTACTTCGCGTACCGGGGGTCCTTGGACAGGTAGGCGGGGGCCTTGACCTCCGACAGGTGCTGCCACGTCGTGCCGTGGTCGTCGCTCTTGTACACGGGGAGCGTCTCCCCGTCGGCACCGCCCGTCTGGGTTACGACGGTGGCCTTCTCGAACGCGGCGCCCAGGCGTCCGCTCGGCAGTTGCGCGGACTTCGGATAGATCGCGCAGTTGCCACGTCCTTTCAGACACGGTTCGTTCCCGAGCTGGTACAGGATGCCGCCTGTCGGGTTGTACGCCTGTGCGCTGGACACGGGCAGCGTCGCGAGCGCGGACGCCGCGACGAAGCATCCCAGTGTCCTGCCGAGTCTCCGCATGGTCCTCTCCTGTGGGTAACGGGGACTTTCGTCCTAGGCCGTCGCTTCGTCTGCGGTGGTGAAGATCCGTACGTCCCACGGGCCGAGCTCCAGCGCGGCACGCGCCGGCACGGAGTCGCCGCCGAGGGCGTCGGTCAGGTCCGCCGGAGCCGTGACGCGGGCCGGTTCCCAGCTCCAGTTGTGGAGGACGTGGACCCGACGCCCTTCCGGTGAGGTGCCGGTTGTCGCGGTGACCGTCGGCGGCAGGTCGCGCCAGCGTCGTCCCGGCCGTGAACCAGGTCGAGCTGCACCCCTACTTCATCCAGTCCGACGTCCAGAAGGCGAACGCCGAGCACGGCGTCCACACCCAGGCGTGGTCCCCGATCGGCGGGATCACGTTCTACTGGGACAAGGACGGCACCGGACGGAGCACGCTCCAGGACCCGGCCGTCCAGGCCATCGCCCAAGCCCATGGGAAGACCCCGGCGCAGGTGCTGCTGCGTGACGAGCCCCGAGCGGTTCAAGCTCGTCATCCTCGAGAACTGAGGCGGGAAGGCGAAACACCGCGCGACACGGCAGCTTGGATCGCTGGCGGTCTTCGCGAGGGGCCTTGGGTGCGTGGGCCTGAGCGCCACCTACGGGACGGCCGTCGACCCGGACACCGGCGCCCGCCTCGGCGGGCTGGACAGCCGGCCGGAGCACATCCGCGCGCTCACCGAAGCCTCGCTGAAGAGGCTGGGCGGATCCTTCATTCCCTCCAGCCCGCGGCGATGTTCTCGTCCCAGGTCGGCTGATGGATGTGCGGTGCCTTCTGCCGGACCAGGTCGCTGATGGCCGAGGCCCCGACGAGTTTCTTCTGGTTGCCCTTGACCTGGTCGACGATGGCGTCGGCCAGCGCGGTGCCGAGCTTGAGCCGGGGCAGCGCTTGGTGGACCTTCTCGGCGTACCCGACCGGCAGCTTGTCGCGGCTGAGGGCGAAGACGTCGTTCATGATTCCGGCCTGCGTCAGGGCGATCTCCGGCCGCTTGCGCCCGGGGATGGTGCTCGTGGTGTGCAGGGCGATCGCGTCCCAGACGATCTCGATCCGTTCCCTGCTCATGCCCCGCCGGTCCAGAAACGCGGCAGCGAGGTCCGCACCGTCGACCTCGAACCGCTGATTCCCGTTGCCCTCCCGGGTCAGCCCCATGTCGTGGAGAATGCAGGCGAGGAAGAGCAGTTCGCCGTCGTAGTCGATTCCTGCGTGGATTCCGCGGCTCCTGTAACTGCGGACGCTGTGGTTGAAGAGGAACGCGGCTGCTCGCACATGGCGAGATCGACTGCCGTGCGTGCCAACTCACTGTCAGGGAGGTCCCAGGTTTCGAAGAGATCAGACATGGGCCCGAAACTAGGCGGCCTCGAAGGTGTGACTCGCCAGGCGCGCTCCTGGATCGCCCTACGGTCACACGACCGTCGCAGCCTTGGGCCGCCGCCTTCGAGGGTCCTCTGCCGGCCATGGTCATCTCGCCCCCGATGGCCGCGCATGCCGACGGCGTGGACGGCCGGTGACATCGCGCCGGTCCGGCTCCGATGAGCAAGCCTGTGAGGGAGGGCGACGTTCAGCTCGTGGAGTTCCCCATGTAACGAGCCGGCTGGTCGCGGGGACACGCCTTGGCGTGCGTCGGCGCGAGCGGGATCGTCCTGCGCCGGGAAAGGGTCGGGGCGCCGTTGTCGGTGCCGGATGACACCATCTGGCCATGAGTGGCGACTCTTTCAACTGGCATGAGTTCCTGGGGCGTTGGCGGGGGGAGTGGGTTCCGCGCGCGGATGAGGACGAGGACGCCGGGCAGACCGTCGTATCGCCGGGCAGGCCCGGGGCGGACGAGGCGGCGATCGCCTCGGCCGAGGAGCGGCTGGGGCGGCGGCTGCCACCCTCGTACCGGGAGTTCCTGGCCGTGAGCGACGGGTGGTACGTGGACGAGACGGCCGGGGTCTATCAGCTCGGCGGCGCCGCGGACATCGACTGGTTCCAGGATCCGTACGACATGACTCCGCTGTACGAGCAGAATCTGGGTGACAACCCGCGCAAGGAGGACGTCCTGCTGGCCGGGATGTGGCAACGGGCGCTACGGCTGGAGACGCGCTCCGACATGTCGTACGCCCTGCTCGACCCGGGCGACAGCGACCAGGACGGCGAGTGGGCGCTCTACGTCTACAAGGGCTGGAGCGGTGAACTGCCGCACCGTTACCCGTCGTTTCGCGCGTACATGGAGGCCATGTACCGCGGCTTCCACTCCGACCGGGTGGCAAGACCCGACTTCGTGAACGCGACCACGCGCGCCCAGGACGCCCATGTGGAGCAGGCACGCCTGCTGGCCCTGCGCGGACGGCACGAGGAGGCCGTGCCCCTGCTCGAGGAGGCGCTGTCCTTCGGACGTCCACACAGCGCCGTCCTGCTGAACCAGATCCGGCATCTGCTGGCTCCGCGCAGCCTGCGGGATTACGGCAACCTGGTGGCCGACCCGCGCTACCTGCCCGAGATTCTGCCCTTGGAGGCCATGACGCCGGTACGCGGCGAATGGCGCCTCGGCGGGGACGACCACTGGCTCAGGATGATGACCGCCCGCGGGGCCACTCGGGAGGCCGCCGAGACCGTACTGAGCACGATGCGGGACGGCACCCATCGCTACGCGCCTCCCGGTCCATGGGGCCGGGCCGTCACCGAGGCCCAGGAGTCGGCCCGCTGGGGGGTGACCGACGCCGCGTGGCGAGTGCTGCGGGACGCGCTCCCGCTGTGGGAGGCGCCCGGGCCTTCGCTGATCGCCCCGATCGGCCTGCTCGCCGATCCGGTCCTGGGTCCGCTGATCACCCCGGAGCGTGGTCGGGAGATCCTTGCGACACCGCGGGCGGGGGAGAGGGGACCCGCTCCCGAGCCGGTGCCCGATCTCGACCCGCCGGGCCTGGCCTGGCTGACGGAACCCGCGGTGAACCGGGGGCCGCTCGACGGATACCGCTGTGTCTGGGTCGAGGGGATCGACCCCGCCCGTCTGCCGGCCCTGATCGGCGAGGAAGGCGCCGAACTGAGCGCGCCCGTGGATCCACGCACGGCGTCCTGGCGGGCGCCCAAGCCGCACGAGCGCAAGAGCGTGGAACCCTGGGAGGACAGGGCCGTGGCCGCCGTCGGCCGCACTGCCGAAGGCTGGACCTTCGCCTTCGACGGCGATTCCCACCACCGCCTGAACAAGCTGTTCCTGTCGCCCGCTGTGGCCGCCTCCCCGTCCGGCCGCGCGGTGGTGGTGTGGCGCGACCCGAGGCGCTCCTCCCCGGGTGACCACCCGGCTGCGTTCCACCTGTCGGTGGCCGAACAGGGGGAGGAGGTCTACGCGTTCACCGTGCGGGGCACGGAGATCCAGCGTTCCGGCGCGATACCCGAGGCCCTGGACCCCGCACGACTGTTCCGCCTGCAGGACTCTGAACTGAACCGCGAACTGCGTCTGCTGGAGGCCCTGCACACCGAACTCGGGCTCTCGCTTCCACGCTTCGCGCTGACCCAGGGCAGGCTCTGCACCTTCACCACCCGTTCCTGGACCCGGGCGCCACGCGCCGGAGAGGGGTTCGTCCACGTCAGCTTCGTGCGGCACCGGCCCTGAGGCGTGAACGGCACAGACCGGTGACGGTCCCAGGGATGTCATCTGGGACATCACCTACGCGTGCGCGCTGCGGTGTACGGCCGGCGCCCCACTCACCGACGCGATCGCCGCGCTGGGCCCCGGTGTCGTGTCGCTCGGCGGCTCACCGACAGCGGCGCCGAAGTGGTCCTCTACACGGGGGGTTGGTCGGTCACCCGGGCCACGGTGGAACGGCTTGCGGAGGCGTGCCACCGCTTCGTGGTCAGCCTCGACGGGCCGAGCGCCGAGGTGCACGACCGGATCCGGGGCCGTGCGGGCTCATTCGACCGGGCCCTGCGCACCCTGGAACTGCTGGACGAGGTCTCCCGCGCGTGCCCGTCAACAAGGCGTGAGACCACTGCGGTTCGGTACCGACTGTGTCGTGGTGCGGAGCAATGCCGACCTGCTCGACGAGTTCTGACCGGGATCGCCTGGAGGAGCGGGCGCGACGTGCCGCTCTCGCACCGCCGGGCGTCCTGGATGCGCTGCCCGCCCGCCGCCGAGCACACTCGTCACGGGGCGATCCGGTGGTGCCGGGTCACGGCGAGCGTGGCTGCTGCCGGGCTCAGTGCGGGAACGCCCGGGGCGGCCGCTGCTTGGGCAGTTCCTCGCGGAAGGCGGCGATGGCAGCGCTGATCTGGCGCATAAGAACCGTGTTCTCCAGCCGGTCGAGATAGAGGTTCTCGCGTGCGAGGACGGGTAGATCGGCGCAGAAGTACAGCGCCATAAGCGGGTTGATGAACAGTTCGCTGCCGCGGGTGCGCTCGGTGAAGCGTACGTCGCCGAACTCCCCCCGCACGGCGGCGGCGACGGAGCCGTGCACGATGCTCGGATGACTCGCGTGGCTGCGCTGGGCATCGGCCACCGCGTCGAGGTAGGCGGCCCCCTCGGGGCTTTCGCGGGGGAGTGAGAACGCGCCCAGATAGCCTCCGGCGCGGTCCAGGGCGGCCAGGTTCTCCAGCACCAGTGAGTGGTTGACACCGTGGTAGGCGTCCACGCCGAAGCCCACGCAGGCCACGAGCCGGTGCGGGACCTCGTCCAGCCCGGCGACGGCCGCCAGGCTGGCCATGTCCTCCTCCGGAGTGCCGAGCCCGTGCTCGTCCCCGCGCATCAGGATGTCGGTCCCGCCGTCCACCAGGACGACCGCGTCCACGCCGCCCAGGTGGTCCAGCAGGGCCCGGTAGGCGGCGCGCAGCGGCTGGACACCCGTGCGGGGGAAGGCGTATACGGTGTCGGGCAGTTGCTGCGAGTGGAGCCAGCGGGCGAGGGAGCGCTCGGGGAAGTAGTCGCCACGCAGCGGGGTGTCCGGGCGGACGGCGGCGACGTCTTCAGCGACCCAGGAGTCCAGGTCCAGGCCGTACAGGTCGGCAAAGGACAGGCTGGCCAGGTGGACCTCGGCGCCGGCCGACCGCAGTGCGAGGGCCAGGGGCAGTCCGGCGTAGACGTCGAAGCCCCCGCCCGCGCCGGCGACGAGGACCCGGCGCGCCTCGCGCAGGCGGGTGAAGAAGACGGGCTCACGGAGGGAGATCACCACCAGACCCTAACAACGCCCGATCCGTCCCCACGTTCGGGCCGTTTCCTGTGTGATGAGGCGGGCGAGATGCTCGTCCCGCTCTCTGGCGGCACTGATCACGGAATACCTCCACAAAGCTCCGCAATCGCGTTCTGCCCCGGCTACGTCGTTCCCCCGTGGGGCACAGAGGGGCACCACACCAGGCCGATGGTGCCTTCCGCATGACGCTGCGCGGCTCGCGCCGCGCAGGCCGCCGGGCGCGGCCACCGGGGAACAACTGGGCTCCTGG
Organism: Streptomyces sp. NPDC020192; assembly: GCF_044388685.1. Classification (NCBI taxonomy): domain Bacteria; kingdom Bacillati; phylum Actinomycetota; class Actinomycetes; order Kitasatosporales; family Streptomycetaceae; genus Streptomyces; species Streptomyces sp. NPDC020192. The sequence goes on along the minus strand of NZ_JBIRXG010000053.1, from coordinate 12,772 downwards.
ATCAGGGTTTCAGGGCGTCGGAGATGGACTTGACGCCGCCGTGTGCGGTGAGTCCCCCGTCCACCGGAATCTCCGCACCGGTGATGAACGAGGACTCGTCGGACAGCAGGAACACCACGAGCGGGGCGATGTCATCGACCGTCCTGCTCCTGCCCAGCGGTGTCTCTCCGATGGTCGCGTCGCGAAAAGCCTTCGTGGCCTGGGCGGTCATCTCGGTCTCGATGTAACCGGGGAGCACGGTGTTGACCCGGATCCCTTTCGGCCCCAGTTCCGTGGCCGCGATTTTCGACACGGCGCGCAGGGCCCATTTGCTCGCGGTGTAGGCGACGAGGTAGTAGCCGGTGAGCGCGGTGGCCGACCCGATGTTGACGATCGACGAGCCGGGTGGCATGAGCGGGGAAAGACGCTGAATACCCAGCAGCGGGCCGGTGGTGTTCACCGCCTGCACGTGGGCCATGTCCTCAGGGCGTACGTCCTCGAGCCGCTTCCTCTCGATGATCCCCGCGTTGTTGACCAGCCCGTGAACTTGGCCGTACGTCTCCTTCGGCGGCCAGTTCGTCCCAGTCGCTCTCGCTGCTGATGTCGAGCCGTCGGCATCCTTCGTCTCCGGGACGCGCATCGGTGGCCACCACGGTGGCACCGGCTCGGGCCAGCGCGCGAGCCTCGGCCGCTCCCTGCCCTCGGGCCGCTCCCGTGACGACGATGACTTTGCCTGAGAGACGCCGAGTGGGCTGTTCGTCTTCGGAGATCGAACTCATGGCGGGCAACCTACCTCGCCATCGTGAGTGGACGCCTGCGACAGGGGATCCAGGATCCACTGTCACAGGCGTCCGTCAGCCGCACATCTAGCCGCACGTCAGCGTCGGCATCGCCCAGTCACCGTGGTCGTTGCCGTTACCGTCGCCGGCGTCACCGACCTTGAGGTCGACCACCTGGGCGCCGGTGACGTCGACGTCGATCGGCACCGCGGCCTGTTTGCCGCGGAGCGTCGGCGTGGTCACCAAGGTCTTGCCGTCGGCGATCACGGAGAACGTCACCGTTCCCGCACCGCCTGTCTCGTCGTCGACACCGACGTCCGCCGTCAACCGCGGGCACTTTCCGGCGAGGTAGAGCTCGACGTCGCTGACCGCGTTGGTGCCCAGGCCCTTGGCGTAACTGACTCCGGCGATACTGATCGGACGGCCGTCCCCGGCCGCCTGCTCGCCGACGCTGCTGTCACGCTCCACCGGACCCCACCCGTTGGTGGACGACAGGAACGGCAGATCGCTCACAGCGCTCTTGCCGGCCGGCGGAGCCGGCGGGATCCCGCCGAGGATGCGCTCGTCACCGGCGGCGGCCTGCCGTCCGTTCTGCAGGTAGTGCACCGTGGTGGTGAGTGCCGAGGCGGAGGGCAGCTTCCCGGCCGGCGGCTGGACCTTCCAGGTGAAGGTGGCTGATCCGCCGGGTTGCAGGCGCTTGACCGACATGGGGCTCGTGGCACTCACGCTCCAGCCGTCGGGTGCGGAGAGCGAGGCCGTCAGTTGGGACGCGGACGGTCGGTTCTTCGGTATCCGCACCGTCGTCTCGGCCGTGAAGGCCTCTGCCGACTGGGCGGTGTCCGGCACGTCCAGGGTGACATCCGCTCCCGGGCGCTTCGGCATCGCGTACGTCCGCTGGTCGTAGCGGGGGCTGTCGTTCTGTCCGACGCGCAGGGACGAGGCGTAGCTGCCGTAGTTGGTGAGCGAGACCTTGCCGAGCCCGCCGGTGCTGCCGTCCAGGTTCCACACGGCGATGGCGATGCTGTTCCGGCCGTTCGGATTCAGGATCCCGTTCGGGACCGGGAAGGTGTTCTGCGGGCCGAGGTAGTTGACGTAGTTGCCGACCTGCCAGCCGTTCACGAAGATCGTGGCACGGTACTTGCGTGACGGGTCGTCGGTGAACGTCAGCCCGAGCGAGGTGTCCTGGCCGTGCGGCAGGTCCAGGTTGACGTCGGTGCGGTACCAGGAGACCCCGGGGCGCGTGTCGGTCGTCGGCAGGGACCCCCGGTTCCAGGTGCCGTCCGGATAGCCCGGCAGGGACCAGCCGGCCCGCTCGCCGTACAGGCCGCCGGTAGAGAGCGGGCCGCGCACCGGGTCCTGCAGGTCCTCGCCGCCCCGTACGCCCTGCAGCCGCCAGGTGACGGAGGTCAGAGGCGCCCCGACGAGGGAGGCGCTGGTCAGGCCGCGCGCGGTCTTGTTGCCGTTGGTCGAGTTGTAGTCCTCCTCGTGCCCCATGTTCACGGTGAGCACGGAGATGACGTTGTCTCCCTTGGACTTCACCGAACCGGCCGGGAAGGTGAAGTCGGCGCTGCCTGTGGTGGAGCTGCCCAGGAAGGTGCCGCCCAGCCAGGCGGAGAACGCCTGCGCGTTTCCGCCGGAGTCCGAGACCAGGTGGATGCCGGTTTCCTTGCCGGTGGCGCGGAAGCGGCCGCGGTACCACGTGTTGCCGGTGTGGAACCCGTAGTCGTCCGCGTAGAGCACCGGCAGCGAGTTGACGCCGGAGACGCTGTTGGTGGTCGTCTTGTCGGCCACCTGCCAGTTGGAGTCGTCGAAACCGGGGGCCGCTTCGGGGGACTCCTCGGCGTGCTTCCAGTTGGTCAGCGTCGGCAGGTGGATCGGGGCAGCCACCGGGATCTTCCCGGTGAGGCTTCCTGTGTCGTTGGCCTTGGTGTCCAATGCCTTGCCGTTCCAGGTGACGTGGTCGGCGGAGGTGAACACCTCGATGTTGTTGTCGTCGGCGTTGTCGCCGGTGAGCGCCACGGTGTGGCCGCCGTCGAGGCTGGTCGCCGTTCGCAGCAGGTGGGTGCCGCGCACGAGCACCGGGCCGGTCGTCGTGTCCTGGCGCCAGAAGGTCTTCGCCGTGGCCTTGTCACCAACGAGCAGCTGCAGCGGACGCGATCCGCCGCCGCTGATACTGACGCGGATCAGGCCCTTGTGCGTGTAGTTCAGCCGCAGGTCACCGGTGGCCTCGTCCCAGGTGGTCGTGACCGTGCCGCCGCTGGTGGTCACGGTGGGCTTGGAGGAGTAGCGCAGTACGGTCTCGCCGTCGCTGCCCGGGTCGCCGTAGAGCACGGCGACGTCCCGGTTCCCGATCGTCGCGCTGGTCATGATCTCCGAGGTCGAGTACTGCAACTGCGCGTCCCCGAGCCGGTAGTTCGCCACGATCACGTGCGAGTCGCGCCCGTCGAGCGTGATCGCGGTGCCCGGCTGCTGTGGCACGACCGGGTAGGTCGGCGTCGCGGTGGCGGCCGTCGGCACGTCGATGGCGTCGATGGCCACGTAGTTGTCCGTGGACCCTGAGCTGTGGTTCCCGTTGACGACGATCTTCAGCGTGTGTGCCCCGGGCGTCAGGCCGGTCTTCTGGAAGATCACCGCCTGGTTCTCGCCGCCGGAGTCGTCGACCGTCGCCACCTTGGTGCCGTCGAGGTAGACGTCGGCGTAGCCATGGTTGTTGGTCTTCGAGCCGATCCAGCGGATCGCGGTGCCGTCGAAGGGGACGGTGACCGAGTCACCGGCCTTGTTGGAGAACGACTCGGTGTGCTTGTAGTCGCCGCCGGTGTAGCTCTGGTCGGCCACGTGCGACCACGAACCGGTGTACTGCAGCGCGGAGTCGGGGTCGTCCCAGGTGTAGGTGGTGTCCGAGGACGGCTGGGCGTTGAAGTCCAGCGAGATGTGGGTCTTGTCGACCGCCGTGGACGTGGAGTTGCCGTGCCGCAGGACGTGGAACTGCGTCCTGGTGTCGGGGTTCATCCGGGCCGTGTCGACGACCGCGGAGTCGTCCGGCGGCGTGGCCCTGATCGCCTCGGTCTTGGTCAGCGGGGCGACCGACTGCGTGAAGTACCCGATCAGCTTGTCCTCGTAGTACTTCGGATCGAGCTGGCGGTTCTCGCGGACCGCGGCCCCGTAGTCGTACGACGTGTAGTTCTCCGGCATGCCCAGCCAGCCCCAGTTGGTGCCGCCGTAGGTCATGTAGAAGCTCTGAGCGGTGGCGCCGACGGCTATGTTCTGCTTGTAGAACACGTTGGCGAACTGGTCGTTGATCAGCTGGGCGCACTTGTCGTAGCCCGGCCCGCCCCAGGGGTCGAAGGCGCCGCCCTGGAACTCCGGCGAGTACAGCGGCTTGCCGGCCGGGTGGTCGTAGCTGATGTCGGGTACGCCGTTCCACTTCGAGGGGTTCGAGCAGTTGAAGCCCTGCGGGTAGGAGTCCGGTCCGTCGACGTCCAGGGCGCCGGTACCGGAGTTGAAGGTACCGTTGTTGTTGCCGGTCAGCGGTACCGTGATGCCGTCGGCGCGGGCTTTGTCCTCGAGGTGCTTCATGTAGGAGCGGCCGGCGGCCGAGCCGTTGTAGTACTCGTTCTCGACCTGGTAGGCGATGACCGACCCGGTGCCGTTGGTCAGCTGGTGGCGGGCGATGATCCTGTCGATCTGCGTCAGCCACTCGTCCGCGTACTTCAAGAATTGTGGGTCGTCACTGCGGTTGTGACCGGCCTTGGTGGTCATCCAGCCGGGCAGACCGCCGCTGTCGACCTCCGCGTTGATGTACGGCGCCGGGCGCGCGATCACGTAGAGCCCGGCCTCCTGGGCCATGTCGAGCAGCTTGTCGACGTCACGCACCCCGCTGAAGTCGTACACGCCGGGCTTCGGCGAGTGGTATCCCCAGTCGAAGTACAACGAGGTGGAGTTGAACCCGGCGGCCTTCATCTTCTGGAAGATGTCGCGCCACAGGTCCGGACTGGGGAGCCGGAAGTAGTGGAACTCGCCGGACCACAGGTAGGTGCGCTTGCCGTCGACGAGGAACGAGTAGCCGTCGAGACTCACCGTGTGTGCCCGCGGACCGGCGGCAGACTCGGCGGCGGGTACCTGCCCGCCGACGTCCTGCGCCGTGGCGGGCCCGGTCATGCCCATGGCCAGGGCGATGGTCGCGCCGGTCGCGAGGGCCGCCCTCCACCATCGACGGCGACCGGGTCTCGCAGTTTCTGAACCGATCCGATTACTCCGCACTGCGGCCTCCATACCGCCTGACCGATCAGCATCAAACAGAGTCAGGCAAAGTCGAACAGTAAGGGGGCGCAAGGAGCAACACAATGGGGCGGGAGAACACGGTCGAGTCGGCAGGGGTGGCTTGGAAGCCGTACATACGGCGGGCCGCTGACCATTCGTCACGGGATACGGTCACCGGACGGCACGGGAGGGGCGGGAGGGCGCCGGGCGCACTCGGTGCGTAGCCGTGTGCAATCGGGCGTCCGGAGCGCCCGTGCTCCAAGCGGACGCTCCATGGTGAGCGCGCGGCTCACTTCAAGGCCGCGACGCTGGAACTCGGGCTCTTCGGCCTGGCCTCTTGCCCGCGGCGCGACTGTCTGATGGGACCTGCTTATATCCACGGCGGGTGGTGTCACCGCTACCGTCATGGGCAACCAGTGTCGGCGGCCGGGCAACTCTGCGGCATCGTGTGCCGGCCGGGACATCCGCAAGGGGGTGTACCAGGGGCAGGCGGTCCTGCGTGTGGAACAGCAGCGGTGACACCGCGACCCTGCGCAACGACCGCGGCCACGTCGTCGACGCGGTTTCCTGGGGCCCGTGACCGGGGCCGCCGCCGCTGACCGGGTGGCCGAGGGGTGGCTGACGCCCGTCGGTGAAGGAAGCGCTCTGCTGGCGGGCCGCTCCTGGTGCGGGGGCGGACGTGGCCGGCGGGTTCACCGGGTGGCTGCCCGTGCTCTGGGTCCCGGGGCGGTCTCCTGGCGTGCGGTTTGAGGCTTGTCTCACCCGTTCGGGGGTGGGGAAACGCCGGGAGGGAAGCGGGGGGCGAGGGTGCGGGGAGATTGCCCGCGGAAGGCGGTCGGGGCCGGAATTCCCAGGTGAGTCGGCAGGCGGGAGGCAGGGCGCAGGCCCGGGCACCGGGCGTGACGCCTGGTGACCGGGCCTGGCGGTGCGTGCATGGCGCGTGGGTTGTCAGACAATGGTGGGGACTGGGGTCCCCGGCCCGATTCCGGCGGGCCGGGGACCCATGTCGTGCTGTCAGGCTCCGGTCAGTCCCAGTCGCCACCGCGGTCACCACGGTCGCCGCGGTCACCCCGGTCGTCACGGTCACCGCGGTCGTCGTGGTCGCAGATCACGCGGAAGCTGGCCACGACGCCGTCCTCGACGTGGATGCCCTTGACGTGGAGATCGTCGATGCCGAAGCTGGAGCTGTGGGGGCCGACGGTGGCGATGGGGGCGCCGTTGTCGCAGACCGCGCCGCGGAAGACCTCCACGCGCTTGCGGCTGTCGTTGCGGACGTTGAGGGTCTTGGCGTCCAGGCCGCTGAGCACGGTGATGCAGTCACCGGGGTGGGCGGAGTAGGACCGCTCGTTGACCAGGATCCGGCCTCGGTCCTCGTGGCGCCTGCCTTCCTCGCGCCGGCCTTCGCCCCGGCCTTCGTTGCCCTTGCCTTCGTTGCCCTTGCCCTGCCCTTCGTTGTTGTTGCCCTGCCCTTCGTTGTTGTTGTTGCCCTTGCCCTGTCCGGAGTCGCCGCTGAGGGGTGCCGCTGGGGCAGCGGCCGGGGCGACGGCGGCCGGGGCCACCTGGGGTGCTGGGGCGGAGGCCGCTGAGGCGTAGGTGATGCCGGTCACGGCGAGCGCTGCGGCGGCTGAGACACCTGCGGTCACCATGGTGGTACGAGCGAGCTTCATGTCGCTTCTCCTGTCTGGATATCTCGGAGATGTCGGCTCGTCAGCCGACTGCGATCAAACGTACTCACAGCTGTCATATCAGTCATATCGGAAGGGTCGCGTCAGGGAGCCGATCGGGGCATATAGGGCCCTGTCTCCCCCTCGGTCAGGGTGTGAAGTGGCCCGTGAAAAAAGGCGTATTGAATGACTGTTAGTCCTTTCGGATGATCTGCTGACGTCTATTCACCCCAGGCCGACCGTGTGTCGCTGCGAAATTGATGAGTTGATTCGTGTTAAGGGATCGGCTGTGCCGAAGGCTGCCCGGCAGGAGATCGCGGAGTGGCAGTGCGTCAGCCGTCCCGGGGGGCCGGTGTCGTCGGCCAGTGACATTTGTGCAGTGGTGCGGGTCCTGACCTGGGCGCGCACGCCGAGGACAACACGCACGTGGAGACGGTGTGGAGGCTGGCACCACCATGGCGGAGAAGTTGGCACTGCCCTGCATTGAGGTGGCACGTGCCGGTCGGGCAGCTGGACACGACAGTGATGGGACTTCTGGCCAAGCTGAACGGAAAATCGACCTTCGGGTGGGCAGGCGGCAGATCCGGGCCGCTTGCGGACAGGATGTCGGGGTGGAGCCGGTCAGACGCATTCAGGCGGGGGTTCAGCCGGCAAGAACGGGGCGTCGGCTGCCGGGCCGTCGGGCACGGCGGTGCCTGCGGAGTCGGTGGGGGAGATCCCTCTGGGTGCGGGGCCGCAGACGAAGTGCACGGCGTAGCAGCAGCCGCCTGCGGGCAGCTGCCGCTACCGGTCTGAGAAGAGTGAGCCGCTTCAGGATCTGAAGGGCACGCCGGGTGCGACGTCGTCGGCGGTGACGCAGGCGAATCCGGCGTCGACGATCTGCCGTAAGGGCGGTTACACCAAGAACATCCGGCCGCCGGAGGCGATCACCGGGAAGGAGAAGCGGCTGAACGCCGCCTCTTACGCCTACACCGGCAGGCTCGGCGACGCAGAGTACGACCACGACATCAGCCCTCAGCTCGGCGGCAACGCGGGCGTCGGCGACGGCGACGCCACAGCCGGCGACGTCGACAGCGCGGGCCGCACCTATTCCGCCCAGGCCCTGGCCGCGGACACGCCGAGCATCATCCCGGCGCTGACGTGGTCCACGATGGGATCCGGTTCAGCTGGCCGGACGCGCGCCTCGGAGCACCGGACAACGTCGTGGCGGGCGGGCAGACCATCGCCGTCTCGGGCTCCGGCACGACACTCTGACTGCTCGGAGCGGCGGCCTACGGCGACGCCTCCGGCACCGCGACGATCACCTGCACCGACGGGAGCACGCAGGACTTCTCCCTCACCTTCGCCGACTGGTGGTCGGCGACACCCGCTGCCGGGGTGACCTCCTCACCACCATTCCCTGCGCCAACCGGAACGGCGCGTGCGCTACCTGACCCTGCCGGACGTCGGCAGCGGTACCCCCTCCGGGCTCTCGATGCACGTGTTCGCGGTGGGTATGGGCTGAGACTCAGCGGCCGAGGCCGTCCTGTACCAGCCCCCACTGGTCCAAGGACCACACGGATTCCGACCTCCTGCCGGGCGCTACCGGGGGACGTTCAACCTCTCGTTGCACGCGTGGGCCGAGCCGGACGAGTGGACGGCGACCGCCGCGACCGCAGTCGCCCCGCGCGACCAGCGCTCGTCCGCCAGATCGTGATCTTGCTGGTCGGGGCCGGTGTGGAGACGGCTGCGGCCACCGTTGATCATCGTGAGTTGTGTGGACAAACGAAGATCAGGCGCTGACCGCGGGTCACAGCGTAGTGCCTGCCGCACAACCGTGTTGGTGCTCCGGCTGCTGTCTGACCTACCGAAGAAGAACTGCTGGACGCTGGCCGAGCACGCGGGTGACGCGACCCCGGACGGCATGCAGCACCTGCCGCACCGCGCGAAGTGGGACGCCGACGCGATCCCCGACGACGTGCGGGCCTATGCGGTCGAGCACCTGCGTGACGACGAGGCGGTGCTCGTGGTCGACGAGACCGGGGACCTGAAGAAGGGCACCGCGACGGTCGGCGCGCAGCGGCAGTACACCGGCACAGCAGGCCGCATCGAGAACGCACAGATCGCCGTCTACCTGGTCTACTCCGCGGCCGACGGGTATGCCGCGATCGACAGGGCGCTGTATGTACCGCGCTCGTGGACCGACGACCCGGAACGCTGCCGGGCCGCCGGAATTCCGGAGCGCCTCACCTTCGCAACCAAGCCGCAGAGCTCGCCGCCCGGATCACCAGCAGTGCGCTTGACGCGGGGACGCCCGCCCGCTGGGTCGCGGGCGATGAGGTCTACGGCGGCAACCCGCACCTGCGGGCCGCACTCGAAAGCCACCAGTTCGGCTACGCGCTGGCCGTCTCCAGCACCCACCAAGTTGCCACGCCCGCAGGAAAGTTCGCGGCGAAAACGCTGGTGGCGAAGATCCCAAGGCGGGCCTGGCAGCGGCACTCGGCCGGTGAGGGCGCGAAGGGCGAGCGGGTACTACGACTGGGCCCAGGTCGACATCCTCGGCCCATCCGCTCGCCCCAGCCGCTGGTGGCTGCTGGTCCGCCGCAACCGGCGCTGGACAGTGGAGGAGATGTTCCAGGCCACCCGAAGACCTGATCTCCCTGACCGGCAACGAGCTCCGGCATCTGTTCGCGGAGCTGATCAACCCGGTCCATGACCTCGCGCACCGACTCCGCTGGTCGCGGTGGCGACGGCGCCACCAGGCCCGCACCCGCACCTTCCACCACCGACGACCAGCAACCGCTCAACCGTAATCTGCCGCAAAGTCATGCTGCGAGGGCACGTTTCTGCGGCAGTGGTGCCATCGCATCAGGCTGAGCGGTACCCGGAGTGAGCGCGGCGCCGTGGTGCTCGCCGCTCAGGCCAACCGGTACCATCGGTAGCGGCCTGGTGCAGCCGGCCGCTCGCGCCTTTCAAGGCTGGGTGAATGCACCGTGGGTCACCTCGCCTCGGCTCACTGAACGCGGCGCCAGCCGACAACGCGAGCATCGGCAGGATGGGCCGCGTGGAAAGCCGACGCGATGACGTCCACTATCACTGACCACGCCAAGAAGCTCGCCAAACGCCTGCGCGAGAACCTTGCCACAGCGGGGATCGAGATCCCGCACAGCCTCGCGCTCGAACTGATCGCCCACCAGCTCGGCACCAAGGACTGGAATGTGCTCGCCGCCCTGACGAGCCACGCAGGAAGCCCTGCGGCGCCGGACATCAGCCCGGGCGTGCCGGTCCTGCGCGTCATGTCAGTCGCACAGGCACTGCCGTTCTACCTTGACTTCCTTGGCTTCGCCCTGGACTGGGAGCACCGGTTCGAGCCCGGGCTGCCACTGTACGTACAGGTATCGCGCTCCGCAGCTGTGCTGCACCTCTCCGAGCACCACGGCGATGGCGCCCCCAACAGCGTGGTCTGGATCCCGGTGCACGATGTGTCCGCGCTGCACAAGGAACTGCTCGCCCGACCGAACGCGCCGGTACGTCCCGGAATCGATCCGGAAGCGCCCGGAGGGCCGACGCTGCAGGTCATTGACCCGTACGGCAATGTCCTGAGATTCGCCCAGCCGCCATCCGCGCAGTAGCCGCCCCCGGCAGAGCGGGCCGCAGCACGCGGTGCGCTCTGCCGACATGATCCTCCACACGGAATGGTTTGTTCCTGCGAGCCTCGGTGATCAGGCGAGGTTCTTGGTGAAGAACTCGTCGAGCTTGTCGAAGGGGATGAGGTCGGTCTTGTCGTAGAGGTCGACGTGGCCGGCGCCGTGTACGACGTGGAGTTCCTTGGGTTCTGCCGCCGTCTCACCCGCCGAGCCGCTCCGCCCGACCACGGTCGAGCGCCGGGATGTCGGCCAGCGCGACGTGCTGATCGAGATCAAGTACTGCGGCACCTGCCAGACCGACATCCCCCGAGCTCTCGGCTCCGCTCGAGCCGGGGACCCCCATGCTCCGCGGTGATTGGGGGCGGGCCGCACCACGCGGACGACGCGCGTCCTGCGAGCGGCCGCCGTCCACGAGAAGCACGTGGGATGGCGCATCTACCGGCCCACCCTCGCGCAGGCCTGACGGCGTCTTAGGACCTTGTGCCGCGTCAGGTTCGGGCTGGGGGAGGGGCCCGGCCGGCCAAGCACGGCATGGAGCGTGTGGTCTTCGGCCGGCTGGAGGGTTGAGACGAGACAAATGGCTGGGCTCGCGCCGCAGTAGTGCGACGCGAGCCCAGCCCTTGTCGGTCAGAGGGCGCCGCCGTCAGAAGGCGCCGGTGCCGTTGGGTGTGCCGAGGCCGGTCGGCCCGTCGTATCCCGGACGCGCGGTGCACAGGTAGGTGCCGCCGCAGGAGCCGTTGCTGCCCGAGGTGACGTCGTTGAGCGCCGAGGTGTGGCTGTATGGATATGAGCCGTCAACGACCTGAGAGGTGTTTCCGGCCAGTGCGTAGACGCTGGCGATGATCGGTGACGCGACGCTTGTGCCCCCGACTTCGACCCATCCGTCGGCACCCTGTGCGAGACCGAGTTGAAGCTCGGTGTCGCACAGCAACGCGCCGCCGCAGCTGTTGTACGTGTCGTAGACCGCCACCCCGGTATTGGGGTCGGCGACCGCGGCCACATCGGCGACGGTGCGCTTGGCGCATCCGGAGTCGTGCTGCCAGGACGGCTTGGCCTCGTACGCCGAGCAGCCCGAGCCCGCGCCGCTCCAGGCGGTCTCGGTCCAGCCGCGCGCGTTGGACGCCTTGCTCAGCGAGGTGCCGCCCACGGCGGTGACGTACGGGGAGGAGGCCGGCCAGGAGACGCCGTAACCGGAGTCGCCCGAGCTCGCTGTGATCGCGACGCCGGGGTGCTTGAAGTGCGAGTCGAGGGAGGTGACGGTGTTGTCCTCCGACCCGCCCCAGCTGTTGGAGACGGAGACGACCCCCGGGGTGGTGGCGGCGGTGTCCTCGGCCCTCATGAGATCCGGGACGTTCGCCGACTTCGCCTCGACCAGGAGGATGTGGCAGCCAGGGCAGGCGGCCGAGACCATGTCGAGGTCGAGACTGATCTCCTCGGCCCATCCGTAGTCACCGGAGGGCAGCGGCGATGCCTGGCCGTTCTGATTCACCTTGCGGAAGCAGCCGTTGGCGGTGGTGCACGAGGGCAGACCGTAGGCGCTGCGGTAAGCGGCCAGGTCGGCCTCGGCGGTCGGGTCGTCCATGGCGTCGACGATCGCCACCGTTCGACCCGATCCCGAGGTACCGCCCAGTTTGTAGGCGGAACGCAGATCGGACGGCGTATGCCCCACGGTGGTCGGGGATCCGGTGGTGAACGGTGACATGCGGCCCGAGGTGGTGCGGTGGTCCTTCAGGACGCCGAAACAGCGGGCTTGTCCCGCGTGCAAGGGATGGACACAGCCGAAGCCCGTCGTACTCGCGGAGGTGGACGCGCGCGGGGCGGACGAGAGGGCGGCGGCCTGGACACCGGTGGCCAGGCCGACGGTGAGGGCAGTGACGGTGAATGTGAGCGTCGCCGTGAGGCAGGCTGCCACCCTCCGCGTCCGGCGTCTCGGTTGGTGGCGGTGGATCACCAGGGATCCGGAGGGTATCTCGCGTCGGTGCATCAAGCCTCCGTGCGGTTTCAGGTGGTTCGGAAGGGCCACATGACGAAAAACAGCGTTGACAGACGGCGTGTCAGGTCAGTTGCGGGCCGGTTGGTTCACCATGCGGCCGCCGTCTTCCGCTGGTCAAGGTCATGGCAATGCAGGTCTTGTGAGGCTGCCGAGGTGAGCGAGTGAACCGCCGTTGATGCTGGTGTGTCCGCATGTTCCTCGCCATGGCCACGAGTCGCGGACGGCCCTGAACGGATCGCCCGGGCTGCTGGGGCTGTTGAAGAAGGACTGCTTGGTCGAGCGGAAAGCGTGTTCTCCTTGGCGTCGCGCGTCATCCTCGCCGGCTCCTGTACGAAGTGATCCACCGGCGCCTTTGGGACGGTGGGTTGTGACGGGGGCCTCCCGGTGAAGCACCTCCCGGATTCCCGGCCCGTGTCGATAATGACCTTGTGCGCTCGCTAGCCAGGAAATCCGTCTTGCCCCTGACGCTGG
>NZ_JBIRXG010000052.1:0-31903 GCF_044388685.1 Streptomyces sp. NPDC020192 | reverse complement strand
CCGTCGCCCGCTGCCCGGCCTCGACTGACCGTCAACCCACCTCTGCATCACGCAGAAGATCCCGAACCCGGCGCGCAGCGACCTTCGGGGCTACGCCGGCGGCGACGAGGAACGAGGTCGCCGCAGCCTCACCTCTGGGATCCGCCCACGTGGACGCGGTGTTCTCCTCGGCCAGGGCCAGTATCAGGGCCTCCAGCGCCCGGGCGAGGACAGGCGCTGGGACATGGTCCGCGAACATGCCTTCGTCCTGGCCACGCCGTAGGGCAGCGACGGCCTCTTCGCGCGCCGGCGCCAAGGTGGTGCGGATCGCCTCCTGTCCCACACCGCGGCGCCCCAGAGAGATGAGCATGCAGTACTGGTCGCCCACCGCCCACGCCGCCAGCACCATCCGCGCCATCGCCGCCAGCGGATCGGCACCCGGAGCACGGGTTGCGGCGAACGCCTGTTGCAGCGCCTGGGCTGCTTCCTGTGTCAACTCGGCGATCAGCGCTTGACGGCTGGAGAAGTGGTGGTAGAGCGTGCGCCGGGCGACGCCGGCTGCCTGAGCGATGCTGTCGAGGCTCGCGTCGGGGTCGTCCCGCAGCTTCTGCCGGGCGGCGGTGAGGATGCGGCTGCGACGGGAGTGAGCATCCCTGTGCTGCGGGATGCGAGCCAGGGTGTCGGTCGTCTGCACGGCTCCGTCCTTCCACGGGTTCTGCCTGCCGGAAAGCCATGGGCGCCGGTGCTCCCTCACGCACCGGCGCCCACTCACCCCTGCCCAGGGTGGCTTGTCGTCCTGTTGACGGGCGTCAGGGGACGAGGATGAGGCGGATCGGGTCGCCGATCTTGTTCTCCAGTCGGTGGACGGCGTCGGCGGCCTCGACGAGCGGGATGTGGTCGGTGATGGAGGGGGCCAGGTCGAGGCGGCCGGCCGCGGTCAGCTGCACCAGCTCGGAGACGGACTCGGGGAAGCCTCCGTAGTGGCCGCGCACCTGCTTCTGTAGGTAGTTGAAGGTCAGGCCCTCGGTGATGGTCAGTGGCCGGGGTGTGATGCCCACCAGGATCAGGGAGCCGCCCAGGCCGAGCACGGAGGCGGCCTGGTCGCGGACGGCGGGGACGCCGGCGCAGTCGAAGGCGAAGTCCAGGCCGCGTCCGCCGGTGGCTGCGCGGACCTGGTCGGCGAAGTCGGGGGCTGCCGGGTCGAGCGCGAGGTCCGCGCCGAAGGCCAGGGCGCGCTCGCGGGCGCTGGGCAGCGGGTCGACGGCGATGATCGGGGCGGCGCCGACCAGGCGGGCGAGGCGTACGTTGTGCGCGCCGACTCCGCCGACTCCCCAGACGCCGACGGACTGGGCGGCACGGACGCCCGCGGTGGCGACGACGGCGGCGTAGGGGGTGGAGACCGCGTCGGGGATGATCGCGGCCTGGTCGAAGGGGAGGCTGTCGGGGATGGGGATGAGGGTGTCCTCGCGGGCGATCACGTACTCGGCCCAGCCGCCGTCGTAGTCGATGCCGGCGGTGAGCATCTGGGTGCAGGGGCGGTGGCGCACGCATCCGGCGCACGTGCCGCAGGTCTTGCCGGCCTCCAGGGTGACGCGGGTGCCGACGGGCAGGCCGCGCCTGAGGTCGGGGCCGAGTGTGTGAATCACCCCGGAGACCTCGTGGCCGACGGTGATGGTGTCGGAGGTGGCGAACAGCGGGACGAGGGAGCCGTCGAGCAGGTGGACGTCGGAGAGGCAGACGCCGGCGGCCTTGACCTCGATGAGGACCTCGCCCGGGCCCGGCACGGGGATCGGGACCTCTTCCACGGCGAACTTCTTGCTGTCCAGGTGGAAGCGTCCGGCGAGCATGGTGTCCATGGTGATCTGCTTTCTGTGAGCGGCACGGCCCGGTGGTTCGGGCCGTGGGTGCCATGGGGTGTCTGAATGGCTGGTGGGGCCGGGAGGCGTGCGGGGAGGCAGGACGTCCGCACGCCTCCCGGAGGCTGGGGGTCAGCGCGCCTTGACGGCGTTGTGACGGTCAGGCGAAGACGTCCTGCTGGTAGCGCTCGTCCGCCTCCAGCTGGGCGAGCCACTGCTGGGCGGTCTCGTCGTCGCTGCCGGTCTTCTGGCGGTGGATGGCGGCGAGTGCCTCGCGGACGGCGGGGGCCATGCGGCGGCCGTCACCGCAGACGTAGATGTACGCGCCGTCCTCGATGGCCTGCCACACCGTGTCGGCGGCATGGGCGATGGCGTTCTGCACGAACCGGGCCGGGTGGCCGGTCACCGCGGAATAGGCGGTGTGGATCTGCGCGATCCCGGCCTGCTCCCAGTCCTGCATCTCCTGCTTGTAGAAGTAGTCGTGCTCCGGGTGGCGGCAGCCGACGAAGACCTGCGACGCGCCCACCTGGGTGCCGTTCGCGTGCTGTGTCGCCCGCTCCTCCAGGAAACCGCGCAGCGGCGCGATGCCGGTGCCGGGGCCGATGAGGATCAGCGGCGTGGCGGGGTCGGCGGGCGGGGCGAACGTCGGGGAGGGCACGCGGACGTAGCCGTAGACGACGTCTCCGGGCTCCAGGCCGGCGACGTAGGCGGAGCAGGTGCCGCGGTACTGGCCGTCGCCGGACAGGGCCGGGCCTTCCAGCAGGCCGACGGTCAGGCGCACATGGCGCGGGTTGGCCGACGGGGCGGAGGAGATGGAGTAGAAGCGCGGGCGGATGGGGCCCATCATCTCCAGGAAGACCGCCAGCGGCAGCTCGACGGCCGGGAAGCGCTCCAGCAGGCCCAGCACCGAGATGCGCTTGCCGAGGATCTCCTTCTGGTAGCGCTCCTCGGCCTCCTGGGTGTCGGCGGTGTACGCCTGGAGCTGCGGCCGGGTCCACGGGCACTCGGTGTACTCGGCGAGCGTCTGGATCTGGGAGCGGGTGGCCACGTCCTGCAGTTCCAGGAACTCGGTGAGCAGGATGCCGGCGGTGACCGGGGTGCCGACCGGCAGGTGGGTGCGGCCACCGGCCGGCTGGTCGAGCCGGAGCACCTGGTCGTACTCGACGCCGAGTCGCCTCAGCGCGCGCTCCACCAGGGCGAGTTCGTTCTTGGCGAAGACGGCCAGGTGGTTGCCGGTGTCGTAGGTGACGCCCTCGGGCAGCTCGAAAGTGATGGACTTCGCGGACGGGCGCGGCGGCTCGATCCGGAAGTCCCACAGTCCGGTCGCGTCGGCCACGAGCTCCTCGTTGGCCACCACGGTGAGCGGGTACGCCTGCTCGGAGACGATGGCGGGGCGCACGTCGGACTCGGTGAGCAGCTGGACCTCGTAGCGCGGGCCGCTCGCCTCGGAGGTGTCGGCGGCGTACTCCTCGGCCAGAGTGGCCCACAGCGTGTCCATCCAGCGACTGGCCATGCCGTCGAAGTCACCGGCGGCGTCCGCGATGCCGCGCTCGACGACCGGAGTGGCGCCGGCGGCCAGCAGACCTTCCTCGATCCGCTTGGGGAAGGCCTGGTAGGTGGCCACCCATTGGGTGTTGCCGGCGCCCAGCAGCGCGAACCGCACGTTCGACAGAGAGCCCTCGGGCAGCCCGGAGGCGAGCAGGTCGTCGAAGTGCTGGGCGTTGTCGGGAGCCTTGCCGTTGTAACTGGCGGCGACGACGGCGAGCAGGCCCTCGGAGGGCAGGTTGTCACCCAGCTCGTCCAGGCTCATCAGCGTGGTGCCGAACCCGGAGCGCTCACCGCGGTCGGCGATGGTACGCGCCAGGTCCTCACACGAACCCAGGCTGGAGCCATACGCCACCGTCAGGTTCACACCCACACCGCTGACCGCGGCCTGGGCCTGGGTGTCGTCTGTCTTCAGGTCCACGGCACCGAAGACGTTCCGCTCGTGCTCCTTGCGGCGGCGCACGACCAGTTCGAAGTCGCCGGGCTTGCGCGTCAGCGCCTCCTTGACGTCCATCTTGTAGTCGGCCGTGTCGGAGAACTTGAACTTCTGCAGCACCAGCGCAAGGACCAGGCGGGCCTCGGTCAGCGCGAACTGCCGGCCGATGCAGGCACGCACACCGTTGCCGAACGGCTTGTAGGCGTGCGGGTGCTGCTTGGCGCGGTTCTCCGGCAGCCACCGGTCGATGTCGAACTCATCGGGACGGTCCCACGCCTTGGGGTGGGTGTGCAGGGGACCCTCGAGGATGTTGACCCGCGTGCCCTTCTTGAGCTGGTAGCGGCCGCCGATGACGGTGTCCTCAAGCGGCGCCTTGCCGATCAAAGGGATGGGGGCCCACAGCCGCAGCGTCTCGTCCAGGATCCGCGGGATGACGTCCATCTGCATGATCGTGTCGTAGTCCGGGACCGTGTCACCGGGCATCAGCCGGTCCACCTCGGCGTAGGCCTGCGCCAGCACGTGCGGGTTGCGCATCAGCGAGTAGGTGGCGAACGACAGCAGACCGCTGGTGGTCTCGTGGCCGGCGATCAGGAACGTCAGCACCTGGTCACGGACGTTGTCGTCGGTCAGCGCCTTGCCGGTCTCCGGGTCGGTGGCCTCCAGCATCAGACCCAGCAGGTCCTCCTCACCGCCGCCCTTCCCTTCGCGGCGCTCCTTGATCACGCTCTCGACCAGGTCTTGCATCAGCCGGATGTTGTCGCGGTACTTCCGGTCGTCCGCCTTGCGGAGCTTGGTCATCATCGGCAGCTCCTGCGAGCGCCGCAGCGACTCGATCAGCGTCTCCAGCAGCGCGTTGAGGAAGGGGTGCAGCTCCTCCTTGTCGAAGGAGTCGAACCGGTAGCCGAACCCCGACAGGGCGATCGTGTCCAGCGTCAGCCGGGTGTAGTCGTCGGTGATCTTGACCCGCTTCCCCTCCCGGCGCTCCCACTTGCCCGCCAGGTTCTGGGCGATCTCCAGCATCTGCCCGTAGTAACCCTTCATGGCCCGCTGGCTGAAGGCCGGCAGCAGGATCCGGTGCGCCCTGCCCCATTCCTCTTCGTGCTGGTGCGCGGTGAACAGGCCCGCGTTCAAGTAGTCCCGGACATGGGCCAGCGGCGTCTTGTCGATCTGCTTGAAGAACCGCGTCTCGTCGCTGACCTCGGCCACCAGGTCCGGGTCATAGACGAAGACCTGCTCGATGCCGGCGATGTCCATGCCGTAGATGCCCTCGGGGAACTGCTTGGACAGTTCGGCGAAGTACTCGAACGGGTTGGTGTCGGGGATCTGCGGCGTGTTGCCGAGCAGGGGGACCCCGCGCGGGGACCGGATGGGACGCAGGTCGGTCTCGGGCTGCGTGGTCATGGCTTGCTCCTCTGCGTGGAGGGGGATGGGCAAGGGCGCGCTGCGTAGGTCGATGCCGCGGCGCCGTAGCGGAAAACATACGCCGTATGGAATTGGAACCATACGCGGTACGGAAAGGGGAGTGCAACCCCGGGTCTCCAGGTGGGGCTGTGGTGAAGCTCATTTCCATACTATGTACGGAACTGGTATCGTACGAGGTATGGAAAAGAAGGTGAGACGCCCCCCGCGGGGAACGAGGAAGAGAGACGTGCCTCTGACGGAGGCCGGGATCTATGCCGCCGCCCTGCGGCTCATCGACGAGGACGGGGTCGAGGCGCTCACCATGCGCAAACTCGCCACCGCGCTCGACGCGAACCCGATGTCGCTGTACCACCACGTGCCGAACAAGGAAGCCGTGCTGCGCGGCGTGACGAGAATGGTCGGAGCGCAGTTCCGCACCGTGACACTGGAGGACGCGCCCTGGCAGGAGCGGATCCGCCTGCTCGCCACGGACTTCCGGACCCTGGCGCACCGTCACCCCAAGCTGCTGGCCTACTCCTTCAGCCACCAGCCCGACTTCATCCAGCCCAACGACCCGTTCTGGACCGCCCTCACCGCCATCGTGGCCGCTGCCGGTGTGCCGCAGTCAGAGGTCTCGGAGATCGCCGCGCTGATGGTCGCCGTCGTCATCGGTGTCCTCACCGCAGAACTGAACGGCGCACTCCACCAGTGGTCGACCCTCAAGTCCCATGGCCCTGAAGCCGGCGAAGACGGGGCCGACGCAGCCCCTGGCTCTACGAGTGCGGCCCCTGAAGGTCCTGACCAGGACTACATGTTCCGTCTCGTGATGGACACGCTGATCATGGGCCTGGAAGGCCGCCTCACCGCCGGTCGTGACGGCCGGCACGCCGGCCATTGAGCCAGTCAGCCTGAGACGCTGCGCCCCGGGCGCCGGCGCCTGAGGCGCGCCCGCAGTCGGGCGATATCAGGCTGCAACACACGGGAGCCGCCCCGTCACATCGGGTGAGACCGCCCGGCGGGGTGGTTCCACATCCAGCCCCTACACGGCAGCCGTATGCCGACGCTGAACCGTGAAATGACCATGGTCGTTGGCTTGTTCTTGGTCTCTCTCCTGAGGGGGGAGACCGTCGGCCTCGTCGAGCTGAATCACCCGCGTCATCCGTTCACCGAGGCGGCTACGTCGTCGAGTGCTCCCGCCCGTGAGCGCGAAGTGGCGCCCCGTACCGGATGAGACCTCCCCGATCTCTCGATCCGTTCTTTTTTCTCTTCCTCCATCCCCCATTCGCTGTCCGGAGGGCTGCCCCCATGTCCCAGAACGCCACCGTCGCTGCTTGCGGCGCCGGGACCGCAGCTGAGAATGTGCCCGACCTGTCGCACCGGCGTCGCTGGTGGATTCTGTTGGTCATTTCCCTGTCGATGCTGATGGGCGTCCTCGACGGCACCATCGTGAACATCGCCCTGCCGTCCGCCCAGCACGACCTGGGCTTCTCGGACAGCGACCGGCAGTGGGTGGTCACCGCCTATGCGCTGGCCTTCGGCAGTCTGCTGCTGCTCGGCGGCAGGGTCGCGGACCTGGTCGGGCAGAAGGTCACCTTCCTGGTGGGGCTGGCCGGCTTCGCGGCCGCTTCCATGGTGGGAGGTGCGGCGAACGGTTTCGCCGTGCTCGTCATCGCGCGCGCCGTCCAAGGTCTGTTCGCCGCCCTGCTGGCCCCGTCGGCCCTGTCGGTCCTGATGACCACCTTCACCGATCCGCGCGAGCGGGCGAAGGCCTTCACCGTCGCGGGATCGGTCGCCGGTGCCGGCGGAGCCATCGGCCTGATCCTCGGCGGCGTGCTGACCGAGTACCTGGACTGGCGCTGGACCATGTACGTCAACGTGATCTTCGCGGTGGTGGCGTTCGCCGGCGGGGCCGCTCTGCTGCACCGCACCCCGCGTGACACGACCTCCAAGCTCGACGTCCCCGGCACTCTGCTGGCCTCCATCGGCCTGTTCTGCCTGGTCTACGGGTTCTCGAACGCCGAGACGCACGGCTGGGGCTCGTCGGCGACGTGGGGCATGCTGGCGGCCGGAGCCGTACTGGTTGCCGCCTTCGTGTGGTGGCAGACCAGGGCGGCGTCTCCGCTGCTGCCCCTGCGGGTCCTGCTGGACCGCAACCGCGGTGCCTCCTTCGCCGCCCTCTTCGTCACCGGCGCGGGCATGTTCGGCGTGTTCCTCTTCCTGACCTACTACCTGCAGCAGAGCCTCGGCTACAGCGCTCTGAACACCGGCTTCGCCTTCCTGCCCATGATCGTGGCCTCGTCGTCCGCCTCCGCTGTGGCCAACAATGTCCTGGTGGCGCGCATAGGACCGAAGCCGGTGGTCCCGCTGGGCATGGCCATTGCGGCCGCCGGGCTGATCTGGATGACCACGCTGGACCTGAACAGCGGATACGTGACGCAGGTACTGCCCCAGCTGGTACTCGTCGGCATCGGGCTGGGCACGGTCATCGCGCCCGCCATGAGCCTGGCGACCTCCGGGGTGGCGGCCGCCGATGCCAGCGTTGCGTCGGCCGCTGTCAACACGCTTCAGCAGGTGGGCGGCTCCATCGGCATCGCCTTGCTCAGCACGATGGCCTCCGGCGCAGCCACCGGCTACCTCTTCGGCCGCAATCCCAAGAACCCCGGCGTGCTGGCTCAGGCCGGCCTGGAGGGCTATTCCACGGCCTACTGGTGGTCGGCGGCCGTCTTCGTCACCGGCCTGGTCGTCACCGCCCTGCTCTACCGCCGGGGTGTGCCCCAGCAGAACGAGAACGCCGCACCTGTCGTGCACATGTAGTGGGACAAGCAGTGCTTTGAGGGCCCACCTTCGAGGGGGCGAACAGGGTCCTTGCGGCTCCCCTCACCTGCTCAATGGATGTCCCATAGTGGCTGCGACTCGGGTTCTATCAGCGGAAGGTGTACCAGGTGGAAGATCGAACAGATCCGCGTCTATTGCGCAGTCGTCAGGCCATGGTCGCGGCGGCCACCGCGTTGCTCACGGAAGGTGGGCTGGAGGCCGTGACACATCAAACGGTTGCGACTCGTGCCGGCGTCGGCAGGGCAACCGTCTACCGGCACTGGCCGAGCCTTCTCGACCTCCGCCTGGCCGCGCTGGAGGCCGGCATGCCCCCTCTCCCTCCGGTACCCGAGGAGCTTCGGGCCGCTTCGGGCAACGATCCGCGAGCGGAGCTCATTTACCGTCTGAAGGTGCTCGCCGAGCGTTGGGACGACGAGCAATCGGGGGCCGTCCTTGCCGCGGTCCTCGGAGGCTCACGGCACGACGAAGGTATGCGCCGCCTCCGGGAGTCACTGCTGAACCAGATCGCCGACGCCCTGCGCCCCGCGGTTACCACAGCCGTCGAGCGCGGCCAGCTCCGGCCCGACGTCACCCCCGAGACATTCGCCATGGCCACCGCCGGGCCGCTGTTCTTCGAGCGCTTCTTCGTCGGGAACCACCTGGGACGCGACACCGTGAACGCCGTCGTGGACGCCGCTTTGCGAGGTTGGTCCTAGGCGTAGCGCCTTGCGGCCACGAAGCAAGCCAGGCCATCCGTCCGACAACGTCTCCGCCCCGCAGGTGCGGGCTGCCGTCAGGCTCCCAAAGCCGTGGTGCTGGGGACCACCAAGTACATCGACGCAGCCGTCGGCCGGTACACGCCGAAGGTCAGGAGATCCGCGACGAGGACGTTGCGCGGCTGTCCCCGCTCATCACTAGAACCTCGACGTGCTGTTCGCGCCCATGCCACCCTGCGGCCGCTGCGTGATCCCAACGCCGCCGGTGGCTCGACATCTGCAGCAACTGACTTTCCCCAGGGGGGATGTGGCGGAGAGGACTCGGCACAACGACAGCCGGCGCGGCCAGGGTCGGCACGCTACCGGTGCCCGTCCTCGGTTTCCACGGACACGGTCCGACCACTGTCCTCAATGAGACAGCGGGAAATCGCACGGGCCGTCGCGCGCACGGCCGGACCATACCCCGGGTTCGGCGAACCGGTGCCGGACGCCACGACCGACAACGCCGCGACCACTGCAGCCGCCGGTCCCGTTCCCGCTGGTAGACCGTCACGCCCTGCTCCGACATGCGATCGACGTACCCGGCCATCGTCGCGATCAGCTTCTGTGTCGCCGCACTGATCAATTCGGCGTCGTCGGTCAGCCGGGGCATCTCTACGAGTAGCCGGTCGAGCATGACACCTTGCCCCAGCCGGAAGGACCGCAGTATCACGCTGACGGGCGTCCCGTGCCGAGCAAGTCGGCGCGCGCGGTCCGGGTCTGCGGCCGGCGTTTCGATCTGGTCCGGCTCGATGCCGTGTACCAGGCCGGCCAACGTCGCGAGAACATGTTCGGTGACGTTCTCTGCCGTCATGCGGGCGACGTCGGGGTCTTCCCAGACCTCGGGGACTCCACGCTGCAGGCACCGCTCGACGTCATGGATCAGCTGGTCTGCCCGCAGGCTGACCTCACGCGCGGCACGGGACATGAGACTGTCCGCAGGGAAGTCCGCAAGACGACATTACGTTGCACCAGCGTGTACAGCCCGTCAGGGTTCGGGGAGCGGGGCCCAGCGTGCGCACGGTCGGCGTTGATGCCGCTCACCCAAGCGAGAACTGCTCATCGGGCAGCCGCCCGTCCCAGTAGGAGTCCATCAGTCGAGCAGTTCAGCAGGCTTGGCCAGCACTCCGGCTGACCGCTCCGTCCCTGCGGCAGAGCCTGCCGATGAGTGGCGAGCTACGGAGCGCGGGAAGGTGGGCGATGCGACGCAGGTAGCGGGTTGCCGCGTGACGGCTGGTCTCACCGGGGCGGGTCGGCCGCGGAGTCGCGGCGAACATCCTGACCGAGGCCGGCATCGACCCGGCCGCCCTCGACGCCACGACTGCGGACATCCACTCACCATGGCGGTGAACACCGAGGCGCAGACGTCCGTGTGCCTGCCTCAGGTCGCACCATGCCAGGACTCACCCTTCGGCGAGGAGGTGCGCCAGCAAGCGGTCGAAGTCGCTGTGGCCGAGCTCGGCCCCCCGGGGCACCACTGCCTCCGTTTCCTGCAGGAACGCCTTGACTCCCTGCGCTGGGGCCTTGAGCAGGGCCGTCCCGGACGGCGGGTTGAGAAGGATGTACAAGTCGCGGCGGCCCTCCTCGCCGGCGGGCCATATGCGAACGTCCCCCTCGCCGGCGGGACCCTCCAGGCCGTCGATCAGTAAATCGCGCCCGATGATCCATTCAGCCGGCTCGTCGCTGTCGACATCGGTGGTGAATGCGGTATGGACCACATAGGGATCACTCGGCTCGTACCGCAGTTTCATGATCATGGGCAAGGACGTCGCATGAACGCCGACAAGCTTCACAGGCAGCCCCTGGATCACAGTTCTCAATGACTTCATCGGGTCCTACTCCTGGTGCTTCGAGTCATCCGGGGAGGGCCATCGAAAGGGCTGTCGCCGGATTCAAAGGGGCTGCACAGACGGGGTTGCTGCGAGGGACCGGTGGCGATCGGCACGAGGACACCCGCAGGAGCAGTTCTTCGTGCCGTCGCCAGGCTGCCCGGCCGACGGGAGCAGTCGAGGCCACCACTGCCGGCCGGGGCCATCGCGCAGATGTGGCCAACGGCGGTTGCCGGACAGTGGGCGTCCTTAGGTCTCAGCGATCGACGCTGTACCGGTCGTGGTGGTAGTGAACCGACTCGTCACGGTCCCCACCTCGACGCCGGCCGCGGTTGCCGGGGCCCGGTCACGCAGGGCAGAGCCGTCCTTGGACCGGAACGGCATGCTGTCCGAGTCCGAGGAGACGCACATGACCACACAGGTGCCCTGCTCATGGGTCGGTATCGATGCCAGCAAGGGCCACCACTGGTGGGTCGCCATCGACGACACCGGAACCACCATCGCAGGGTCGCCGGATACCGGCCCTTCTGGCCGCGTCACTCGTCGCAGGCTGACCCGTCAGCGCAAGGGTGAGTCCACGGTGGGCGTCAGGAGGGTCTCGTCGAGGCCGACGATCTGGCTGATGTCGAATCCCTCCATGTCCGCGCGGAATTCAGGACTCGACAGGTATGCCTCCAGCCGCTCCTGTACGTCCTCGGCGTCCTTGTAGGAAACGAGGGCGTACAGCCGGGGGGTGTCGCTTCCGGGCGCCGCGGGCACCGTCCAGACGCCGTGGGTGGTGATCCGGTGCTTGGCCATACCGGGAATGTGCTGGGCCCAGATCTTCTCGTAGGCGGAGAGCGCGTCGGAGCTGCGCAGGGTGTAGACGCGAAGCTGGTACTGGGGCATGACACTGGTTCCTTTACTTCTGAGCATGGATGGTCGGCGGTCAGCCTCGGGGGAGGAGGTGTGCCAGTTCGGCATTCCAGTCGATGAGTCCGGACTCGGTACCCCGTGGCACCAAAGCCTGGGTGTCCTGAAGGAAGGACGAGATGTCCTGCACGGGGACCTCGAGCAAGGCGGTGCCTCCGGAAGAACCGAGGGCGATGTAGATCGACTCGTCACCCCGCCCTGCGGCCGACCAGATCCGGACGTCCGCGTAACCTGCGGAACCCTCCAGACCGTCAGCCAGAAGATCCCGCCCCAGGACCCATTCGACCGGCTCGTCGCTGTGGACGAAAAAGGCGGCACGGACGACGTAGGGATCAGCAGGCTCGTACCGCAGCCGCATGCACAAGGGCTGTGAGTAGGTACACGAGACGACGAGCTGCGCGGTCACCGCCCGAACCACGGTCCTCGAAGACTCCATGGGCATTCACTCCAAGGCATCCCCCCTTGCCTCGGCTGCGCCCCGGCGCTCGTGGCGACAAGCACGCATCGAATCAGGAGGTGTTCAGCAGGGCCCGGGCGCCGGACAGCATCGGCGGACCGCGCGGGTCGTGGCGTCGCGGCAGTTGGGCGACGCGCGCCTGTGGCACGAGGTGGTGCCACAGGCAGGTTCAGAGGGGGAGCAGGGAGCAGGCCCTCGCTCGATCACCCGCCCGGGCGGCGGTCAGGGGACCGCTTATCCGTGACCAGCGGTCGCATCCCTGCCGCCGACAGGCATCAAGGCGAGGGGTACTGCCTCCGCTCAGGGGCACAGGCACAACTCGTCCTACCGGTCACCGTGGTTCCGGTCGTAGTGGTCCCATCCGTAGTAGTCCCAGCCACCGTGGTTCCGGTCGTAGTGGTCCCAGCCGAAGTAGTTCCGGTCACCGCGGTTCCAGTCATGGTGCTCCCAGCCCCGGCCGTCGCGCTCGTAGCGGTTCCAGTCGTGCCGGTAGGACCTGTCGGACTTCCACCCGCGCCCCTCACCGTCCCAGCGGTAGCAGCGACCATCGCGGCTGTGAGAGAGGGAGTCGGCGACATGGTCGTCGTGGTGCCAGCCGCGCTGTCCGTCCCAGCAGTAGCCCTGCTCGATCAGGTAGCCCACGCCGTGGTCCCAGCGGTAGTCGGTGAGGTTGACCTCGGCCGACCGCTGGACGTGCACAGAGGCGGGAGTCGCGGCCGAAGCGGTGCCCCCGGCACCGACAACGGCGACACCCGCGACCGCCACGGAGGAAACGGCGACAGCGATCCGCTTCGTGAGCTTCTTCATGATCTTTCCTTCCGGTTGGTGCGATCTGCACCAACGGCTTCTCGTGCAGGCGGTGTGTAGCGCCTGGACCTTGTTCGATCAAGCTTTTCCATACGTTGTATGGAAGCATCTCTCAAGGATTACCATACGACGTATGGAAATGCCGCAGGTGGGGACGGTGACGCGCACCACAGGCCGCGAGGTCACCGGGTCAGTCGTCCAAGAGCTGCCCCGTCCTCGAGACGTGCTGGGCCCCGAACGGCGGTTTGCGATCGTCGGAAGGCGGCGCGAGCATTCTTCTAGGGGCGCAACGGCCGGGCCAAGCCTTGAATGCCGGCGCCATGGGAGGAGGGACGCGCCCTTCGCGCTGCGACACTCCGACAGACGTCACCCGTGAAGCGGCGGCGCAGCGAACAAGACCGGACCTGCTCAGCCGGTGTTCCGGGCTGACGGGTAGAACACCCGCGGTCGGCTCACCTGGCAGACGGCCTGAACTCCGCCACAGCCGCATGACCGTGTCGGTGGTCGCCGCCGTCGGGCGGGCGGCAGAGCGGAAGGAGTCTGCCCATGCGGATCGTCGTGGACCTGAATCGATGTCAGGGATATGCACAGTGCGTGTATCTGGCGCACGAGGTCTTCAGGTTGAACGGTCAGGAGGCGCTCACCTATGAGCCGAACCCTGATGACCAGCGGCGCCTGCAGGTCGAGCGAGCGGCTGCGGCGTGCCCGGTGCAGGCGATCGTGATCGACCGCTTGGACGGCGCGGAGCGGGGCGAGACGTCATGACCTTGCGGGCAACGGTCGCGGAGCTGGTGCGCGAGTTCCGGGCCAGCGGCCGGATCGTCATCGTGGGTGCTTCTCTGGCCGGGCTGCGGGCCGCGGAGACCCTGCGCGAGGAGGGCTTCACCGGTTCTCTGACCATCATCGGGGACGAGCCGTACGAGCCGTATGACCGTCCGCCGCTGTCCAAGCAGGTGCTCAAGGGCTGGGTGCCGGCCGACCACACCAAGCTGCCCCGCATGCGGGAAGTGGATGCCGACTGGCGGCTCGGGGTGGCTGCCATCGGGCTGGATCGGGCCGCCAAGCAGGTGCGCCTGGCCGACGGTGAGCAGGTCCCGTACGACCGGTTGCTGATCGCCACGGGCACCCGCGCGCGGCAGTGGCCCAACCCGGCCGAGGCCGCCCTGCACGGGGTCCACACGATTCGCTCGCGCGATGATGCGGAGCAGTTGCAGAAGGAGCTGGCCGAGCCGCCGTCGCGGGTGTTGGTCATCGGCGCCGGGTTCATCGGCTCGGAAGTGGCCTCTGTCTGCCGGGAACTGGACATCCCGGTGACCGTCGTCGAGCGGGGTTCGGCGCCGCTGGTCGGCGCACTCGGCGGGGTGATCGGGGAGATCGCCGCGCAGCTGCAGCGCGACCACGGCGTGGACCTGCGCTGCGGGCTGGGCGTGTCGTCGCTGGAGGGCGACTCCGGCGGGCACGTGCGGCGTGCTCAGCTTTCGGACGGTTCGACCGTCGACGCCGATGTGGTGGTGGCTTCGCTGGGGTCGATCCGCAACGTGGAATGGTTGGAGGGCTCCGGACTGGCGGCCGGTTTCTGGGGCGTCGGATGCGACGCCGGCGGACGGGCCTTCGACATCAACGGCGTGGTCACCGACAGCATCTTCGTGGCAGGGGATGTGGCACGTGCGCCGCATGTGCTCTACGAGTATCAGTTCCTGGCGATGGAGCACTGGGACAACGCGGTGCTCGGCGCGGAAGCCGCGGCCCACAACATGGTGAACCTCGAACCCCACTACCGCCCGCATCTGCTGCTGCCCGGCTTCTGGTCCGGTCAGTTCGGCGTGAACATCAAGTCCGTCGGCGTGCCGCCTTTCGGCGACGAGATCGTCTTCACCCAGGGATCCGTCGAGGAACGCCACTTCGCCGCCGCCTACGGTCACCGGGGCCGCATCGTCGCGGCCGTCACCTTCGATCACGGCAAGTGGCTGGAGTACTACGGGAAGCTGATCGAGCAGTCCGGCCCGTTCCCGCCTCCCCCTCCGGGATGGGACCAACCGCCCGACGCCAAGCCGATGCCGGCCGAGTTTCCGGACCCGAGGGTCCCGACGGCGATCCCCGACGTCGTCCTGACCGGCCACGCCCCGAGCGAGCGGACGGCCGAGTTCCGGCCGCGACATCGTTGACCCGACCGCCGACCGGGCGGATGAGCGGACAGCACCGACAGGAAGAAGGAGGGGAGCCTCGTGGTCGAGGAAACCCCCTGGCAGCAGGCCCTGCGCTACACCAACCGCGCCAACCCGTACCCCTTCTATGAGGAACTGCGCAAGACACCGGTGGCGCGGCAGCCGGACGGCACCTATGTCGTCAGCACCTACCGGGAGATCGTCACGCTGCTCCACGACCCCCGGGTCAGTTCGGACCCAAGAAAGTGTCCGGTCCCGGTCGCGGCGCGTACGGAGGACTTGGGGGAACCGGGGGCTGAGCCGATCAGAGAGGCGCTGACCGAGCCGAACATCATCACCTGCGATCCACCCGAGCACGACCGGGACCGCCGGACGATGATGCCGCACTTCGTCGGCCCGCCCCAGGCGCCTCACCTGATCTCCGACCTGGAACCCGACATCCGCCGCCTCGTGGACGGCCTCCTGGACGGAATGAGGGGCAAGACCCGGATCGACGCCGTCGACGACTTCGCCTACCCCCTGCCGGTGACGGTGATCTGCAAGGTCCTGGGCGTGCCACTGGAGGACGAGCCACGCTTCCACCACTGGATCGAAACGGCCCTGGACGCCCTGGACTTCGGCCCCGAAGCCGCCTCCGAAGAGATCCGGAGCCGACTGGCCGGGGCCCGGCAGGCCGTGCAGGACTTCGGGCAGTTCGCAGCCGAGCTGCTCGACCGGTACGCCGACCAGCCCGGCCCGGGCATGCTCTCCGCCTTGGTCAACGAGGACGGCCCGGAAGGACGGATGTCCAAGGGCGTCCTCGCGAGCAACGCCCTGCTCCTGATCTTCGCGGGACACGAAACCACGGTCAACCTGATCGCCCACAGCGTCCTCACCCTGCTGAGGCACCCCGACGCGCTGGAGGAGCTGCGCCGCCGGCCCGAGTTGATCGTGCCCGCGGTGGAGGAACTGTTGCGCTTCGAGTCGTCGGTGCAGTTCTGGCACACCCGTTCCGCTGTGGAGGACATCGACATCGCCGGCACCACCATCCCGAAGGGTGCGCCGATCTTCCTGGCGTACGGCTCGGCCAACCGCGACCCGGAACGGTTCACCGACCCCGATGAACTCGATCTCGAGCGCCGCGACAACCAGCATCTCGGATTCAGCCAGGGCATCCACTTCTGCTTCGGCGCTCCGCTCGCCCGACTCGAGGTCCAGGTCGCGGTCGGCGAGTTCGTCCGCCGGGTGGAGAACCCGCGGCTCGTCGAGGACCCGCCGCCGTACCGGCACAACCAGATTTTCCGCGGGCCGCGGCACGTCCTGGTCGACATCGACGGGATCCGCGACTGAGCGCGTGTGTGTGAGGGATCGCTATGCGGGCTTTTCAACTGGTCGGGTGGCGGCATCCGCCGGAGCTGCGCGAGGTGCCGGTACCCGAGCCCGGCGCGGGGCAGGTCCTGGTGAAGGTCGCGGGTGCCGGTGCGTGCCACTCCGATCTGCACATCATGGAGGCACCCGGGCCACCCCCCGGGCTCGTCACCGAACTGCCCTTCACCCTCGGCCACGAGAACGCGGGATGGGTGGAACGGCTGGGAGCGGGCGTCACCGGGTTCACGCCCGGGGACCCCGTGATCGTCTACGGCTGCTGGGGCTGTGGGGTGTGTGCCAACTGCCGTCAGGGCCTGGAGAACTACTGCGAGAACCTCGGCGGTCAGGGCCCCGGCCTTGGAGGCGGTCACGACGGCGGCATGGCCGAGTACCTGCTCGTCCCGGCGCCGCGGTACCTGATTCCGCTCGGCACCCTCGACCCCCGCCAGGCCGCCCCGCTCAGCGACGCCGGACTGACCAGCTATCACGCCGTCAAACGGTCGCTGCACCTGCTGGGGCCGGGGTCGACCGCGGTCGTGATCGGGGCGGGCGGTCTGGGTCAGATGACCATCCAGATCCTGCGCGCGCTCACCACGGCAACCACCGTAGTCGCCGTGGACACTGACACGGGCAAACTGAAAACCGCCAAGCACATGGGAGCCGACGAGGCGCTTCTCTCGGGCGACGAGGCGATTACGCGCATCAAGGACCTGACAGGACAGCTGGGCGCTGAGCTCGTGCTGGACATGGTCGGGATAGACCCGACTCTGCGGATGGCTGCTCAGGTGGCCAGGGTGCTCGGCCACCTGACCATCGTCGGCCTCGGCGGCGGAGCCCTGCCCGTCAACTTCACCAGCCCGCCGCACGAGTGCTCGGTCGCCTCGCCCTACTGGGGCACCCTCCCCGAACTGATGGAAGTGATCACCCTCGCCCAGCAGGAAAAGATCAGGATGCTGGTCGAGCACTTCCCATTGGAACGCGCCACCGAGGCGTACCAGCTCCTGCACGACGGCAAGATCCAAGGACGCGCCGTCATCACCCCCCACGCATGAGTACCGACGCCAACGCGACCGACACGCACATGCGGCGTGGTCGGGTGACGACGGACATGCACTGACGCGACAACGCTGCTCCAAGAAGGAGGCAGGCGCCATGACATCCCCCACCGATTCCCCTGGCCCCGTTCCCCCGCGCGGCACCGAGCCAGAAGAGAGGCCCGTGGCAGAAGGCATGGCCGCCCTGGCGAACATGGGCTGGCAGATCCTGCTCACGATGGGCCTCGCCACCATCGCCCTGGGCGTCATCGCCCTGGTCTGGCCGGGCGCGACGCTGCGCGTCGTTGGCATTCTCTTCGGTGTCTACCTACTGGTCACCGGTGTCTTCCAACTCGCCGCCGCCTTCGGCACCCACGTCCCACGGCACCTTCGCGTGCTGCACTTCATCACCGGCGCGGCCTCCATCCTGCTGGGACTGATCTGCTTCCGGGGCACCCTTGAGTCGATCCTGCTGCTCGCCCTGTGGATCGGCTTCAGCTGGCTGCTGCGCGGCACCATGGAGACGGCCGCGGCGGCCTCAGCCCCGGCCATGCCGGGGCGCGGCTGGCACGTCGCCTTCGGGATCGTCGGAGCTCTGGCCGGCATCGTGATGATCGTCATGCCGTTCGCCTCGATCGCGACACTCACCCTGGTGGTGGGCGTCATGGCCATCATCGTGGGCCTGACCGAGGTGGTCCGCGCCATCAGGACGCGCGTCGAGATCGGTCATCTGGCTTCGGGCACGGCCACCCAGCGGCGTCCTCTGTTCCACGCGCGTCCGCACCCTCAGCACTGACCGGCTGGAAGCGGTGAGCGGCGTTCGGGTCAGTCGGTGTGACGGCCATGAGACCGTCCGACGAGTGAGGCCGCCCGCCGGACGACGGCCCGTCCCGGCGGCTGCCATCCCGGTGGGCACGGCGCCCGGTCGACGGCGGGGAACCCATACCCGTAGCGTCCGGGGACTGATCCGGCACCGTACGGGAGTGGGCAGGGTGACGGCTTCGCCGTCGAGCCCGACGGGGACGACCGGGGCGTCGGCGTGGATGACGACGTCGTCGGGTGTCGCGAGACGGGTCAGGCCATGCGTCTGCCCGCCTCGCAGCCTGGCGGCCTGATCGCCGCCGAAGTCGCCGGGATACTCGGTGCCCTGCTGGCGATTCCCGTCACCGGAATCATCCAAGTCGTCCTCGGTGACATCTGGGCTCACCGCGGCGGTCGGCGGCTGAGGCTGCCGTTGCGGGCAGACAACAGCCCCGAGAACGCCGACCGGTCCGACGCCGCCGAATAGGGCAGCGAGGAGTTGTCCCAGGTCGGAGACTCCGCCTTTCACCGTCAGTCTTGAGTAGCGTTTGGGTGGCTCGCCGTCGACTTGTGGGCGGCGAGGGCGCCCGCGGGGAACGTCGGTGAGCCGCTGGAGACTCGCGGATCGTGTTTTGCCAGGTCAGGCCGAACGTTCCTGCGGATCCTCCAACCACGTACCGAAGCAACGTGAGGGGATGTTGCACCGTCATCCGCTGCCGTACCACCTCACAGCCACGAACAAGCTCCCATCAGCACGAGCGCTCAATGGGCTGCTCGGCCCAGATCGTCTTACGGTTCTGACCATGGCGGCAGCCCCAGCGCTCGGCGAATTGGGCGACGAGAAACAGGCCGCGCCCTCCCTCGTCGGTGGTGCGGGCGCGGCGCAGGCGGGGCTGCGTGCTGTTGGAGTCGGTGACCTCGCAAACCAGAACATTGTGGCGGATCAGCCGCAGCTCCGCCGGCAGTCGGCCGTAGCGGATCGCGTTGGTCACCAGTTCGCTGACGATGAGCTCGGTGGTGAAGACGAGGTCTTCCAGCCCCCACCTGGTGAGTTGGCGGGTTGCCCATGCACGGGCCTGGGAGACGGCGGCCGGATCGGCCGGGATCTCCCAGTGAGCGGTGTCCTCCGCCGGCACGGCGCGGGTGCGGGCCAACAGCAGGGTCGCCTCGTCGCGCCGCGTCTGGTTTTGCAGGTTGGCGAGGACGGCCCGGCTGGTCGCGTCCAGAGCGCGGTCCGGACGGCAGGACGCGGCGAGGGCGTCCTCCAGGCACTGGAGCCCTTGGTCGATGTCGCGGTCGCTCCGTTGGATCAGGCCGTCGGTGCAGAGCGCGAGGACGCTGCCCGGCTCGATCTCGATCGTGGTGGTCTCATACGGCATGCCGCCTATGGCGAGTGGCGGTCCGGGGCAGATGTCGACGGTCTCGGCAGTCCCGTCGGGCCGGACCAGGACGGGTGGCGGGTGTCCGGCGCTGGCCATGGTGCAGCGCCGGGTGACCGGGTCGTAGACCGCGTACAGGCATGTGGCGCCGAGGACGTCGTGGTGGTCGGGTGGGGCTTCGGCCACGAGGCGCTGGACCAGGTCCGCGATTCGGGTGAGCAGCTCGTCCGGTTCGAGTTCGAGGTCGGCGAGGGTCTGGATGGCGGTGCGCAGACGGCCCATGGTGGCGGTTGCGGGCATGCCGTGGCCGATGACGTCCCCGGCGACGAGGGCCAGCCGGAGAGAAGGCAGGGCGATGGCGTCGTACCAGTCGCCGCGGATTTCCGCTCCGCCGCCTGTGGCCAGATAGCTACCGGCGGTCTCGGCGGCCGCAGTGTCGGTCGTGGCCGGCGGAAGAAGGCGCTGCTGCAGCGCCACGGCCGCCCGGTGTTCCCGCGTGTAACGGCGGGCGTTGTCGACGGCGAGCGCCGCCCCCGAGGCGATCTGCGTCATGAGATTCGCTTCGTCCTCGGTGAACGGTTCGGACCGGCCGAAGCGCCAGACCGATATGCCGCCGAGTGTGAGACCGCGGGCGTGCAACGGTGCCAACAGCACCGAGTGGCCTCCTTGCGGGATGACGAATGCGACGAGTTGCGGATCGCCGAGTGCAGCACCGTAGTCGTCCGCGCCGAGGACGAGGGTCTCGCCCAGCTGGAAGTCGTGCAGGAGCGGGTGGTCTGGAAAGGGCGGGAAGAGGTTGCCCCGCTTCGTACGGGCAGTCCACACCGTGGCGGCCGGCGCCAGCGCCGCGGTGCGCAGACCAAGATCTCCACCGCCCAGCTGCTTCGGCGGCTCCTCCCCGTCGAACACGGACTGTGCAAGGTCGACGGTGACGAGATCCCCGAAAGCGGGCACGAGCACGTCCGCAAGTGCTCGTGCGGTGTGCGCGACGTCCAGGAAACCTCCCACACGCTCCGTGACCTCACGGGTGAGGTCCAGATGACGGAGAGCCCGCACATCGGGGCTGTCGACGTACAGGGCCGCGACCCCTGTGGGACGTCCTCGCGCGTCCTCCAGACGGAAGGCGGACAGCGACAGGGCCCGCCGCTGCTCCGGATCGTGCCGCCAGCTCACGTGCTGGCTCCTGCGGATCACCGGGGCGCCCGTCTGCAGCACCTGGCGCAGTACTGCCTCGAGGTTCTCTGCATCCTCGGCACTGAGCACGTCGCACAGCCGAGTACCGGGCTGTACTCGACGGCCGTCGGGAGTGTCCAGCGTGGCGTTCGTCTGCACCGTGGTCAGATCCGTGTCGTGCAGAGCGATGGTGACCCGGCTCTGTGAGGACAGTGCGCGCAGGAGTGCTGCGCCCTGCTCGTGGTGGACGACGTGGTGGGCAGGCGCCGCCAGGACAAGGAACTCCGCGGGGCCTTCCATCGCAGAGATCCGGAAGGTGACATCGATGGTGCCGCCGGACCGGCGCCGCAGCCGCGCCTGGCCGCGTGCCGGCATCTCCGCGACAGCGCGCAGTTCGTCGGGGAGATCGGTCACCAGGTCCTGTACGGGGCGGCCGCACACCTCTTCGGCCAGGAACCCCGTCAGGTGTCTTGCGGTCCCGGACCACCGCAGCACCGTGCCCCGGTGATCGAGCACGGCGGCTGCCACGCCGTCGAACGGGTACGGCCTGTCGTTTGCGCCAGGACCTGGCGCGAGCCTCGGGCCTTGGCCTTCATACGGCGAATCGTTGTTCTCGACGTCTTCGGTGCCCATGTTCGTACCTTCTTTTTCGGAGACCGTGTGCCGGCAGATCGGCATCCTCGGGCGGTTGCCGACCAGCCGGGTGGCCAGTGCCGCCGCTCGAAGCGTCACCGTGCGGCGGCTGTGGGGGGCAGGTCCTGTTCGGCCCAGACGACCTTGCCGTCCGAGGCGGAGCGCGAGCCCCACCTGCGGGACAGGTGAGCGATGAGGACGAGACCGCGACCGTTCTCGTCGAAAGCGCTCGGATGCAGAGGGCGTGGGTGGCTGGTGCTGGTGTCGGAGACCTCGCAGGTCAAAACCTGATGTTGGATGAGCCGTAGGCGGACCGGACCGCCGCCGTAGCGGATGGCGTTGGTGAACAGTTCGCTGACGATCAGCTCTACGGTGGCCTTGAGATGCTCCATCCCCCATGTGCTGAGCTGACAGGAGGCCAGGCGCCGAGCGGTACGAACCGCGGCCGGCTCGTTCGGCAGATCCCAGGACGCGACCCGGGCCGGCTGAAGTGCGCGGGTCCGCGCAAGGAGCAAGGTGACGTCGTCGGAGTGCGTCCGTGCCGGCAAGGTCTCGACCACTTCAGAGCACAGCTCCTCCAGGGAACGGCCCGATTGTGCCAAGGCCGCACCCAGGCGGCCCATGCCGACATCGAGGTCGTCGTCGCGGGACTCGACCAGGCCGTCGGTGTAGAAGGCGAGGACACTTCCCTCGGGCAGTTCCAGTTCCACGGACTCAAAGGCGAGCACCCCGAGGCCGAGGCCGAGCGGGGCACCGGCGGGCATGTCGGGGAAGGCGGCATGACCCTGCGGGTCGATGATCGCGGGCGGGGGGTGCCCGGCCCGCGCCATCGCGCACCGCCGGGTGACCGGGTCGTAGACGGCGTACAGACAGGTGGCGCCCACCACTGTGGGGACCTGGTCCGGGTCGTCGGTGTCTTCCTCGATCTCCTCGTTCAGCCGTCGGACCGTGTCATCAAGGTGTGCCAGCAGTTCGTCGGGGGGCAGATCCAGGTCCGCGAGCGTTCGCACGGCGGTGCGGAGTCTGCCCATGGTCGCCGCGGCGTTGATGCCGTGTCCGACTACATCGCCGACGACCAGGGCCACTCGGGCACCGGACAGCTCGATCACATCGAACCAGTCGCCCCCCACACCGCGGTCCATGTCGGCCGGCACATAGCGCGAGGCGACCTCGACGGCGGCGCCGCCTCGCACACGGTGGGGGAGCAGGTCGCGCTGGAGGGTGAGGGCTGCGGCGCGTTCGCGCGCGTACTGCAGGGCGTTGTCCAGGCACAGCGCGGCCCGGGTGACGAGTTCCTCGGCGAGCAGCAGGTCGTCCTCCTGGAACGGCTTCGGCTCCTCGGAGCGGCCGAAAAGCGCCAGTCCCAGCACACAGCGCCGCGCCCGGATGGGTACGACCATCAAGGAGTGGATCCCGCTGTCACGGACCTTCTGCGCTCGCGCGGGGTCGTGATGGACCCACGGGCCGAGATGAGCGTCCATGTTCAGCACCTGTACCAGGTGAGACCTGCCCGTGCGCAGCACGTGGGCGAAGGGCGAAGCCGGGTGGACGTGGATCACCTCTTCTCGCACCCACGGCAATTCCGAGACATGTGGGTCGATGGTGGCCAGACCGGCACGGCGGAGCAGTGGGGTGCGGCCGCTCGTCGTGCCGATCGGTGTCGAGGGCTCCACGCCGAAGGGAACCGACTCCACGAGGTCGACGAGGGCATGGTCGGCCAGCAGGGGCACGGTGAGGGCGGCCAGTTCCTGGCCGGTCTGCATGACGTCGAGGGTGCTGCCGATACGCGTGCTGGCTTCGCTGAGGATGGCAAGGCGTTCGCGTGACCGCCGGTTGCCGGTGACGTCCACGCTCATGGAGCACACCCCCAGTGCCGTGCCGTCCGCGTCCTCGAGGCAGAAGAACGAGGCCGAGAACACGCGCTCCCGGCGCCTGTCCGCCGGCGGCCATGCCCGGTACTCGTGGACCATGGTGGCGCCGCTCTCCAGCACCTGCCGCATCACCACCTCGAGCGCTTCGGCCTCAAAACCGGGCAGCGAGTCCTTCAGGCGGCGTCCGAATCGGCGGTCACGAGGAATTCCGTCGTGCTGCTCGATGGCGTCGTTCACCCACGTGCAGCGCAGCTGCAGGTCACGAACGGTGATGCCGATCGGTGCGTGGGTGAGCAGCGACTCGCGAAGCAATCCGTTCACCGCTCCCGAGGAGAGCGCGCCTATGTCGGTCACCGATACCAGCCACCGATGGCTCCCGTTCTCTCCCCACAGCAACGAGACCCGCAGAGTCAAGGTGAGCGTATGGCCGTCGCGGTGGCGGACCGTCACGGTGCCGGACCAGCCGCCTTGGGCACGGCACTGCTCGGCGAGCGATGTGGCCCTCGTGGCGTCATCGGAGGGCCGCAGTACGTGTGCCGCGGACCGGCCCACCACATCCCTGGCGGAGTATCCGACCAACTGCTGGGCGGCCTGCGTCCACCCGACCACCGTCCCCTCCGCATCGATCATGGCTATCGCCGCGTCGGGTGCCTCGCTCGGCTTCACCGGCTCGACGACTTTCGATTGATTGGTATTCATTGCGGTTCATCCCTTCCTGCGCGTGGGTTCGGGCAGTGTTGGCGTGCGGTGTGGTACGCCGATCCGCGGGACGGCAGCGGCGGCAGGCGAGCACGGTGTGTCGGATCAGGGCTCAGACCCTCCTTGTGGCGTGCCGGAGGCGGGGCACTTCGCCCATGTAGTCGCAAATGACTACAAACACGACGCATCTGTTCATGTTAGGCTATTTCTGATGAAAGCATCACCCATGACACCTTCATCGTCAAGAGAATCGCAGAATTGATCAAACAATCACATATGTAGACGGGGCCACCCCAGGCTGAGGGGTGTCGACCGTGGGGCGGCCGGGCCTGTCAATGCAAGAGGAAATTGTCAGAACTGCTGCTATTTGGGGAGCGTGGCCATGTCAGTTCCACTCGGCAATCGATTCGAACGCCGTCGCACCGAGACCCGGCGGGCACTCGTCCGCGCGGCGCGGGAGATCCTGGCGGAGTCCGGCGACACCAGCGCCAGCATCCGGGCCATCGCGGAGCGCGCGGACGTCGGGTTCGGCTCCTTCTACAACCACTTCGGCTCCAAGCCGGAGCTGTTCGATGCGGCCGTCCACGATGCAGTGGAGGAGTTCGCCCAAGCCATCGACCAACGCCTGAACGGCGTCGACGATCCCGCCGAACGCCTCGCCGGGGGTCTGCGGCTCAGCGCGCTCCTGGCCGAGTCGCACCCGGAGATCATGCGGATCCTGTGCCACAGCGAGCTCGGCCGCATATGCGCCGGCAGCGGACTGGCTCCCCGTGCCAGGCGCGACCTGGAACAGGGCATCGCCGCAGGCCGCTTCACGGTAGTCGACCCGGGCATCGCCCTGTCCGCGCTCAACGGCAGCCTGCTGGCGCTTCTGGAGCTGTGGTTCAGCAAGCCCGAGGCCGATATCGAGCAGGCCGCAGGCACCATGGCCGAGATGCTCCTGCACATGCTCGGGCTCTCCCCGGCCGAGGCCCGCGAAGTTGCCCGGGGCCTCCTTCCCGCTGCCGCGTGACGAGCCACACGGTCCGACCGCGCGCCGCGCGGTGGCGGACCGGGGACGACTGCGTACCACTCGCAGAGCAGGTGAAGCCCTCCTCGCGCAGCGCCTCCGCGGCCGTCAACCCGGCCGGCGACGCGCCGACGATGACGATACGGCCATGCCGCGGATCACCGGGCACCACCGCTCAACTCCTCATCGAGGAGGATGGCGTGGACCGGGCACGCCGCCGCGGTTTGGCGTACGCGCTCCAGCTGATCCTCGATAGCGGCCGGGCCGTACAGCAGGCGCCTCCTCCCCGTGCGGCTGGAACACCTCCGGCACGAGGAAAACGCACTGTGCATGGCCCTGGCAGCAGGTGAGGTCCACGACGATCTGAGTCGTACGGGGTCCCTCTTCCTTGCTACGCCCGTGTCACATCGGGTGCTCGGCCAGCCGCGCCTTACCGCAGCAGCCCACGCGGTGGCTCCGCCCGGGCAGCATCATCGTGGGGGCGGGGGACCTCCCTGGCCGGCCATGGCTTCGCAGGAGGCAGCAAACCCGCATCGTCCGGCCTATCCTGCAGAGAGGCGCACGACTTCGCGGAGCGTGTCGGATGGCCAGTGGCAAGGAACTGCAACCCGCTGCCGTCCAGGAGCTGCTGGATCAGATCGTGGCCCGGACGGTGGCCGGCATGGGTGCGCACGCGGGGGCGCTCTTTTTGCTCGAGCCCGGCGGTGAAGTCCTGGTCCTCGACGCGAGCGTCGGGATGCCCACCGGGTTCGTCAGCCTGCTGCGTCGCGTACAGGTGGCCGGCGTAGCCGACAGCCCACTCGCCGAAGCGATTCTGCAGCGGCATCCGGTGTGGGTCGACTCCGGTGAAGAGTTCGCCCGCCGCTATCCCCGGCTGGCCCTCACCTTCCCGTTCGTGGGCGCCGTCGCGGCGGCCCCGCTCGTGGCCGGCTCCCGCGTGTGGGGCGTCATGCTGGTGCTGTTCTCTCAGAAATCGCCTGCGTCGGATGCGCGCGCACAGGGCCGGTTCACGACTGCGGCCCGCTGTATCGCCGTGCTCCTGCGGGACGCCGCCGAGGCCGGGCACAGCTTGCAGCCCGGGCTCGCGGCGCGTCTGCTGCCGCCGGCGCCCGCGCATCCCTCGGCACCGGCTCACTCTCAGGCCGCAGCGGACTTCATAGCCGCTCTTCCCGAAGGGGCGTGCCGACTCGACGTGCGGGGGCGGATCACCTTCGTCGACCACACCGCGGCCGATCTGTTGGGCGAGACCATCCCGCATCTGCTGGGCGCCCGGGTGTGGGAAGCCGTGCCGTGGCTGGCTCACGCGCCGTACCGACTGCGGTACCAGGCCGCACTCGCGAGCCAGCTCCCGACGTCCTTCACGGTGAACCAGCCTCGTACTGGCAGAGAACTGCTGTTCCAGATCTACCCGGACCGCACCGGTGTGAGCCTGCGTATATCCGCTGCTACCGACGCCACCCACAGCCCGGATGAACTGGCCGTCGGTGCCGGGGCGGCGCCCGGCCCCGTCGGCCTGGACGCCCATTACCACATGATGCGGCTCTCCGGCGGCCTGGCCGCGGCGGCCTCCGTCGACGAGGTCGTGGACCTGGTGGCCGGCCACCTTCTGGTCACCCTGCACGCGCAGGCCTTCGCCCTGCTGGTCGCGGAGGCGGGCCGGGTACGGGCCGTCGGCCACCATGGCTTCAGCCCTGAGCTGGTCGACCTTGTCGACCACGCCCCCCTCGCCTCCGACCTGCCGCTCCCCGGGCTGACCACCGGGGCACCGGTGTGGGGACTGCCCCAGGGGGTGCCGTCCTTCTTCGCCGACCGGGCCGAGCTCCGTGCGGTCTATCCCGAGAGCGCGGCCATCGACGACGGTCTGGGTGCGTGGGCATGGCTGCCGCTCATGGCCTCCGGACAGTACTTCGGAGTCTGCGTGGTCGGCTACCGGCAACCCCGCTCCTTCACGTTGCAGGAGCGCGCCACCCTCACCGCCATCAGTGCCCTGATCTCCCAGTCCCTGGACCGCGCCCGGCAGTACGACGCGAAGCACCAGCTGGCGGAGGGCCTCCAGGCCGGCCTCTTGCCCCGTACGCTGCCGGCGATGCACGGCCTGGACGTGGCCGCCCGCTATCTGCCCGCCAGCCATGGCATGGAGGTGGGCGGCGACTTCTACGACCTGATCCGCCTGTCGGACACCGAAGCCGCCGCCGTCATCGGAGACGTGCAGGGCCACGGTGTCAGCGCCGCCGGCCTGATGGGCGAGGTGCGCACCGCGGTCCACGCCTACGCCGTAGCGGGCGCGACCTCGGGCGAAGTCCTGGCTCGCACCAATCACTTGTTCAACGACCTCGACCCCGGCCTGCTCGCCAGCTGCCTGTACGCGCACGTCGATCCGGTCCGCCACATAGCCCAGTTGTCCACTGCGGGCCACTGCCCGCCCCTGCTGCGCCGCCCCGACCTGCACACCGACATCCTGGCAGCACCGCCAGGTCCTCTGTTGGGCGTCGACCCCGCGGCGGAGTACCCCACCGCGGACATCCCGCTGCCGCTGGGCACTCTCCTGGTCCTCTACACCGACGGACTCATCGAAACCCCCGGCACGGACCACGACACCGCCCTCACCGGCCTGGCGGCAGTCCTCTCCGAAGCCACCGGCCCGCTGGACAACATCGCCGACACCCTTGTCGCTCATGCCCAGCCGTCGGGCGATCGTGCCGACGACACCGCTCTGCTGCTTCTGAAAGCCTGTTGAGGCGGGCGGGCCGGAGCCGGATTGCTTTGACTCCGGCCCGCGTGAGTGAAGGCGCAGCCGTTGTGGGTGCCAGCAGCACCGCCTCGGCCGCGACTTCCGTATCCACGCGCGTTCAGCGTTCGGTCGTCAGCGTCAAGGCTGACGACTACCGCTGGGATAACGGCGTCGGCTACCTGCGCAACGTCGAAGAGGGCTGCTGCTGGGACGGGAACCGCGGCTGGCGCTACTGCTGGACCGGATACCGCGGCCGGGAGCACGGCGACCGCTTCACGGATGCGGCCCGCCACGTCCAACCAAGCCTGAAGCCGGTCCGGCCGTGGCTGTGGCGGGTCAACCCAGCACCCCGAGGCGAGCCCCGACGGCCTTGAAGGCGACGAGGGCACCTTCTCCATCTGCTCCTTCTGGTACGTCGAGGCACTCACCCGCGCCGGACGCCTGGACGAAGCCCGCCTGGCCTTCGAGAAGATGCTCACCTACGCCAACCATGTCGGCTTGTACGCCGAGGAGATCAGTCACACGGGTGAGCAGTTGGGCAACTTTCCTCATGTAGCGCCAGACCAGGGAGTCGGAGACCAGTTCGTTGCCGAGGGCATCGAGGGTGGACAGCCACACGGGGTCGTGGGGAGCGATGAACCTGGTCAGCGGCATCATCAGCAGTGCCGCGTCCAGTACCTCGCCGCCCTCGTACTGTACGAACGCCTGCCGGGTGGGCGACCAGCCATAATCCATGATCCGCCAGTAGATCGTGTCCCGGACCGGGCCCCAGCGGTAGAGCTCGGCGGGGAGGCCGCGGTGCAGGGCGATGCGCATGGCGCGGTCGATGGCCACCCAGCACATGAGACGGGAGTAGACGAACTTCTTGCGTCCGCCGCGGGTCCCCCACACGCCCTCGTCCGGCTGGTCCCAGTGTCGTGGAAGCGGATGGCGCCGAGGCCGCGGGCCAGGCCCTGCCAGAAAGGCATTGGACCCTGCCGCCGCGCAGATCGCCTCAGTGGACGCGGCGGAGCAGCCAGGCGGCACCACCTGGCGGCGAATCACCGACAAGAACGCCGCCAAGCTCCTTCCGGGACTACGCCCGCGTATGACAAACAAGGGTTCCCGAAGGCGTAGTGCCTGCTCAGCCGTCAGTCGAGGTCCGGCAGCGGGCGATGGGTGACCTCACGGGCGTCGTCCGCGGGGACGCCGAGCATGCGCAGGACCATTTCGGCCAGGTCTGATGCGGCCTCGTCGCCGTCGAGGTCGGGGCGGGCCAGCCGGAGCGCCACGAGGGACATGAGGGTGCCGCCCACGGCCGACAGCGCGGTGGTCGCGTTGGCGCAGTCGAAGCGCCCCGAGGCGATGCCGATCTCGAGGTCGCGCAGCGCTCGCGGGGCGAGACCGCGGTCGGAGTGGATGTAGGCCAGACCGCGGTCACGCAGGATCCGCGTGAGCTCGGGGTGGGAGTCGGCCATCCTGGCGGTGAGCCGGAATCCGGCGGCGACCAGCTCGGCCGGATCGTCGATCCCTTCCACTCGCTCGTCGATGAGCTGTCCGAACTCCTCCAGGGCGTCCGTCACCGCGGCGTCGAACAGCTCCGTCTTGGACTCGAAGTGGTTGTAGAAGGAGCCGAAACCCACGTCCGCGCGCTCGGCGATGGCCTGGATGCTGGCGCTGGTGTCCCCGGTCTCCGCCAGGATCTGCCGCGCCGCCCGGACGAGCGCGTGACGGGTTTCGGCGCGGCGGCGCTCAAAGCGGTTCTTGGGCGGGGCTGACGTCGGCATGCGGCGAGTGTAACAACCGTGGCGATGAGCGTGCCATCACTGATGAGATCCTCAATTCTTCAGCTTCAGCCTATTGACGATGGGCTTCGGCAAAGCTGATGATTTCCTCATTACAGCAGTGTTGCTTGGAGGACACCATGTCCCACACCGCCGTTAACAAGGCCGTTCCGCCGACACCTCACGAAGACCTCCACAGCGAGCAGGGGGCCCTTCGCGGCGAACATCCCGGCCGGTCCCAGAACCCCGTGATCAAGGCGGCGGACCTGGCCTGGCTGGAGTTCGAGAAGCCGGACCTGGACCGGGCCGAGGTCTTCGCGCGCGACTTCGGGTTCGCGATCGCCGCCCGCACCGAGGAGGCATTGTGGCTGCGTGGCACCTTCGCGGGCCCACCCTGCATGGTCATCCGTCGTGGGCATGCATCCCGCTTCGTCGGGCCGGCGTTCCGCGCGGCCGAGCGCACCGACCTCGACCGTCTGGCCGCAGCCACCGGCAATACCGTCCGGGACATCAACGTCCCTGGCGGAGGGAAGTCGGTCTCGCTGCTCGACCCCTCCGGCCTCCCGGTCCGCGTCGTGTACTGCGGCGAGCAGCTGCCGGCGCTGCCCGAGCAGGAGCCGCTGATCCTGAACTTCGGCACGGACCACCGTCGTACGAACGCCACCCAGCGGCCCCCGCGCGAGCCGTCGCGCATTCAGCGCCTCGGTCATGTGGTGCTGGAGACAAGGTCGTTCATTCGCACCCTGGACTGGTACCTGGACATCCTCGGCATGATCGTGTCCGACTTCCTGTTCCTCGACGGGCAGCGCGGGCGCGGGCCGACCATGGCATTCATCCGCTGTGACCAGGGCAGCCTGCCGGTCGACCACCACACCCTCGCCCTGCACCTGGGGCCCGGTACCGGTTACGTCCACTCCGCCTACCAGGTCACCGACCTCGACTCGATCGCCGCCGGCGGGGAGTACCTGGCCGAGCGCGGATACAAGCGCAGCTGGGGCATCGGTCGGCACATCCAGGGCAGCCAGCTCTTCGACTACTGGCGCGACCCCGACCACTTCATGCTGGAGCACTTCGCCGACGGCGACCTGTTCTCCTGCGACCTCGAACCAGGGTGGGCGCCGATGTCGGCGAGCGGACTGGCCCAGTGGGGCCCGCCGGTCACGCGTGACTTCCTGGGCGCGAGCCCGTCCCCGGCCAAGCTGCGCGAGGTCATGAGGGCCCTGCGCGACGACAACGAACTCGACCCCGCACGCCTGCTGGGCCTGATGAAAGCGATGAGCTCATGAGCACCAACGTTCTGCGCACCACCGACGGATGGTGGGTCGTCCGCGACGAGCGGGCCGTCCGCATCGACACCAAGGCCGTCACCACCGCGGAACTGCTCGCCGACCGGGACGCGGTCCGCGAAGCCGCCGCCTCCACCGACACCGGCACACCCGTCGTCGACCTGGTCGCGCTGCCCCCGGTCACCACCCCCTGCCGGGTGGTCGCCCAGATGGTCAACTACCGCAGCCACGCCAAGGACTCCGGCTTCACCGGCGACATCCCGCCCACCTTCTTCCGCAAGGCGTCCGGCTCGGTCAGTGGGTCCCACGACACGATCGTCCGCCCGTCGCACGTGAAGTTCCTCGACTACGAAGTGGAACTCGGCCTCGTCATGGGCGCACCCCTGCCGGTGGGCACCGTCGTCGAGGAGCAGGACCTGCCGCGCTACGTCGCCGGTCTGGTCCTGACCAACGACGTCAGCGCCCGCGACGTCCAGCTGACCAAGACCCAGTTCTACGAGAGCAAGTCCTACCCGACCTTCACGCCGACGGGCCCGTACCTGGCCCTGCTGGAGCCCGAGGACTTCGCCCATCTGCTGAAC
Organism: Streptomyces sp. NPDC020192; assembly: GCF_044388685.1. Classification (NCBI taxonomy): domain Bacteria; kingdom Bacillati; phylum Actinomycetota; class Actinomycetes; order Kitasatosporales; family Streptomycetaceae; genus Streptomyces; species Streptomyces sp. NPDC020192. The sequence goes on along the minus strand of NZ_JBIRXG010000052.1, from coordinate 640 downwards.
CTGCGGCTGCGGCTGAACGTCAACGGCGTACTGCGTCAGGACCGCACTCTCGCCGACATGATCGTACGGCCCGCGCAGGCGCTCACCCTGCTCGCCCGTTTCCAGACCCTCGACCCGGGTGATCTGCTGCTGACCGGCACCCCCGGCGGCACCGCCCTGAAGGCCCCGCCCGCGCCGGTCGCGAAGATCAGTGCGCTGCTGCCGCCCGCGGCGAGGTGGAAGGCGTTCTTCAAGGGCCAGGCCAAGAACCCGCGTTACCTGCGTGACGGTGACCTCATCACCGCCACGATCGCCACCCCGGACGGGCGGATCGACCTCGGTGAGCAGCGGACCGCTGTGGCGGACGCGAGGTGAGCGCCGAAGCCCGGAGACCGGTGCTGATCATCGGCGCGGGACCGGTCGGGGTCACGGCCGCCCTCCTGCTCGCCCGGCACGGGGTGCGCAGCCTGCTCCTCGAACGCCACCGGGACGTCTACCCCCTGCCACGCGCCGTCGTCGCGGACGACGAGATCTGCCGGATCCTGCAGAGCGTCGGCATCCACGAGGAGTTCGCAGCCGTCTCGCGCCCGGCGCCGGGCTTGCGGCTCCTGGATCCCCGGCGCCGCCTGATCACCGAGTTCCCGCGCTCCCTGCAGGGTCA
>NZ_JBIRXG010000051.1:0-32152 GCF_044388685.1 Streptomyces sp. NPDC020192 | reverse complement strand
CCGCCCCGACGCATGAGGAGCATCCACCGCCCGCGACCAGCAGCCCTTCCCCAACCTCAACCACGAAACGGACAAGAGCTCACGTTCCGCACTCTCAGAACTGTCTCGCACAACATGCTGGTTCTGAGAGGGGTTCTGCGAACGGCCACCTGCGGATTCGTGAGCAGCACCGATGTGTTCGCAGAACTCTCGCAACTGGTCATTTGTGAGAATCACGCAGCACCCGGCCGTAGCCGCTGCGCTCGGGTACGCGGGCCGAACTGTTCCGTGTACAGAAGCCCCGGCCGCGCCTGGCGGTTCAACCCGTGAGGGTGTTGAGCCAGCCGGTCAGCAGACGGTTGATCTCCTCGGGGCGTTCCTGCTGGATCCAGTGGCCGCAGCCCTCTACGAGGTGGGAGGCGGTCAGGCCGGGGAGGGTGGTGGGGAAGGCGTCGATAGCGTCGGACATCCAGGTGGTGGAGGCATCCAGGGCGCCGCCGATGAACAGGGACGGCTGCTTGATCGGGGCTCCGCGGTGGGGGGCGAGGTCCTCCCAGTCGCGGTCCATGTTGCGGTAGCGGTTGAGGGCGCCGGTCAGACCCGTGCGCTCGAACTCTCCGGCGTATACGTCGAGGTCGTCCTCGGCCAGCCAGGCCGGGAGGATGCCGGCGGGAAAACGGTCACGCAGCTGGCCGCCGTGGGCGACGAAGTGCGGGTCGGGCTCGCCCTGGGCGGGCATGGTGTCGGCGGACAGGGCGGCGTAGAAGCCCGCGAGCCAGCCCCGCACGTCAGGCTCGATCTCCGTCTCGGCGCGGCCGGGCTCCTGGAAGTAGGAGACGTAGAACTCCTGCTCGGGGCCGCCGATCTGGCCGAAGATGTCGGTGGGGCGGGGGCCGCCGGGTGGCGCGTACGGGACGCTCAGCAGGGCGACGCCCCGGAAGACCTCGGGGTGGAGCAGGGCGGAGGTGGCGGCGATGTTGGAGCCCCAGTCGTGGCCGACGACCACCGCGTTCTCCTCGCCGAGGGCGTGCACGATGGCGACGTTGTCCTCCACCAGGTCCAGCATCCGGTAGGCATCGGTCTCCGCAGGCTTGGAGGAGCGGCCGTAGCCGCGCACGTCGAGCGCCACCGCCCGGTAGCCGGCCGCGGCGAGGGCCGGGAGCTGGCGGCGCCAGGAGTACCAGGACTCGGGGAAGCCGTGCACGAGCAGGACCAGCGGGCCGGTGCCCTGCTCGACCAGGTGCAGGCGCCCGGCAGGGGCCTCGACGGTGCGGTGGCGGAGTGCGGCGGACGGCTCGGGCTGCATGGGGTCTTCTCTCGGTTCGCGGGTGGACGCAGGTACGCATCGATCATGCGGCGCAGCGACCGTCCACCGCGATTACCCTTGCCAATCTGGCAAACTTGCAGGACAGGATGGTGGAGCGGCACGTCCAGAAGGGGGCAGAGCGGGTGACAGGCGATGACGTGGCCGACACGCTGGCGGCCATGGGCCCCCGGCTGCGGGCCGCACGCGAACACCGCGGCTCCACGCTCACCGGCGTCAGCTGCGCGACCGGCATCTCCCCGAGCACGCTGTCGCGGATCGAGACCAGCCGACGCAAGCCCACCCTGGAAGTGGTGCTGCAGTTGGCGAAGGAGTACGGCGTCTCCCTGGACGAGCTGGCCGGCACCGCTCCCGCCGCCGAGCCCCGCACCTCCGCGCTCCAGCGTTTCGGCGACGACAAGGCGGTGCTGCCGCTGACCCGGTACGTCGGGGGCCTGCACGCCCACAAACACGTCCTACCCGCCGTCCAGGAGCCGCCCGCGCGGCCCCGGCAGGTCTCCCACGACGGCTGGGAATGGCTGTGCGTCCTGTGCGGGCGGCTGTGGCTCGCACTCGGCGACCGGGACCTCGTCCTGAGTGCCGGGGACGTCGCCGAGTTCGACACCCGCAATCCCAATGGGGTCGCGAACGCCGGCCCCGGCGGCCCGGTCGAGTACCTGATCATGTTCGGGCCGCAGGGAGAGCGCCTGCGACCGCGCACCCCGCCCGCCCCCGGCCCCAGGGCCCGGTAGCAAGCAGCGAACGAACGGCCTGACGTCCCGGATACGCCCAGGATGTCAGGCCTCTTCCTCGTCGTCCTCAGCGGCGTCGGGGTCGCGGAAGGGGCGCAGGCCCTGGCCGGGGCCGCTGGCCTTGATGTTGAACAGGTAGCGGCCCAGGAAGTTGATGTGCCGGTCCTTGAGCGGGGAGAGCCGGGCGACGTCCTCGTCCTTGACGGCGTGGCCGTCGGCGCGGAGCCGGGCAACAGCAGCGTCCAAGTAGCGGGTGTTCCAGAGCACGACGGCATTGAGAACGAGACCCAGACTGGCCAACTGATCCTCCTGGCCCTCGCGGTACGCCTGTCGGATCTGGCCCCGGCCGCCGTGGCAGATCGCGCGGGCTAGGGTCTGTCCGGCGGATCATGTGACTTCTCGCGCTGCGGCGCGTTGGCATGTTCATGGGGCGGGGAGATCTCACGAACGAGGAATGGGCCCAGTTGGAGCCGCGTCTACCCAAGTCCGGGCAGCGCGGTCGGCGTTGGGCCAGTCACCGCAGGATCATCAACGGGATCCTTTACCGGAACCGGACTGGGGTGCCGTGGCGGGATCTGCCTGCGCGGTTCGGCAAGTGGAAGACCGTGTATGGGAGGCACAGGCGCTGGTCGGCGAACGGCACGTGGGACAAGATCTTCGCGGCAGTTCTGGCCGACGCGGATACCCTTGCGCGTCCCGAGCCGCCCACGGTGCTCGCGCAGTAGCTTTGCGAGATGCTCGGCGGTTGCCCTGCGGACATCGAGCACGGCGGTGTAGGTGATACTGGACGGCACGTGAAGCCTCTCGACCGGAACGTGTTCTTCGCAGACCTGTTCCTACCAGGGGCTTCACGCACATCTGATGTCAGGTCACCACCCCCGCCCGTCCGGCGGGTCGACACGCACCGCAAGCGTCATGTTGCCGACAAGACCTCAGTGGCCGCTTGCCCACTGACGATGCCAAGGACGGCAGCTGCACGTAGGCTGCCCCCTGGCTTGGCCTGTCAGTGGGGCAGGCTCGCCTGGGGGTGATTTGCCTGATGGTTCGTCATCGATCCGCAACTGCAGTATCGGTGGTTCGCCGGGTGGGCAGAGTTCTGGCGCTGGTCGCCGCCGCGGCGGCTGTGCTGGCGGCGCTGTTGTTGTCGCCTTTCGTGCTGGAGGAGATCTCCCACTCTAAAGGTGTGGACTGGAACAGGCTGAGCCAGATCGGCGCTGCCTACGGCTTCACCTCGGCGATCGTCTCGGCGCTCGCGTTGTCCGGCGTTGCTGGTTCGCTGATTGTTCAGAACCGGCAGGCCAGGGCAGAGCAGGTCCAGGGGATTCGCAGCTACTACCTTGAGCTAGTCCGCCTGGAACTTGACGACATGGCGCTTTACCAGCCCGTTTGGGGTGACACGGACATCACCGATCCTCATGAGCGGAAGCGGCATGTCTACGCCGATCTCATGATGAACTATGCGTGGATGGGCTTCGAAATCGGGACCATTCGCGAACCTCTGCTGCGAGACATGCTGACCGGGATGTTCACCGGAGAGGCTGGGCGGCACTACTGGAGCAGGGCCTGAACTTCATGGATCGCCAGTTCGTCCGGAAGCCGTATCGGTCGTCGCTTCCTGGCCATCGTGGGCGAGGAGCACGCTCGCGCTGTCACTGCCGGACCGCCAACGCGCTCGGCCGTTGCCGCCAGTCCACCTGGCGTGCCAGTCACCGGAGCGGCGCCCGCATGGCGGACATCGGTCGGAGCCCTGGTCGGCCTGGGCGCCGGCCTGGCGCTCGGATCGCTTCTGCGCAGCCGACGCTAGGGCTGTCGGGCGCGGGTTGGCGATCACGGTGTGACCGGTTCCTACCACGGGCTTCATCTCTATCTGACTCTGGGCACCAGCGACTGAAGAGCTCGCCGTCACGCTCCGCAGTCGCTACCTTGCCGAGAAGACCTCACTGTCTACGCCCACGTCCGGCTCCGCCTCCAGCGCCAAGCCATCGACACTCTCGGCGACGCGCTCCGAGTGCCCGAGGGCCCCGACGACCCGCCAAGTGCAGAACCGGTCCGCTGACGTTGCCGTCAGCGTTGCCGTCACTCAGGTTGAACTCGCGGAGTCCGGTGGCCCGTGACGGTTCTTGATCGTTGCGGTACGACGTCGTCATGCGGTACGCGCATGGGGGCGGGCTCACGCCCAAAGAGCAGGAAAGGCGGGAGCGGGTGCGCCTTGAGGCCGCCGAGCGGTCCGCTCGCGGCGAGAAGACCGAGGCCGTCGCGCGGGAGCTTCGGGTGACGTCGCGGCCGGTGCGACGTTGGCGGCGGGAGTGGGAGCAGGGCGGTGCGGACGCCCTGCGCTCGAAGGGGCCGGCCTCTGTGGAACGGCTGAGCCCCAGGCAATGGGAGCGGCTGGAGCGGGAGTTGAAGCGGGGCCCGCTCGTGCACGGCTGGGACGACGAGTTCCAGGGGTGGACGCTGAAGCGGGTCAAGCTGCTGATCGGGCGGATGTTCCACGTCGGGTACACGATCCAGGGCGTGTGGAAGCTGTTGCGGCGGCACGGCTGGTCCGCACAGGTGCCACGGCGACGGGCGATCGAACGCGACGACGAGGCGATCGAGGTGTGGAAGGCCGAGGTGTGGCCGCAGGTAAAAGGACCGCGGCGGACCTGGGCGCCCACATCTGCTTCGAGGACGAGGCAGGCCAGGGGCTGAGGCCGCCGAAGGGACACACCTGGGCACCGCGCGGATCCCGGCCGGTGGTGCGGGTACGCGGCCGCAACCAGGGACGGGTCAACATCGCCGACGTGGTCTGCTACCGCGCCGGATGCCGCTCCCGGTTCTTCTTCAAGCTGCACATCCGGCACGGGCGCCGGGGCGAGCCGAAGGCGTTCTCCTGGCGCCAGTACCGCGACCTGATCGTCATGACCCACATCCAGCTCGGCACCCCGCTGGTGTGGTGCTGGGACAACCTGAACGTGCACCTGGTCCAGGAACTGGCCGACTTCGCCGAGGAGCACCAGGACTGGTTACAGATCTTCCAGATGCCCTCCTACGCACCAGAGCTGAACCCGGCCGAGGGGATCCGGTCGCTCCTCAAGCGGCACCTGGCCGACTTCACCGCCGCCGACCTCACGCACCTCACCCGCGTGATCAAGCGGAAGCTGAAGAAGATTCAGTACCGGCCCCACCTGGTCGACGGCTGTCTGCCACCCACCGGACTGACCATGGACGACGACGCGATCAGACCGCCAGACTCCACGAGTTCAACCTGAGTATTCGACTGCCTGACCGCGCGCGGGGACGAACTGTTCGAACTCGTCGACGCGTTGCTCTGCGCGGACGGGCCGGTGACCTCGCCGGTGGATCTGACGCTGGTGGCCGAGCACCGGCGCGGGCACGGCGCGATGTATGAGGCGTTGAATCGCGGGAAGGTCGATGTGCCCCGGCTGCGGCAGGTGCTGGCCGGTCTGCCCATGCCGCATGCCGCCGACGGGCGCCTGGTCCTCGCGGTCGACATCAGCCACTGGCTCCGCCCGGACGCGCCGACCAGCGCAGACCGTCTGTTCTGCCACGTCTACGGCCGCAACGGCCGCTCCTCGGACCAGATGATCCCCGGCTGGCCGTACTCCTTCGTCGCCGCCCTGGAAACGGGCCGGACCTCCTGGTGCCAGCTCCTGGACGCCGTCCGTCTCGACCCCGAGGACGACGTCGCCGAGGTCACCGCCGCCCAGGTCCGCCGCGTGGTCGAGGACCTCATCGACATGGGCCGCTGGCACATCGGCGACCGCGACATCCTCATCGTCTTCGATGCCGGATACGACGCCCCGCGGATGGCCCACCTCCTAGCCGGCCTGCCGGTGGAGGTCCTCGGCCGGATGCGCTCGGACCGGGTCATGCGCAAGCCCGTCCCGGTGCCGTGGATCTCCCCGCCCCAGGGCGGGCGGCCCCCGAAGCACGGCAAGGAGTTCCGCTTCGCCAAGCCGGACACCTGGGGCGAGCCGGACACGGCAACCGCCCAGGTCACCGATCGGTACGGCACTGCCCGCGCGATGGCCTGGGACCGCATCCACCCCGCCTCACCACCCGCTCGGCCTGGATCGACCACACTGGCGAACTCCCCATCATCGAAGGCACGTTGATCCGCCTCCAGGTCGACCATCTACCCGGTGGCGGGGACCCACTGCCGGTCTGGCTGTGGTCCTCCAAGACCGGCATGACAGCCGCGGACGTCGACCTGCGCTGGCAGGCGTTCCTCCGCAGATTCGATCTTGAACACACGTTTCGCATGATCAAGCAGACACTCGACTGGACCCGCCCCAAGCTCCGCACTCCCGAGGCCGGCGACCGCTGGACGTGGCTGATCATCGCCGCCCACACCCAACTGCGACTTCTCCGCCAGGCCGCCGCTGACTTGCGACGACCCTGGGAGAAGCCAGCCGCGCCCGGCCGACTCACTCCCGCTCGGGTCCGCCGAGGGTTCCGGAACCTCCGCCCTCGCCTCGTCTGCCCCGCCCGTGCACCCAAACCCTCACGGCCCGGCCCCGGACGGCCACTCGGCTCGAAGAACCGGCGGCCCGCCACCCGCTACAACGTGGGCAAGACCCTCAAACGTCCGGAGACCACCGCCGAACGCGACGGGCTCGGACCATAAAAGACTTCCCAATCAGGAAGTCAAGCAGCCATCGTGACTGGAGGTGCAACGTGATAACACGCTCCGTCGCGGATCATGGCCCACAGAACATTGGCTCTGCGGCGGGCGAGCAAGAGCACGGCCTGCTTGTGCCCCTTACCCTCGGCTCGTTTGCGTTCGTAGTACGCCCGCGACGCGGGACACGACCGCAGGCTGGCCATGGAGGAGAGGTAGAACGCCCGCAGGAGGCCGCGGTGATAGCGGCGGGGGCGGCGCATGTTGCCGCTGACTCGGCCGGAGTCGCGCGGCACCGGGGACAGGCCGGCGAACGCCGCCAGCCGGTCAGCGGTGCCGAAGGCTTCCATGTCTCCGCCGGTGGCGGCGATGAACGTGGCTCCGAGCATGGCGCCCATGCCGGGCAGGCTGCGGATCACCTCGGCATGCGGGTGCTGGTGAAACCGGGCCTCGATGAGAGCGTCGAGCTCGGCGATTTCCTCTTCGAGGGCCATCACTCCCTTCGCGAGGCGGGCCACCATCGAGGCAGCCAGCTGCTCGCCGGGCAGTGCGGTGTGCTGGGCCTGAGCCGCCTCGACGGCGGCCTGGGCGATAGAGGCGGCGCCTCTGACCTTTCGGTTCTTCAGCCAGGTCTCTATGCGCCTGGCCCCGCTTCGGCGGATGGCGGCCGGCGTTTGGTAGCCGGTCAGCAGCAGGATCGGCCCCTTGTTTGTCAGGCTGAGCGAACGCTCCAAGGCCGGGAAGATCTCCAGGAGTTGTTCGCGGAGCCGGTTGATCTGACGGGTGCGGTCGTTGACCAGGTCGGTGCGGCGCCTGACCAAAATCCTGAGGTCGACGGCTATCTCGTCGCCGGGCCGGAGAACGCCGAGGTCCTTGCGCATGCGGGCCTGGTCGGCGATGACGAAGGCGTCCTTGGCATCCGTTTTGCCCTGGCCCCGGTAGGCAGCCGAAGCCTGATGAACAGCGAGCCCGGTGAGGTAAACCATCGGCTGGTCGTGGCTGAGGAGCAGACCGATGAGCAGGGCGGCACCACCGTGGTTGATGTCCACCGCCCACAGCGCATCCTCGGAGAGAGCGAGTACGTCACCGATCAGCTCCAGCAGGGCACTCTCGTCGTTCAGGACTCGCCGCGACAGCAGGCGTTCGCCCTGCGCGTCGATCACCACACAGTGGTGATGTTCCTTGCCGATGTCCATCCCGGCCCAGATCTGGGGCACGGTCACCTCCGCCAGCTCGTCGTCACACATCGATCCCGCAGACGACCTCGCCGACGTTGTCCTACACAGCAATCGAGTCGCATATCCCAATCAGCGGTCGAGTCGTCGCGGGGCTCCGGACGGCCAAGTCTTTTGAGCCATCGGACGGCGACAAGCTCACAGCCATACCCGGAACCCCTGGGCCCGACGATCTTACGAATGACCGTCTCAGGCCCACGCTTGGAAGGTAGGACAAGCTCAATGGAGAGCGGTGCGTTGGCATGGGTGCCCATCAGATGGCGGCGAGGGTGTTGAGCAGGTGGCCAAGCCCTGCCGGCGCCTGAATGTGGGCCAGGTGGCCCTGACCGTGGAGTTCGTGGACTCGGGCGTGAGCGACGTGCCGCCGCACGTTGTCGAACGACGTTCCGTAGGGGGCTGTTCCGCGGTTGCACTGGCCGATGATCAGGTCGACTTGATCTGCCTGTCGCGCCATCACATCCGGAGGTGGTGTCGCGTTGAGCGCGCCGAGCTCGGTGTACAGCGGTCCGCTCAAGCGACGCAAGATCGCCCAACCGTCATGATCGGCCCGCAGATCCTCGACATGCGCCGCGGAGAAGCCGGAGATCTGCCGATTGACGATCTCGACGCAGCGATCCCAATCCACCGTCTCCTCTGCCACCTTCAGGTCCGGCAGTGCATGACGTCCGAATGGCCGCATCACCGGCTCATAGGCGATCACCTGGTGAATCGGGCGCTCGTTGGCGGCCAGCAAGGTGATCAAGCCGCCGTAACTCCAGCCGAAGAGAGCCCTCGTGCTGTCGAACTCGTCAAGGACCACACAGAGGTCCTCAACCTCTGTCCGCAGTGAGTAGGAATTGGTCAACGGCCCCGAGGGGGCGCGGCCCCGACGGTTCACGACGACCACTGAGGGCCAGGCCGCGATGGCCCCCGCAACATGGCGCCACGTGTACGCATCGCTCATCACGCCCGGGACGACGACGAGGCCCGGGGCATCCGGCTCCCCGTACACATCAACCGTGACCCAGCTGTCCCCGCCGACCAACAGCTTCTTCTGAATCGTTCGCTCCATAAATCTATTATGGAGCGAACGATCTACAATGCAAGCGTGACCGAACGCAACCGTGGACGCCCCCGAGCCTTCGACCGCGACCGCGCGGTCCTCGAAGCCGCTCGCCTCTTCTGGCGACGCGGCTACTCCGGCACCTCGACCCGGACCCTGACCGCAGCCCTGGGGCTTTCCACCTCCAGCCTCTACGCCGCCTTCGGCAGCAAGGCCGGACTGTTCGAGGAAGCGGTACGGGCCTATGCCGAGCGATACCGCGAGATCTACCAACAGGCCGTTGCCGCGAAGGACATCCAGACCGTCATCGAACGCATCCTCACCGACTCGGTCCACGAGTTCACCCAGCCAAGCGACACGCACCCCGGATGTCTCATCAGCAGCGCCGTGATGACCGACAGCACGAGCACGCTCGACACCAGCGCCTACATCGCCGAACTGCACAGCTCGAACGAGCAGGCCCTCCTCGCACGCATCGAACGAGCGATCCAGGACCGGGAACTAACCGCAGGCACCAACGCGGCAGCCCTGACCGGGCTCATCCAATCCGTCTGGCACGGATTGTCAGTGCGGTCCAACGTCGACACGGCTCGCGAGGACCTGCTCGCGACGGCACAACTTGCTCACCAGCTGATCTGCCAACAACTCACGTCACCAACGTCATGACCCGCAACACCTAGACACCAGCGCGAGGCCCGGACCAAGCGGTCCGGGCCGACTTACGGAAAGCCGGTGCACCCAGCAGGCCGACCTCTGTCCAGTCTGTGATCATCCGCGGACTGGCCTTGTCGACGCCGAGCGCCAAGGCATCGGCAACCAGGTCCTCGGCTGTTCCGGGTTGCCACTCTTCGATCTCAGTTGTCACGGCGTGGAACTTACACCGGGTTTCGGACGTAGCGGATGGTTTCCAAGCTGCTTCCCCCGCGAGCGTGGTCTGGGCGCTACGGACCCAAGTGTGAAGCCGCAGAACAGAGTTAGATCGGAGGTCCGGCCGGTGTCCATCACCGAGTTCCGTACCCGCGCAGCTGGCGCCGCGACGCCGGTAGGCAGCGGGATTGCTATTGGCGGGTCGGCGGTCGCCGGGGCTCTCTGGTACGTGACCGTGTTCCTCGCCCTGTGCGGAGTGATCGCATCAGCGATGCCTCAGCAATCGCAGCACCGACGCGATGTGTGGCGTGACTGGCTCAGCTACCGAGAGCGCCGCTACCTGATCCGCCAGAAGCACACCGACGCTACGCCCCCGCGTTGATCCCCGGCTCACGGGCGCCGCCCATGCCCCTGTTCCCGCAGTGGTGGACGGTCAGGGCTCCCCGGGTTCCGCAGCGCACACAGGCGCCTCCGTCCTGGTCGAAGACGGTGGCCTTCACCACGTCGGTGGGCCCGGTTCGCCGTCGTGTCTTCACAGCGCTGGTCTCCTGCCTGCCCCGGGCGCCGGGCCGCGCGGTCACGGCCCTGGTGGGCGCGCCCCGGGGCATGGCCGGGTCGTCGGCGGCGTGGTCCACGAAGTCGGTCACGAAGTCCCGCAGGGCCGTCATGTCGCTGATGAACCCACCGTACAGCGGGGCGGCGACCCCGCGGAGCCTGCGAGGGCGCTCGTCAACGCGGCGGAGCAGGCCCCGCGTCCAGACGCGGATCGCGCCATCGAGGGCGTGCGCGAAGACGAACGCACCGCCCTACTCGACGGCTGTACGGCCTCCAACGTCGTGCCGGGGTAAGCGGGAGCGCGGCACGGATGATCGGTGGCCGTGGCTGCGACTTGCCGAACCCATCCAGCGACGCGCGGGGCCTTGCAATCGCGGGGGATCTTCTGTCGTACGGATTGCGTACACCGGTGCGGCCGGGGACCAGGTTCCTCTAGCAAGACCTTCCAGGAGTGGGCGGGGAAAGATGTCAGGAACCGGCTGCAGAAAGTGGTAGGCCCTGCGCCCCCGGGGGTGGGCGCGTTGCGGGTGGTCGTCTGGCCGGCGTTCCCAGCTGCAGCGTTTCCCGCAGGATTCCTATGCAGAAACGGCCGCACATTCTGTGATGCGCCTGCCGGGCGGCCGGACGCCGTCACGACTAGACACCCGCCTCTGGCCAGCAGTTTTGCGTGTCGACTGGCCTGCGCGGACGTGTCAGGGTGCTTGACGGGCGCAACTCGGCGCCACTGAGCAAGGGGGAGACACGGACGTCATCATCGCGGCCACCATCACCGCCGCGGCGACCATCATTGCCGCGACCATTGCCACGCGGCGCCGCGGTTCAGGGGACGATGCGCAGTGAGGTTACGTGACGCGAAAATGCAGCCCTGGCCGCGTCACGTCACCTCGTAGAGAGTCGGGCGAACAGGCTCCCGCCGGTGCCGCGTACCCGGTCCGTACCCAGCTCACCGGCGACCCGCTCACCGGCGGCTACCCCACCGCGCAGCTCCTGCTCCGCTACCTGTAGCCGGGCCAGCCGTCGGTCCCGTCATTGCTGGGTGGGGCCGACGGGGCATGTCCCCCAGGTACCCAAGGGCGATGCCGGTCGTCGGCTCGTACACACTGAGGCGGGCCACACGCAGTCCGGGCTGCGGCCACCGGTACGTCTGCACTGTCACGGACGTGTCCCCGCGCAGATCGATTTCCACCTGGTAGCGCGTCGACCATCGGCCCACACCTGTTTCGCCGCCACCGTGGCCCAGCGCCACCGCCCCGACGAACGAGCGTGGAGCGAACCGCGCCCGGCTTCTCTTCGGCACCACGCCAGCGCCACCTCGCGCCTCACCGGCCAGAACGGCCCTTTTACGGACCGCGGTGCCAAGGCGGCTGCCGCGGGTGTCCCGTCGGCCGCCCTGACCGCCGTGTCAGCTGCTGGTGGGGTAGGCGACGAGACCGGAATCCAGGACTATGCCCGTCGATTCGTTGACGAGGAGCGGCGCGGCCCCGGGGCTCGGCACATCCTTGCCGGTCCGGGCATCGAGGGCGATCGCACCATGGTCGGTTTCACCGTACACACGTCCGTGCCAGGCCGTGGTGATCTTGGGAGCGATACGGTCGGCTTGCTTATCGGGAAGCTGCCACAGCACCTTCCCGCTGGAGGTGTCCACGCCGTAGGCGACGCGCGATTCACTGCCCATGCCGGAGCAGACCAGCACGCTCCGGTCGTCGTACGTGCAGTCGGAGTCGCCGAGGTCGGCCGGAAGCGTGTGCAAGGTGCGGCCGGTGAGAGGGTCGACGAGCCGATCGTAGGAGTGCCCGCTGTCGTAGTCCTTGCCGTGGATGCGGAGCAGGTGCGGGCCGGCCGGGTCTGCGCCCACCCACGTGCCGTTCGATCCCTGCCACAGTCGTTTGCCGGTAGTCAGGTCGAAACCGGCAGGCCGCTGGTCGACGCTGACCTCGTCCTCCAGCACCGCTCCCGCCACGGTCTGGTCGGTGACTGCGCTTGCCTGGAACTTGTCGACCATCCAAGCCTGGCGTGGACGGTTCAGGTCGATGCCATAGGCGGCGGCGTAGTCGTCGTCGCCGGTGGAGATACGGATCACGGCGATCCCGTGAGCGGAGCCGATGGCTGTGGCCCTCAGGTCGGATCCGGTGTCCCACTGTGGCGGCTGAAGTGTGAGCCGCCACATGACCTGGCCGGTGTCCGCATTGGTGGCCGTGACTTCGACAACGGTGTGGCTCGCCTGCGTCCCGGTGCCGGTCTGCGTGACGACGAACGGGGCGAGGACGGACGGGGTGCCTTGAGACGTAGTGAGCAACGGCGCAGCGGCGTGATTGGTGCTGGCCCATGCGTCGGCTGATTCGACGGGCGTGTTGTCGGGGATGATGAGGGCTGTGACCGTGCCGGTGACGGTGTCCATAACCTGCATGTGTCTGGCTGTGGCGATGAAGGCGGTCGTCTTGTAGAGGGCCACGGGCAGAGGCGAGTTCAGCGTGCCGCTCACGGTCAGGCGGCCGGCGATCGCGTCATCCGGCAGCGGGACGGAGTGACGCGTGGCGAATGATGCCGGCGGATCGTGAATCGGACGTGAGGCCGATTTCGGCTGGGCCGTGGGCGCCTTCACGGGCGTCTCGTGGCCGCCATGGCTGCCACAGCCCGTCAGCGTGCTGATGACGACGACTGCTGCGCATGCCCAGCGCGCGGGTATTTGGATCGCTCGCTTACTGCTCACTGGTTCCCCCGGGTCTGACGATTCAGTGGTGCCTCGGTGATCACTCTAGGGGCCGCTTCTGACGGGCCCAGGTGGTCAGTTAACGTTTCGAGCCACCCTTGGACGGGCCTGGGGAGGTCACTCAGCGGGCCGGAAGCAGCGTCGGCGCCGACGCGGGGGTGCACGCACACGAGCCCGAAGAGTCCCCGCAGAGGGTGCCCTTTGGACGAAGCCTCCGGCACCGGCAAGGACAAGGTCCATACCTTCGACTTCGTACCCGCCACCTTCTTCATCTCGGACGGCAGCCACAACGTCCAGCTCGACGAACCCAAGATCACAGTCCGGTTCGACAGCGCCCCGTACCTGACGACCTACAAGCAGGGCAGCATCTTCCCGGACGTCCGCGCCACCATGAACTACGACCGCGCCAATCCTGACGTCACGGAGACCGCGCAGCACATATGGGACGCCCAGAACCACCCGGAGACAACCATCCCCACGAAGGCCGGCAAGAAGATACCGGGAGCCCTCTCCTCCACCCCACTGCACCGGGTCTTCTACGACACAACACTGCGGCGGCAGAACCGCGACACGGCGCGTGCGGCCTGCCAGGCAGAGTGGCCGAACTACTCCAGCCAGGGCAAGGACTGCGACGAATATCCCTTCAGCACCACGAAGGAAGGCGCCTACAACGCCAAGGGGGACTACTCCACGCGAGCGCTGACGAGCGGTGACAACCAGAAGGCGGGCTCTCGGCTCGCCAGCTGGTACAACGACGACCGCATCCTTGACGGCGATGCCTTCTACGTGAACGTGAAGTAGCCACCCATGGTGGGACGGCCGACGCGCTGCCGCCCCACCGCTGGTCTCACGTCCACAGCTGGATCACGAAGTGCTCGAAGAAGCGATACGCAGCCAGCTCTTCCGTGGGATCCTCCACTTGCGGGCCGGCCCACACACGGACCCGGTAGGGGCCGGGACTGGTGAGCTGATACTCCTCTGATGCCGGCTCCAGCATCAGATTGACCAGCTAAATCTCCCCAGACTCAAAAGAAACAGTGCGCGGCTCCCCCAAGCTTGCGAATCCCTCTCCCGACGGCGCATCAGGCACCGAGTCCCACAACTCCACCCTCACCCTGGCCATCTGGTCTTCCAGGTCCGACGCAACCACCACCGAGCCTTCATGGGCCAAGAACGTCAAGTTGCCCGGGACCTGCGAGAAGGTGTCCTCCCTCTCCGGGTCGGTGTCGACCAACGCGAACAGATGCCGCTCCACCAGCACGACCGCCGAGAACGAATCCAAAAGCCCCACTTCACCCTCCCACCGCCGAACGCCACGCCAGTATCCCAACAGCGCAGCACGATCACAGTGACAGTGACCGTCCCACCCGGCGCCCAAGCCACCCCGCACCAGCACAGGCGAGCCGCGCGGCCGGCGGTGCGCGGACGTCGATGTGTTACTCGCGGATCTGCGCGTTCACTGGGAGATGCGCGTCACCGATGTCCGCGCCCAGACCCGCGAGCAGGCGCAGTCCGTCCTCGGCGGGGCTGCCGGGAGCCGCGGACAGCACCAGTAGCTCGATGCCTGATTCGTCCGGCAGTGCAAAGTTCTCCTGGTGCAGTTCCAGCAGTCCGACCAGGGGGTGCCGGTACGCCTTGCGTCCATGTGTGCGGGCGCGCACGTCCGCGCGGGCCCAGAGGCGGCGGAAACGCTCGCTGCCCATCGCTAGCTCGCCGATGAGTGAGGCCAGGCGGGGGTCGTCGGGGTATTTGCCGGCGGCCAGGCGCAGGTGCCCAACCACGTCAAGGGTGCATTTCTCCCAGTCCGCGTAAAGGCCGCGCTCGGCCTCCTCGAGGAAGATGTGCCGGGCGGTGTTCAGACCCAGCGTCGGGCGACCCAGGAGGAGCCCGGCGAGGCGGTTCCCGGCGAGCACGTCCAGGCGGTGGTCCATGATCAGCGCGGGCGCGTCGGCGACCAGGTCGAGGACGCGCAGCAGCTCCGGCCGGACCCGCCCGCCCGGCGTCTTCGCGCGGCGGCGCTGCCGGGCGAGCCGGTAGAGGTGCCCGCGTTCGGTCTCGTCGAGGCCGAGGACGCGGGCGAGCGCGTCGAGGACCTGCTCGGAGGGCTGGGTGGCGCGGCCCTGCTCCAGGCGTACGTGGTAGTCGACGCTGACTCCGGACAGGTGCGCGACCTCTTCGCGGCGCAGCCCTTCGACCCGGCGGCGGCTGTCGGTGGGGATGCCGACGGCCGCCGGGTCGACCCGGGAACGCCGGGTCCGCAGGAAGCCCGCAAGATCGTCCATGCGCCCAGTATGGCCTCGGTGGTGCCCGTGAAGGTGGTCCTGCCGTTACCAGGAAGTCCCGTCCGATGGAAGCAGCGCCCCTGAACACCGGACACCGCGGCGTCCAGGATCGAGGGCACCCGATCCGAAGGAGTTCCCATGAAGACGCTGATCGTCTACGCCCACCCGGAGCCGAAGTCGCTCAACAGCTCGCTGAAGGACCTCGCGGTGTCCACCTTGGAGAGCGCCGGGCACGAGGTACGGGTGAGCGATCTGTACGCGATGAACTGGAAGGCGGTCGTGGACGCCGCGGACTACGGCCCCCACGCCTCACGTCCGCTGAGGGTTGCCCTGGACTCGGGCCGGGCCTTCGATGCCGGGACGCTCACCGCGGACGTCCTCGCCGAGCAGGAGAAGCTGCTGTGGGCCGACACGATCATCTTCCAGTTCCCGCTGTGGTGGTACACGATGCCCGCGATCCTCAAAGGCTGGGTGGACCGGGTGTTCACCTACCACTTCGCCTACGGCGTCGGCGAGCACAGCGACACCAGGTACGGCGAGCGCTTCGGTGAAGGCACCCTCGCGGGCAGGAAGGCTCTGCTGTCGGTGACCGCCGGCGGCCCGGAGTCGCATTACGCCGCTCGCGGGATCAACGGCCCCATCGACGATCTGCTGTTCCCGATCCACCACGGCATCCTCTACTACCCGGGAATCGAGGTGCTGCCGCCGTTCGTGCTGTACGGCACCGACCGGATGAGCGACGAGGACTACCCGGACGTCGCCAAGGCCTGGGAACAGCGCCTGCTTACCCTGGAGTCGACCGAGCCGATCGCGTTCCGGCGGCAGAACTTCGGCGACTACGAGATCCCCTCGCTGCACCTGAAGGAGGGACTGGAGCCCGCGGGCCGCACAGGTTTCGGGCTGCACGTGCGCGGCTAGGCCACCGGCGATGGAACACGACGAGCCGGGGCGCGAACCCGAGAGCAGGCCGAGGGCCATGGCGGCAGTAGCGGCCAGCTGCCTGCTCTCGGCCCTGGGCACCCCCGCTCCGCAGCTGGAACCGGAGCCGGCCTCGAGCCGCGCCTGACAGGCAGTCACGGCCGTCACCGCAACCGGGCTGCGCCGCCCTTCTTCAGGGCGGTTCACCCCTGCGCCTCGAGTTCGGAGATGCGCGTGACGGCTCCCGTCCCCGGAGGCAAGCAGGCTTGCCGACGGGCCCGCTGGGTGCAGACAGCGTGCTGCTCATTCTCGTGAACATCGAACAGTCGCCGATCGGGGTGCCTCCGGAAGCGGTGTACATCTGCTGTCCATTCTCGTGGACAAAGCCAACCTCGGCGGTGGCCACTTCGGCCGAACAGGCCACCGCGAGGTCATCGGCAGTCGTATGTCAGCCTCGTGACCGCCGTGCGCATCGACGGCGTGAGGACGCGGAGTTCCGCTCGGCCGGCCTGGTGGCCCTTGCCCTCGAAGGTCCAGCGCAGGCTGAGGGTGGCGTGACGTTGGCCGCGGGGCAGGCGTTCGCGCAGGACGTCCGAGGACGTGCCGTCGCTGCGGAACCAGCGGTAGGTGAACGTGCCCGGGCGGCCGTTCGTCGTGACCTGGGCAAGGATCTGCGCCGTCTCGCCGCAGCCCAGCTCTGCCGGGCGGGCGGTGACCGACACGTCTCGTACCTCCACCGAGGGGCCGAGCCGCTGCCACGCCAGGAAGGCGAGGACGCAGAGGAAGACCAGCGCCGGGAGCGCGTAGCGGCGCAGGCCGCTGCGCGGGACGGGCGGGGGCGTGACGGGCAGCGTGCTGTGGATACGGTAGGCCGCCGCCGTGACACCGGGGCCGAATCGTAGGACGGTGCCCTCCACGCGGTCCGGCACCGTTGCGGGGGACACCTGCCACCGCGGGCCTGTGAACCCCCCGACCGGCACCGTCGCGGAGGGCTCCCCCTGCTCCGGCACCGTCGCCGTAGCCTCCTCCTGTTCCGGGCCCGTGAACCAGTGGCTGGCCAGCACCGTGGCGCTGTACTCGGCCTCGGTTGGGCCGAGTCTGGGGGTGGGCTCCTCGGGAACCTGGTCTTCGGGGGTGTTCATGGCACCACACACCACCTCTGCTCCACCTGCACGGTCCTGACGCCGTCGGGGGACGTCGGGTCGGTGGTCGCATGCACGGTCCAGTAGCAGGCATCCGTCTGGAAGGCGTGCGGGACGGTGACGATGAAGTCGTTATTGCCCCTGTTCGTTCCGGTGCGCTTGAAGGTCTCCGCTGGGCCGTCGGGTGTGAACGGCCCGCCAGGCTCGCCGCTGGTGAACCAGGCGACGGTGAGGGTCAGCGGCCCAGCGCCGACCATCCGGATCCTGAACGTCGCCGTGGCGGTCGTGGGGCTGGTCGACTGGAGGTCCGGCACCAGGAGTTCAACGAGCGTCGGGGGCGGGGGCGGCGGATCGACGTCGGGGGTGGTCGGGGTCGTGCTCACCGGGGGTGACGGATCGACCGGCGGAGGCGGGGTCGACGGCGTGGCCGGATCGGTGGGTGACTCGGGGGCCGTCGGGGCGGTCGTGGTGGCCGACGGCGTGGGCGTCTCGCTCAACTCCGCGACGTGGTCGGGCCCGGGTCCCACGCTGGTCGTCGCCAGCGCCCGCGCCGCCTCGCGCGAGGAAACGACCGGGTCCGGCTGGACACCGTAGGCCAGAAGTACGCCCAGCAGCACCAGGGCCGCCGACAGCACCAGTGCCGCCCTGCCCGGCAGCCACGGCCGCAGCCGGACTCCCACGGAGGGCTGACGCAGCACTGTCAGGGCGAAGTCCGTCGTGGAGGCCGGGGACGTACGCCCCGACGGCAACAACAGGGGCAGCAGGGCAACCAGCGCGGCGAGCGCCTCGCGGCCGCGCTCCTCCCAGTCGGGCCCGTACACCGCCCCCGCCACCACCTCCAGCTCCCGCACGAACTCCTCGGCGTTTGCGGGCCGTTCCGCCGGGTTCTTCGCCAGGCCCTGCGCCACCAGACCCCGTACCGCCTCCGGTACCTGCGCCACCGGAATCGGCGCCTCCAGGTGCCGTAGCGCCAGCTCGGCGAAGTTCTCGCCCTGGTACGGCTTACGGCGGGTCAGGCACTCAAAGAAGGTGGCCGTGGCCGCGTACACATCGGCGGCGGGCGAGGCGGGCGCGCCGGTCCATTGTTCCGGCGCCATATAGGCCGGGGTCCCGGCGATGCCCGCGCTGACGCCGGAGTCCACCGCGATGCCGAAGTCGACGAGGCGGGAGCACCCGTCCGTGCCGACCAGGACGTTCTCCGGCTTGTAGTCGCGGTGGACGAGACCGACCAGGTGCGCGTCGGCCAACCCCAGCAGCGAGCCCTTGAGGACGGTGAGCGCCGCCTCCGGCACCAGCGGGCCCTGCCTGATCAGCAGGGTGCGCAGCGAGATGCCGTCGACCAGCTCCATCACGATCGCGGCCCCGTCGGAGCTCTCGACGTACTCATACAGGCCGACGACGTACGGACTCTCCAGCCCGCCCAGCAGCCGCGCCTCCGAGCGGAACCCCTGCACAAAGCCCGGCTGGGTCAGCAGGGAGTCGCTGAGGTACTTCACCGCGACCGGAACCCCGGTCTCCACATGAACGGCGAGCACGACCCGTCCGCTCGCCCCCGAACCGAGTTCCAGCGACTCGGTATATCCCGGCACCGCCCAAGTACTCATGTCCGTCCCCCCAAGGCCGCCG
This sequence comes from Streptomyces sp. NPDC020192, assembly GCF_044388685.1. Lineage (NCBI taxonomy): Bacteria > Bacillati > Actinomycetota > Actinomycetes > Kitasatosporales > Streptomycetaceae > Streptomyces > Streptomyces sp. NPDC020192. The sequence continues at coordinate 13,117 of NZ_JBIRXG010000051.1, read as the reverse complement.
TGCCCCGGAACCTCACCCGCCCCGGAGCATCGAGCACGGGATGAGAGATACATTTTCGGGCATCACGGTTGCGGTAGGACAGACCTTCGCAACCCTGACCCGCACGGAACTGGCCTTAGCGAACCTGCCCGGCGCGGACCTGGCCGACACGAACCTCCCCTCGTGCATACGCTGACCGAGCTCCTCGTCGAGCTCACACGGTTCATCGACAGCACCATTGACGAGGACGGTGAACCCCGCGCAGCCGCCAAGCAGCTCGACTTCGTGGCTGCACCCTCGACCAGCTGGCCCCCGATCAAAGACACTCGCTCGCCCAAATTGTCCACCGGGTAGCGGCAGCCGAGCCGGCGGCGGAGCGGCGGGAGTTCCTGGACGCCGTCGCCGAAGCCTTCGGACTCACCGACGACGCAGAGTGACCTGATTCAACGCGGACCCAGGAACTCAGATCACTCGATCACAGACTCCTACCAGTGTCACACCCCATGCACGCGGTCCGCGCGGCCGCCGACCGGTACAGCCTCGACGACCAGGAGCAGTCGGAGGTGCCGGCCGAAGACGTCCTCGCCGCGCTCACCCAGCTCGACGAGGCACAGGCGACGCTGGACACCCTGGAGCGCGACCTGACCCCGGGCCGCGCGGCGGCGCGGGGCGTCCTGGCAGGTCGCCGACTCCCTCGGGCTCGCCTCCCGCACGAGCGCAGAGAGCCGGTTCGTGCGCCTGGAGCGCGACGCCGCCAGCTACCGAAGCGACCGATACCCCGAGAAGCAGCGCGCCGAGCGCGCCCGCGACCGGGCCGGGGACGCCTGGTGCCGGGCCAACGAGCCGCGCCCGCGCGCCGCTGTGTGGTCGCTGGCCTGCCTGAACGATCAGTGGGCGCAGCTGGCCCGCACCGCCCCCGCCGAGAAGCTGGTCGCCTGGCACCGGGAGCTCGACGGTCCCGGCCTCGCCGCCCGGCTGCACGCGCTGCGCCTGATCCTCGACTCCCCCGGCGCCGAGCTGCCCGCCGGCACCGAAGCGGCCGCCGCCCGCGACGAGGTCCTGGCGCTCCTGGCCGAACTGCGCGCCGCCCGCCACGGCGTGGACACCCCGGCGGAGGAATGGACCCATTGACCCCAATGGGTCTAACCGGCGCTGACCTGTGTCAGCTGAACTCTGACAGGTGGGGCTGAATCGGTGCCGACCGCTCCGGCTACGTCAGTGCCAGGTGTTGGCCGACTGCTGGCCGTCAAGATCGAGGCGCGGGACGGTCTTCGCGTACGCGGCCCCCACGTCCTCGGGATTCCCGGCGAACTGGTACTACTCCCAGGCGGACTGGCAGTGAGCGTTGTTCAACCTGAATTCGCTGGTCATGTGGCTGGCGTGAGCGGGGGCTGAGATGCTCGTGCCGGTCGTGGGCGTGATCGCTAGCAGGTGATCATCCGGCGCGTTGCCGGTTCGCCGGAATCGCGATGCCGGGTGTGTAGTGCCTCGTGGGCTCCGAGGAGAGCCGGGGGCCGTTGGCGGCGGGGTTCGGTCAGCCGCTTTCCCGGTAGTTCATGAACCAGTGGGTGTCGAAATAGCGGGCCATCGTGAATGGGTGGTGCGGGTCGATGAGGATGCGGCAGACGAACTCCGCGGCCTGGCAGTCAAAGGGGACGTCCTCGCCATCAAAGGACCGGACCACGACAGGCCAACGGTCGGGGTCATCGCCGTCGGCCCTCCAGCAGTACCGGTTCTCGTGCTCAGTGCCCGCCCAGATGAGCAGACCGTCCCTTCTGAGACCCGTCCACGGCTCCTGATTCAGGTCCAGATATCCGTCGAAGGCGCCCTTGCCGAACGTCTCGACCATGCGCTTGTAGTCGCTCGGCAGCGCGGTGCCCAGGCGCGACTCCACCTTCGCCCAGTCCACGTGCGGCCGCTGGGCGGGCTGTGTCCAGCCGGTGATTCGTCTGAGCCGCTCCATCCAGTCGACGTCCTCGTCCTCATCCGGAGCGACCGCCAAGGGTTCTGGCACTTCCCTGTGAGCGACCACCAGTACCGGCCGCTCGGCCCCCTCGGCGTCCCGCGCCGTACCCGTGCCGACCCACTGATCTCCATACGCCCACGCCCGTATCATCACGGCCCGGTCCTCGAAGGGGACGAGGAGAGCCGCGCCCCGGGAGTCGTCGACCGTCGGATCAGTGAAGCCGTCGAGGACGAGGGTGCGCGGGGCACCGTACCTGTCGGCGAGCAGGTCGGTCAGGTCCTGCGGGTCCAGGTCGCTGGGCAGGTAGATGTAGCCGTTCCCCGGGCCGAGTTGGGCCAGCAGGTCGTTGACGGTCGCTTGCGTGAGCTCCATGGCGGACAGTGAAGCGCACCGCACTGACAATAGACATCGTCCAACCTAAAGCTCAGGTCATGGGGCTGGCGTGGGCCGAGGCCGGGGTGCTCGCGCCGGCCGCGACGCCTTACCCTCGCCGCGTTGGGTAATTGCCCGTCACCGTTTGACCTCGGCATTCGTCAGCACGAGGAGGGCCCGCAGGAGTGTGGTGGCGTGGCGGGCGTTCATGCGGACCTTGGTGAGGATCCGCCAGTTCTTCAGGTCGGCGAAGCCGTACACGTTCGCCGCGCGCTCGCGGCTGACCAGCCGGTTCGCCTCCTTCTGAGCGGCAGTGAGCGGATGACCGCGACTCGCCCGGCGGCCGGTGACGATCACTGGGTCGTCGGGGTCGTCGTCCAGGCCGATGAAGCCGAGGTCGGCCAGGGCGCCGAGGCCGGCTTCCCGCAGGCGGGTCGTGATCTTGTTATGGCGGGCGGTGGTGATCTCACTGGAGCGTCCCGGCTTCGCCACCGAGATCCACACAAGGTTGCCGCGCTCGTCGGTCAGGGCGAGGAACAGCAGGCCGTGGGCCTTGTGCTTGCCTGAATGGTTCGGCCGGTTCTCGTCCTCGGTGCGCCGACGGGTGCGCACGAGGGTGCCGTCGAGCAGCACGACGACGCCACCCTTGCGGGCGATTTTCTTCAGGGCGCGGTCCAGGCGCGGAGCACGGGCGGACAGCAGCTCGATCACTTCCAGCAGCCAGCGGCGCACGGTGGAGGCGGAGATGCCGTTGCCGCCCGCCAGGTCGGAAAGCCGCTGGTCGTGGCGCAGCACGGCGAGGGCGATGAGAGCGATCCGGCCAGGCGGGAGCTTGCGCCAGCGGGAGCGGATCTTCTTCAGGTGACCGCGGACCAGGCCGGAGACGAGGTCCAGGGTGGCGCTCGACAGCGGCAGGCGGCACTGGTAGACAAGGCCGTCAGTGCCCTCGGCGGGGCTGGTGTTCTTTCGCATGGAATCCCCAACTCCCGTCGGAGGCCTGCGCGTTACGCCGACATTCGGCTGATGCTGGTCATGCAGGCGGCTGCGGCAGGGCGGTGAAGCGGCCAGCGGGGGTGCGGTACAGCCAGCCCCGGTCCGCCAGGCGCCTGAGCTTGTCACGCACCGGCTCCACCTGCCCAGGCGCGGTGCCCTTGCCGAGCTGAACGCTGATGTCCTTGGCCGGGACCGGATCCGAGGCCACGGCCACCATCTTCATGATCGCCTGGTAGTCGGCGGGCAGCACACTCTCATCCATGCCCGGCGCGCGGTGCGGGACCAGAAGCATCCCGCCCGCACCCGGGGCAGTCGTGACCCGCTCCAACTCGGCGGCCATGGCCGGTTCGTCGGTGGAGACGCAGCCGTTCTCGCGGAACACGATCGGCATCTTCGCCGAGCTGGTGCGCGGGACGGGGAACCTGCGGGCAGCCGACGTCGGGTGCGGGCCGGGACATCTGACGGCCATGCTGCACGACCTGGGGCTGGACGCCTTCGGGCTCGACCTCTCCCCGGGCATGGTCGACCACGCCCGGCGGGCCCATCCGGCGCTGCGGTTCGACGAAGCGCGGATGGAGGCCCTGCCGGTCGAGGACGGCACTCTCGGCGGCGTGCTGGCCCACTACTCGATGATCCATACCCCGCCTGAGGAATTGCCCGCGCTGCTCGCCGAGCAGGTACGTGCCCTGGCACCAGGGGGCCTGCTCCTGGTCTCGTTCTTCGCGACCGACGCACCGGAGCCGGTCCGCTTCGACCACAAGGTGACGCCCGCCTATAGCTGGCCGGTGGACCGGTTCGCCGAGTTGCTGGCCGGGGCCGGGCTCGACGCGTTCGCCCGGCTGCTCCACGACCCGGCCTCCGAACGGGGCTTCCTCGACGCCCACTTGCTGGCCCGCCTGCCCTAGTTCTGGTTGTGATCATGGTTCGCGTGCTCTTCGCAGAGTGTCGAGGTGTTGTTCCCTCATCTGGCCGGTGTCGTAGTGGAGTTGGTCGAGCGGACTGCGGCCGGGGTGCTCACGATGCATGCGCGGGCCCGCTCGGCGGGTGCGAACTGCCCTCGCTGCGGTAGTGCCTCGGACCGGGTGCACGGCCGGTACATGCGACGGCTCGCGGATGCCGCGGTCGGTGGCGCCAGTGTGATGATCGAGCTGCTGATGCGGCGGTTCAAGTGTCCGAACCCAGCGTGCCCGGCAGTGACGTTCGCCGAGCAGATCGCGGGGCTGACGGGTCCGCATGCCCGCTACACGCCACTGATGCGTGAGCAGTTGACCTCGATCGCTCTCGCACTGGCCGGTCGTGCGGGTGCCCGTCTGACCGGGATGCTGGGCCTGCGCGTCGCCAAAGACACCCTGTTACGTCTGGTCCGGGCCACACCGGAAGATCCCGTCGGACAGATCCGTGTGCTCGGTGTCGATGATTTCGCCCTGCGGAAGGGGGACTCGTACGCCACGATCCTTGTGGACCTGGAGAGACGGCGTCCGGTGGACGTGCTGCCCGGTCAAAATACCAAACCGCTGGCCGCATGGCTGAAGGGCCATCCAGAAGTGGAGATCATTTGCCGGGACCGGGCCGGGGCCTATACCGACGGCGCCCGCAGCGGCGCCCCACAGGCCCAGCAGGTCGCCGACGCCTGGCATTCGTGGCACAACCTCGGCGAAGCCGTGGAAGAGACCGTCGGCGCCCACCACTCCTGCATCCGGGCCGCGTTCGAAAACACCATACCGCCCGGCCCACCGCCCAGCGACGACATCTGGCTGACACCGCCGGCACCGGCGGCCGGGATGCTCGACGTCTGCGGACGAGAACGCCGACTGGTGACCCGGACCAGGGAACGCTACACCGCCGTGCGACAGCTCCTGGAGGCCGGCAGCACGCTGGAGAACATCTGCCGGCCACTGCAGCTGGACCGGTCCACCGTGCGCCGCTTCGCCCGCGCCACCAGCATCGACGAACTGCTGGCCAAAGCGACGAACCGCTCCACCATCCTGGACGAGCACAAGCCCCACCTCCACCAGCGGTGGAACGAGGGCTGTCACCGCCGCCCCACCCGCACCCCGCCCGGCTTCACGGCCGCGCCGTATCGTCCGCTAGATCATGACGGACCCCGGAAACCTGACAGCCGATGATGCCGCTCATCTCAAGGAAATCCGGACCAGCTGCCCCGAACTCGACGCCGTCACCCACCACGTCCGCGACTTCGCCTCCATGATGCGCGACCTGCGGGGCGACCAACTGCCCGCCTGGATGGAGCGCGTCCTCGCCGATGACCTGCCCGCCCTGCACTCCCCGATCACCGGACTGAGTCGCGACATCGACGCCGTCACCGCCGGGCTCTCCACCCCCTGGAGCTCCGGCCAGGTCACAAGGACGAAACTACTCAAAAGGCAAGGGTTCGGACGAGCCAATCTCGACTTCCTCCGCAAGCGCGTACTCCTCGCACCCTGACCCGGCCGCGTCACAAGATCAGCGCCAGAGCCGAAATACATGACCGTCGACACCAACTCGTTTTCGCCTCCGACGATAACCGCGGCACGCTCCTCCACACCATGCGCTACCCCAACGGCGCGTGGACCCGGGCAACGCCGCCCAGCACTACACGCACATGTCCGACTGGCGGCCCGCCGAAGTGGCTGGATCATCCGGCTGTGCCCCGGCCGGCCGGGGCACAAGCGCCCTTCGCGCGGTGCCGGGAAATGCCCGGCATCGCTGCACCACATTCGCCGACAGGCCTCGCAGGCAACGGCGCCAGGCGCGACGGTGAAGCCGACGTTTGCGGACGGTGACGATCCTGTGTCGAGGTCGGCCTGTCGGCAGTGCTCGACGGTGCGGCCTCGCTCGGCGAGCCAGGTGAGGAAGGCGCCGGCCTGGGTGGTCTCGTGCTTGGCCTGGTGGGTCTGGGAGCGCCCCAGCGGCCCCTTCTCCGCCGCGGCCAGCAGGCGGCGCACCTGGTGCCAGGTGGCGAAGTGCCGGAGAAGCCGGTGGTGCTCGGGGTGCTCAATGGTGGCGAGCCCGCGAGCCGGCGTATGGGGCCGTCTGCACGAAGCGGTTCTGCACCAGACGTGTCCCAACCGGTGCGCCCGGGGATGTAACCGCGGGTCGTTCTCCGGACCGATGTCGCGGCCGGCCTCGCCTCCTACGATCACTGTGTGCAGAAATGCGGTCTTCGCTTCGACGCGGGCGCGGCCGCCGGCTTTTTCGTCCTGCTGGTGGCGTTGATGGTGGTCACGCCGACCGGCCCGGACTCGGCAGCCGGCTACGCGCTCGCGCTGGCCTGCGCCGCCGTGCAGGCGGCTGCGGTCGCGCAGATGCGCCGCCACCCCGAGTTCTCGATGGCCGCCGGTATCCTCGCCGGTGTCGGCATCGAGCTGCTCAGCCCCGACATCGGCTGGCTCGGCCAGGTCGCCGCGGTGCTGGTCGGCTACGCCCGGGTCCGCCCGCCGACCCGATCGCTGTGGGTGCTGGGCCTACTGCTGGCGGGCACGCCGTGGAAGCTGGTGCATGGCGACTGGACCAACATGCTGCTGGCCATGGCCGGGCCGTCGCTGGCCTGGACGCTGGGCGAGCTGGGCCGTACGAGGGCGCTGCGCCGACAGGATCTGGCGCGCCGCATCCTCACCCAGGAACGGGAGCGGATCGCCCGGGAGCTGCACGACGTGCTGGCCCACACGGTGTCGGTGATCGTGGTGCAGGCGGGCGCTGCAGGAGACGTCTTCGACACCCGGCCCGACCTGGCCCGCAAGGCGCTCGTGTCGATCGACCGGGCCGCCCGGTCCACGCTGTCCGAGCTGCGGCTGCTGTTGCAGACGATGAGCCCGCAGGAGGATCCGGAAACCGACGCGCCACAGCCAGGGCTGGACCAACTCGACGCGCTGGCCACGTCGTTGCAGGCCACCGGGCTGCGGGTGGAGCTGGAGCGGGACGCGGCGGCCCTGCCGCTGCCGGCCGCGGTGGACTTGTCGGCGTACCGGATCGTGCAGGAGTCGCTGACCAACACGCTGCGCCACAGCCAGGCCACCCGAGTCCGGGTGATCGTCCGGCACGAACCGGGCTCGGTGCGGCTGGAGATATCCGACGACGGCCCGGCGCGCCCGGTCGGACGGGCCGACGGGTCCGGGCGTCGGGGCATCGTCGGCATGCGGGAACGCGCCCGGCTGCTGGGCGGTACCCTCGACGCCGGCCCGCGTCCCGACGGCGGCTTCCGGGTGCGTGCCGAACTGCCGATGGAAGCGGCATGATTCCCAAGGAGATGCGGCGGTGACCGTCCGTGTGCTGATCGCCGACGACCAGGACCTGGTCCGGGCCGGCTTCATGATGATCATCGACAGCCGCGAGGACCTCGAGGTGGTGGGCGAGGCGGGTGACGGCATCGAGGCGGTCGCGCTGGCCCAGTCGCTGGTCCCGGACGTGATCTTGATGGACGTCCGGATGCCGCGGATGGACGGCATCGAGGCCACCCGCCGGCTGGCCGCGGCCGACAATCCGGCCCGGATCATCATCCTGACAACGTTCGACCTGGACGAGCCGGTGTTCTCCGCACTCCGGGCGGGCGCCAGCGGCTTCCTGCTCAAGGACATCCGGCCGGACGAACTGGCCGCCGCGGTCCGGCTGGTGGCCCGCGGAGAGGCACTGCTCGCGCCCACAGTGACGCGGCGGTTGCTGGACCGATTCGCCGACAAGCTGCCCGGCGGTACCGCTCCGCCCGCGCTGGACGCGTTGAGCGAGCGCGAGATCGAGGTGCTGACGCTGGTCGCGCGGGCGCTGTCCAACGATGAGATCGCACAGGAGCTGACACTCAGCCGGGCGACGGTGAAGACGCACCTGTCGGCCATCCTGACCAAGCTCGGCCTGCGCGACCGGGTGCAGGCGGCCGTCCTGGCGTACGAGACCGGTCTGGTGCGCCCCGGCACGGCTCCTCAGCCTCGGGGATGACCGCGGGTCCGATCCCGGGACCGATCCGCTGAACCCGTATCGGTCATAGCGTCCCTCGATGAAGGAGGGAGCACGATGATCCGGAAATTACTGACCCTGCTGGTCGCGGTCCCGTTGATGCTGGGCGGAGCGAGCGCCGCCGCCCACAGCCCTGCCCCGCTGAACTGCGCCGGGCTCACCGCCGCCCACGTCCCGCAGGGAATGGTCACCTCGGCCACCGCCGCCGATGGCTACTGCCAGGTCCAGGGCGTGCTGGAACCGGCCACCAAGTTCACCGTCAAGCTGCCGGTCAGCGGCTGGACCGGCGAGTACGTCCAGCAGGGATGCAGCGGCCTGTGCGGCGCGGTCCCCGACCTGAGGTTCCCGCTGTTCGGGTTCAGCTGCCCTGCCGCAAAGGACAAGACGCTGGTGGTCGCCGGCGACGACACGGGGCACACCGGGGACCCCGCGGGCGCACAGCCGGCCACCTGGGGCCGCGACCCGCGGGCCCGCATCGAGTTCGGGCTGACGTCCGAGCACCGGCTGCGGCTGGCGTCCGACGCACTGATGACCGCGTACTACGGGCACGGTCCGGCATACCGGTACTTCGACGGCTGCTCGACCGGCGGCCGCCAGGGTCTCAACCTGGCCCAGCGGTTCCCGGCCGACTTCGACGGCATCCTGGCCGGCGCCCCGGCCAACAACGAGGCGCCGCTTGCGCTGCTGGAGGCCTGGGTCGCCACCCGCAACACCGACGCGCACGGCAAACAGATCCTCGGCCCGGAGAAGATCCCCACCCTGCACGACGCCGTGGTCAAGACGTGCGGCGACGTCATCCAGGACCCTCGAAAGTGCGGCTTCCAGCCGTCGTCGCTGCGCTGCCCGCCGGACGTGGACCGGCCGACGTGCCTGACACCGGCGCAGGTAGCCGCCGTGGTGGCCTTCTACCGCGGACCGCACGGCCTCTACAACGGGGGGATGCCGTACGGGTCCGAGCTCGGCTGGATCGACCAGTTCGTGGTCCGGTCCGGATCACCCCTGGATGGCAACGCCGGGAAAATCGCCTTCAACTACCTCAAGTACCTGGGCTACCCGACCGTGCTGCCGGGCCGTTTCAAGCTCACCGACGTGCGGTTCACCCCGGCCACGTACGACCGGCTCAACCTGCTCGGCAACGCCCTGTACAACGCCAACAACCCCGATCTGTCAGCGTTCCGGGCGCACGGCGGCAAGCTGATCATGTACCACGGTTGGGCCGACCCGTACATCCCGCCGTTCTCCACACTGGACTACTACCGGGCGGTGCAGAAGCGGGGTGGCGCCGACGCCTACACGCGGCTGTACATGATTCCGGCGGGCTACCACTGCCTGTTCGGTCCGGAAGCGGACACCAGTCCGTCGGAGATCGGCGTGCCAGAGTTCCTTCAGCCGCTGATGGACTGGGTGGAGAAGGGCACTGCCCCGGGCGTGATCAACGTACCGACGTTAAGCGGTGACTACACCGACGTGATCCGGGACTTGGACGTGGCACCGTTCGACGCGCTCGCCCCGATCAAGACCGCGCCGGACAGCCTGAACGCGAACTACCACTACGTCGGCCGCTACTATTTGGGCGGTCCGCGGTAGCAGATGAGGGTGGCGACGAGGGCAGTGAAGGCCAGGAAGTGGCTGGCCTTGCGTTCGTAGCGGCGGTGCAATCGTCGGCATCCGCTGAGCCAGGCGGTTGGGTCGGCCGCTGCACCGAGCGACGAATAGCTCCGATCGAGTTCATCATCGCCCTGGCCAGCGCCATCATCACCGTCCGGTGCCTCATCCGACGCGCCTGGTCCCTCTATCGCTGGGACACCCGCCCTCGAAGCCCTTGTATCCGATGACCTGCTGGTGGACGCCCTGCCCTGCTAGAATGCTGGTCATCACGTGAGCCTTCTCGGCGCGGATTCCGATCCGCCGGGGAGGCTTTTTTCATGCCCGGGGCCCGCCTGCCTCGGTACTGGTGGACCCGCTTCGAGGCCCTCGCCCTGTCGAGCGTCCTGAACGCGCCGCGCCCCACCCATCGGTTCTTTGTTCCTAGCCGCAAGAGGAGATCCATGTCATGAGCCCACGGACGAACACCTCGCCTGCCACGGGTACTTGGCAACTTGGTGACCAGACCGTCAACCGCGTCGGGTTCGGCGCGATGCGCTTGACGGGTACCGCGCCCTTCGACCGCGGCGTGCCGCGTGACCGCGATCGGTCGATCGGCGTGCTCCGGCGGGCGATCGAGCTCGGCGTGAACCACATCGACACCGCCGCGTTCTACTTCTCGGCGACGCGCTCCGCCAACGAGCTGATCAACCGGGCGCTGGCGCCATACCCGGAGGATCTGGTCATCACCACCAAGGTCTGGCCAGGCCGCGATCCCTCGGGCGCGTGGTGGTGGGCCGCGCCGACGCAGTTGCGCGGCCAGGTCGAGGAGAACCTGCGCCAACTCGGGCGTGATCACCTGGACGTGGTGAACCTGCGCGTACCACCGAGCAGGCGGACCGGCTCGATCGGCGAGCACTTCGGCGCGTTGGCCGAACTGCGCGACGCCGGGCATATCCGCCACCTCGGCATCTCCAACGTCACGTCCGAGCAACTGGCCGAGGCCCGGGCCATCGCCCCGGTCGTCTGCGTGCAGAACCCCTACGGGATCGGTGCGTCGAGCGAGGACCGGGCACTCCTGCGGCTCTGCGGTGAACTCGGCCTCGCCTTCGTCCCGTTCTTCGCGATCGCAGGTCCCGGGCGCGAGGCGGGTCCAGCTGCCAGCGACCACGAGGCGGTGTGCGCCGTCGCCCGCGCGCACGGTGTGTCCGTCGCGCAGGTCCGGCTGGCCTGGACCTTGCAGCAGGGGCCGCATGTACTGGCGATCCCGGGGACCAGTGACCTCGACCACCTCGCGCAGAACGTGGCGTCCGGCGCGCTGCGGCTCTCGGAAGACGAGATGGCAGGCCTCACCTCGCTGCGACCGGACGGAGCATAGCGAGGCCACTGCCGACCGGAATCCCTTCCACCGACCACCGCTCGCACTGAAAGGGTCCGCCAGCGCCCTACTGGCGGACCCTCTAAAAGGCCGTCAGTCGACGCGGTCAGTCTGGGTGGCGACGGGACTTCTTGAGCTCTCGGGAGAACGACCAGGCGTCCGAGACCGGGCCGACGTGGCCCAGCTTGTCGGGGTTGAGCACGAGGCGGATCGCCTGGATCTGACCGTCGAGCACGTCGAGCACCATGGTCTGCAGGACCTTGCCGTCCCGGTCGCGGAAGATCGCGCCCGGCTGGCCGTTGATCTCGCGAGGCTCGGTCGTGAGGCCGATCCGGGCCAGCTCGGGGAAGACGGCGGCGAGCAGCCGGGCCACCTTGTCGGCGCCCGCGATCGCCCTGGCCAGCTGCGGGGCCTTGCCGCCCCCGTCGCCGACCATCGACACGTCGGCGGCGAGCAGCTGCTGCAGGCCGAGGACGTCGCCCTCGCGGAGGGCCTCGAAGAACCGGTCGGCAAGCTCCGCGCGCTCCCTGCGGTCCGCCTCGAAGCGGGGACGGCCGGCGTTCATGTGACGCCGTGCCCGCACGGCCAGCTGGCGGCACGCGTCCTCCGAGCGCCCCACCGCCGAGGCGACCTCGGGGAAGCCGTAGTCGAACACCTCGCGCAGCACGAAGACCGCGCGCTCGAGCGGGCTGAGCCGCTCCAGCAGCAGGAGCGCTGCCGTCGACACGGAGTCGGCCAGCTCCGCCGAGCGCGCCGGGTCCTCGTAAGGGTCGGCGAGCAGCGGCTCGGGGAACCACGGCCCGACGTACTCCTCCCGCCGGACCCGGGCCGACCGCAACACGTCGATCGCGATGCGGGTGACGACGGCGGAGAGGAAGGATTTGACCGAGGCCGGCTGCGTCGGCGAGGCCTCGAACCGCAGCCAGGTCTCCTGGACCGCGTCCTCGGCCTCGCTAACACTGCCCAGGATCCGGTAGGCGATGGAGAACAGCAGCGGCCGCAGCTCCGCGAATTCCTCGACCTTGTCCATCTCCTGACCCCTTCTCGTCTCCTGGTGATCTTCCGCGCCGCTGCCGTTCAGTGCAACTGCCCGGCGACGTAGTCACCGGCGCACGGCTGGCGGGTGATGATGTTCATCCGGTTCACCATGTTCATGAACGCGATGTGGATCACCAGCGCGGTGAGCCGCTCACCGTCGAAGTGCTTGGCGGCGTTCGCCCACACCTCGTCACTGACCCCCTCGGCCGCGTCCGCGACCCGCGTCCCCTCCTCGGCGAGCGCCAGCGCGGCCCGCTCGGCCTCGGAGAAGACGGCGGCCTCCCGCCACGCCGGCACCAGCGCCAGCTTCGCCGGGCTCACCCCGGCGGCGACGGCCTCCTTGGCGTGCATGTCGAGGCAGACGGCGCAGCCGTTGATCTGGCTCACCCGGGCGGACACGAGCTCCTGCAGGTCGGCGGGCAGCCCCGACTCCCTGATTACCTTGCCCGCGGACATGAAGTACTTGAGGGCCTTCCCGGAGACGGGAGCGGCGAAGAAGTCGAGTCGCGCGTCCATGGTGTGTTCCTCCGTGCTCGTCAGTTGGTTACACCCACGGGACGAGGCAGCTCGACCGCCAGTGACACGGAGAAATGTGACCTGTGTCACCTCGGCGCGGGGCCGGGGCACGATCCAGGAATCTCCCTTGCAACATCACCTTCACGGACGATGAGATGGACGATATCCGCGGCGCAACGTGCGGGGGCGAATCGGGCGAAAAACGCCCACCCGACGCGACAGAAGGCCATGTTCGAACGGCGAGGTTAGATCCAATGCCGTTGACTTTGGGCCGTGTTGGCGGTTCAACGGATACCAGGGGTGGTGTTCCGTGGCTGCTCGGCTGGTCGATCGTGTGGCGCTTG
>NZ_JBIRXG010000050.1:0-34488 GCF_044388685.1 Streptomyces sp. NPDC020192 | reverse complement strand
ATCTGGCGTTGATTTTTGGCACGCTGTTGAGTTCTCAAGGAACGGTCGCTTCCTTTGTACTCACCCTCTCGGGCTTTCCTCCGGGCTTCCCTTCGGTGTTTCCGACTCTATCAGATCTTTTCTCGATCCGATTTCCTCGGTGCTTTCCAGGTTCTCGCTCTCACGTTTCCCTTTCCAGCGGTTCCGACTCTATCAGATCCTTTCGGCATCTGACTCCCAGTCAGGGGGCTTGTCTTCCGGGCTGTTCGGCCCTTCCGACCTCCCAAACCTTAGCGGATCTCTCCGGCGATTCCCAATCGGGACGCCAGATCCCTATTCGAATTGAATTCGGGCACGCCGAAAACAACCCGATTGGGTGATCGTGCTGGTGGTTGGGTGCCACTTGCGTGGCGAGAGGTGCTGCCGCAGAAGCGTTACGGCTCCGTGGCAACTCGGAGAAATTTACGGATCGGGCGGGGCGGTGTCAACCGTCCCTGTCAAGATCTTTAATCCAGATCGCTGAGACGGCCGCCGGCGTCCGGCTGGGCGTGTTCCACCCTGCGCAGGAGGCGGGTGAGGACCTCTCCCAGCACCGCGCGCTCCACAGGGGTGAGGTCCTGGAGCAGGTCCTCCTCGAAGACGGTGGCGAGGCGCATCGCCTCCAGCCACTTCTCGCGGCCCTCGGGGGTCAGCTCCACGATCACCCGTACGCGGTTGGACTCGTCCCTCTCCCGGGTGACCAGCCCCTCGGCGACCATGCGGTCGATGCGGTGGGTCATCGCGGCCGGCGTGAGGCCGAGGCGCTTGGCGAGGTCACTGGGACCCATGCGGTAGGGGGCGCCGGAGAGGACGAGGGCCTTGAGGACCTCCCATTCGGCGTTGCTGATGCCGAGGGCGGAGGTCTGGCGGCCGTAGGCGACGTTCATCCGGCGGTTGAGCCGGGACAGTGCCGAGACGATCTGCTCGACCTGAGGGTCGAGGTCCTGGAACTCGCGCTGGTAGGCGGCGATCTGTTCGTCGAGGGTCGGCTCTGTGACGCCGGGCGTGTCGGCCATGGTCGCAGTATCGCACGCCACCCCTTTGCTTTGAAGTCCTTCACTGTGTACTCTTTAGCTTCGAACTTTAGCTTCGAAGTCTTCAGACCTAACTAGTGAGAGAGGTGAACGTGACCAGGGCGATGGGCGCAGCGATGCGCCGGATCCACGTGGGCAACGCACTCAGCGCGTTCGGGCTCGGCTTCACCGTCCCCTACCTGTACGTCTATGTGGCGCAGGTGCGGGGGCTGGGAGCCATGACGGCGGGGCTCGTGCTCGCGGTCTTCGCCGTGGCCGCGCTGATCGTGCTGCCGTTCGCCGGCCGGGCGATCGTGCGGCGCGGCCCGCTGCCGGTCCTGCTCGCCGCCCTGGTCACCGCCGCGCTCGGTGCGCTGAGCCTGGGTCTCGCGGGCAGCTCCGCCGCCGTACTGCTGTCGGCCGCGGCGCTCGGGGCCGGGCAGGCCGTGATGCAGCCGGCACTGGCCACGATGATCGTGGACTGCTCGACCGCCGACACCCGGTCGCGGGCGTTCGCGATGCAGTTCTTTCTCCAGAACCTGGGGCTCGGCATAGGTGGCCTCATCGGCGGCCATCTCGTCGACACCACGCGCGTGTCCTCGTTCACGCTGCTGTTCGCGATCGAGGCGGCGATGTTCCTGCTGCTGGTCGTGGTGCTGGCGACGGCGCGGATGCCGCACGCCCCACGGCTGACGGACGCGCCCACGCCGTCGGCGAAGGGCAGCTGGAAGCAGCTGCTCGGGAACCGGGCGATGGTGCAGCTGAGCGTGCTGGGCTTCGTGCTGTTCTTCGCCTGCTACGGCCAGTTCGAGTCCGGGCTGAGCGCGTACGGCGTCGAGGCGGCCGGGATATCGACCTCCGCGCTCGGTACGGCGCTGGCCGCGAACACGCTGATGATCGTGGTCGCCCAGTTCGCCGTGCTGAAGTTCGTCGAGCGGCGCCGGCGGTCGCGGGTGATCGCCGCGGTGGGCCTCATCTGGGCCGTGGCGTGGGTCGCGGCCGGGTACGCGGGGCTCGGGCACGGCAGCCGGGAGATGGCGACGGCCGCGTTCGTGTCGACGTACGCGCTGTTCGGGCTGGGTGAGGCGATGCTGTCGCCGACCGTCGCGCCGCTGGTCGCCGATCTGGCGCCGGAGGGCATGGCCGGGCAGTACAACTCGGCGTTCGCCCTGGTCAAGCAGCTGGCGCTGGCCGTCGGTCCGGCGGTGGGCGGGCCGCTCGGGGCCTCGCTGCCCGCGCCGTACATCGTGACGTTCCTGCTGTTCTCGCTGGGGATCAGCGTGCTTGCGCTGCGGCTCGGCCGGCGGCTCACGGATGTGCAGGACCGGCCGTGGCTGCGCACCAGCCGCGTCGTCGCCCGGGGCGAGGCACCTGCGGAGTCCCTGGCGGCGTAGTCGTGAGGCACGCGGCTACGGCGTGACTGTCTTCTGCAACACGAACTCGCACCACACCGCCTTTCCACCCCCTGGAGTCCTTCTCGACCCCCAGTTGGACGCGATCGTCGCCACGATGGCGATGCCGCGGCCCGACTCGTCGGCCGGTTCCGCGCGGCGGCGGCGGGGAAGGTGGTCATCGCCGTCCGTGACCTCGATGATCAGGCGGCGGTCGGTGCGACGCAGGCGCAGGCGCATGGGTGGGGTGCCGTGCTGGAGGGAGTTGGCGACCAGTTCGCTGGTCGCCAGGACGCCCAGGTCGTGCAGTTCGGCCGGGAAGCGCCAGCTCGTCAGGACGCCGGAGGCGAAGGCACGCGCGCGTGGGGCCGCCTCCACACCGCCGAGGAGTTCCAGGGCCGCGTTGCGGAAGAGGTCGCCGTCGGGGCCCGTACGGGCGGGGTGCTGGAGGACGAGGACGGCGACGTCGTCGTCGTGGTCGGCGGTGACGCCGGCCGAGCGGACCAGGCGGTCGCAGACCACCTGGGGAGTGCCCGTGGCACCGGCGAGGGCGCGTTCGAGGGACGCGATGCCCTCGTCCAGGTCCTCGTCACGGCGCTCGACCAGGCCGTCCGTGTAGAGGACCGCCGTGGAGCCGGGGCCCAGCGCGATCGAGCCCGACGCGTGCATCCAGCCGCCGGTGCCGAGCGGCGGGCCGGTGGGTTCGTCGGCGCGGGAGACCGTGCCGTTCTCGTCGCGGACCAGGATCGGGAGGTGGCCCGCGGAGGCGTACACCAGCCGGCCCTCGTTGGGGTCGTGGACGGCGTAGACGCAGGTGGCGATCTGGTTGGCGTCGATCTCGGTGGCCAGGCCGTCGAGGAGTTGCAGCACCTCGTGCGGGGGCAGGTCCAGGCGGGCGTACGC
The DNA here is from genome assembly GCF_044388685.1 of Streptomyces sp. NPDC020192. NCBI lineage: Bacteria > Bacillati > Actinomycetota > Actinomycetes > Kitasatosporales > Streptomycetaceae > Streptomyces > Streptomyces sp. NPDC020192. The sequence continues at coordinate 31,163 of NZ_JBIRXG010000050.1, read as the reverse complement.
CCGGACGGCCGTCCTCAGCTGGCCCATGACCGCGGCCGCCCGGACGCCCCGGCCCATCACGTCGCCGATGACCAGGGCCGTGCGGCCGCCGCCCAGGGTGATCACGTCGTACCAGTCGCCGCCGACCGCCGCCTCGGTGCCGCCGGGCTGGTAGGTGGCGGCGATGCGCAGGTCGTCGGGCTGCTCCAGCTCCTGGGGGAGGAGGGAGCGCTGGAGGGTGACGGCCGTTTCGCGCTGGCGGCGCTCGCTGGCGCGCAGGCGTTCGGCGGCCTCCGCGTGGTCGGTGACGTCCGTCGCGAAGACCAGTACGCCACCGTCGCGGTCGCCGTCCTCGGCGACGGGGGTGCAGGTGAAGGTGTACGACCTGCCGTCGACGGCCTTGCGGGACTTCAGGGTGCGGGGCTTGCCGCTGCGCAGCACCTGGTCGAGGAGCGGGAGCAGGCCCAGTTCGGCGAGTTCGGGCAGGGCCTCGCGGGCGGGTGCGCCCATCGGGCGTACGCCGAAGGCCGCCGTGTACGCGTCGTTGACGTACGCGATGCGGTGGTCCGGGCCGTGCACGAGCGCGACCAGGGCCGGGACGCGGTCGAGGACGTCGCGCGCGGGCAGTTCGTCGACGGCGGGCACCAGAGGTTGCCCATCGGCCGGCTGCTCGGCGCGGGCCGCGGGCACCGAGCCCTCCCCTCGCCGGTCCGGGGGGACCGGGGTCTCGGTCCGCGCTGCGGCGCGGCGCTGCGTTCCGGGGAGCCGGGCGCTCCAGCGCGTGAAGTTCACAGTGGGGAAGGCCTCGTGGGTGCTGTGGGCGGGCGGGTGGCCCGTCCGCGGACGTGGGGCAGTCTGGCAGGGTCTTGCTGGGGGCGGGCCGCGGCGACATCCGTCAGACGCCGGAGCGGGCCGTGGAGTTCCTGGATCCGGTCAGGACGACCCCTTCGGGTCGTCCGAGGGGCTGTGAGGAGGCTTTCCACCGGCCGCGAGTTCGAACTCCGCTCGGGGATGTTCGAGTGAACCGAGCGAGACGATCTCCCGTTTGAAGAGTCCGGACAGGGTCCATTCCGCCAGCACTCGGGCCTTTCGGTTGACGGTGGGCACCCTGCTGAGGTGGTAGACGCGGTGCATGAACCAGGCAGGGTAGCCCTTCAGCTTGCGTCCGTAGACCTGGGCGACGCCCTTGTGGAAGCCGAGGGAGGCGACCGAGCCGGCGTACGCGTGCGCGTACGTCTCCAACGGCTCGCCGCGCAGCGCGTGGGCGATGTTGTCGCCGAGGGTACGGGCCTGGCGCAGGGCGTGCTGGGCGTTGGGGGCGGTCTCGGTGCCGGGTTCGGCCGCGGTGACGTCGGGTACGGACGCCGCGTCGCCGGCCCCCCAGGCGTGTTCCGTGCCGTCGACGGTCAGCTGGGCGGTGCACTTCAGCCGGCCGCGTTCGGTCAGCGGCAGGTCGGTGGCGGCGAGCAGGGGATGCGGTTTGACGCCGGCGGTCCACACGACCGTACGGGTCGGGAAGCGCTGGCCGTCGCTGAGGACGGCGACGCGGTCGGCGCAGGAGTCCAGGCGGGTCTCCAGCAGGACCTGGATGTTGCGGCGGCGCAGCTGGGTGACGGTGTAGCGGCCCATCTCGGCGCCGACCTCGGGCAGGATGCGGTCGGAGGCCTCCACGAGGATCCATTTCATGTCCTCGGGGCGGACGTTGTGGTAGTAGCGCGCGGCGTAGCGGGCCATGTCCTCCAGTTCGGCGAGCGCCTCCACGCCCGCGTAGCCGCCGCCCACGAAGACGAAGGTGAGGGCGGCGTCGCGGATCGCCGGGTCGCGGGTGGAGGAGGCGATGTCCATCTGCTCGATGACGTGGTTGCGCAGGCCGATGGCCTCTTCGACTGTCTTGAAACCGATGCCGTACTCCGCGAGGCCGGGGACGGGCAGCGTGCGGGAGACCGAGCCGGGGGCCATGACGAGCTCGTCGTAGCCGAGGAGGTCGGCCGCCTTGCCCTCCTCGGCGGTGGCGAGGGTGGTGACGGCGGCGGTGCGCACCGCGTGGTCCACGGAGGTCACCTCGCCGACGACGACGTGGCACTGGTCCAGGACGCGGCGCAGCGGTACGACGACATGGCGAGGGGAGATCGAACCGGCGGCCGCCTCCGGAAGGAACGGCTGGTACGTCATGTAGGAGTCGGGCGTGACGACGGTGATCTCGGCCTCACCCCGCCTGAGCTCGCCCTTCAGCTTCCGCTGGAGGCGCAGGGACGTGTACATCCCGACGTAGCCGCCGCCGACAACCAGAATGCGCGCACGTTCCTTCACCATCCCATGACGCACCCGGCGCTGTTGTTTGTCCACAGCCCCGGCAATTTGTGTGACCGGCGGTCGGGTGTGCGGCGGGCCGGGCGCGGTCGCCGGGGCGGACGAAAGGGGGCAGGTCAGCGGGTGCGGGCCACAGTGTGCGAAGGTGGGGAATCGGGGTGTATACGACCCGTACTCCGATCGGGGGGCGCTCCGTGCGGAACCTGCCCCTTCTGAATTGACTTCCTCTCAACTATGTTCGTGTGTCGACGGGGTGTAGGGATTGTGGTCGAACGGGGCTCGCGACGGGCGGACCCGGTCGAGATCGAAGTCGGTTCCGGCACTCCGGATTCAGTGGCGGGGAGTCTCCGGGGGGAGACGTCATTTACCGGGGGAAACACATGCATGTTCAGGACACGCATCATTGGTCATCCGCAGCCGCCGTCGCACCGGGCGGCGGGACGGCGAGCGCGGCGGTCGGCAACGGACGCGCGGACGCGGCGCGTACGACACCGCTGCGCGTGGACGCACAGCGCAATCTGGAGCACGTGCTGCGTGCGGCGCGTGAAGTCTTCGGCGAGCTGGGGTACGGCGCGCCGATGGAGGACGTGGCGCGACGCGCACGGGTCGGTGTCGGCACGGTGTACCGGCGCTTTCCCAGCAAGGACGTGCTGGTGCGGCGGATAGCCGAGGAGGAGACGGCCCGGCTGACCGAGCAGGCGCGCACCGCGCTCGGGCAGGAGGAGCAGCCGTGGTCGGCGCTGTCCCGCTTCCTGCGGACGTCGGTGGCGTCGGGGGCGGGGCGGCTGCTGCCGCCGCAGGTGCTCGCCGGCTCCGCGAGTGGCTCCGCCGGTTCGGCCGAGGGTGGTGCTGCCGGGGGCTCCGCGGAAGAGCCTCGGGTGCCGCAGCAGCGGGTGCAGCCGGGCAACGGTGAACTGCGGCTGGTGGCCGGGGAATCCGCGGCTGCCGAGGACAGCGGCGGGGTCGGGGAGTTGCTCGACGTGGTCGGGCAGCTGGTCGAGCGGGCTCGGGCGGCGGGTGAGCTGCGGCCGGACGTGTCCGTGTCCGACGTGCTGCTCGTGATCGCCACGGCGGCGCCGTCCCTGCCGGATGCCGCACAGCAGGCCGCGGCTTCGGGTCGGTTGCTGGACATTCTGCTGGAGGGTCTGCGGTCGCGGCCCGCGTAGTTCGCCTGCCGGGGGCGGGGTCCCTGCGGGGGCCTCGCCGCCCGTGACCGGGGGTGCGTTGCCGCTCGTTCGGGTGGTGACCGGCGGGCCGTGGTGACAAGAACCCTCGGACGAGTGATGGCATGAGCTGGGGGTACTTGAACAAAACACCATGTGGCACTCTGAGCCCGTGACGGATTGGGCTGGGTGGGACGGGCCACGCGGTGACGACGCGGGCGCGGAGGCCACCGGGGTGACCCCGCCCCAGGTGCCGAGCCAGGGCGGGCGCGCGGCCTCCTCCGGTGGGCGGAGCGAGAAGAGCGTGCCGGCTCAGCGCGAGGGCAGTGTGCTGCCGCCGCCCCGGGGGATGCCACCCGGCGACGCCGAGCTGATCGAGCGGATGCGCGGGGGCGACGACTCCGCGTACGAGGAGCTGTACCGGCGGCATGCCGACGCCGTACGGCGCTATGCGCGGACCTGTTGCCGGGACGCGCATACCGCCGATGACCTCACCGCCGAGGTCTTCGCCCGGATGTTGCAGGCCGTGCGCGGCGGGTCCGGGCCCGAGCACGCCGTACGGGCCTATCTGCTCACCTCCGTACGACGCGTCGCCGCGAGCTGGATCAAGTCCGCGCGGCGCGAGCAGCTCGTCGACGACTTCGCCGTCTTCGCCCAGCAGGCCTCCCGCTCCTCCGAGGTGTCCGACGACGACACATGGGATCCGGGCGCCGATGTGCGCGCCCTGCACGAGGCCGAGCAGTCCATGGCGATGCGGGCCTTCCGTTCGCTGCCCGAGCGCTGGCAGGCCGTGCTGTGGCACACCGAGGTCGAGGACGAGTCCCCGAGCGAGGTGGCCGTGCTGTTCGGGCTGGACGCCAACGGCACCCGGGTGCTCGCCAGCCGCGCGCGCGAAGGGCTCAAGCAGGCCTATCTCCAGGCCCACGTCAGCGCCTCCCTCGCCGGTGACGAGGAGTGCGCCCGGTACGCCGACCAGCTCGGCACCTACGCCCGCCGCAAGCTGCGCATCCGTGCCGAGCGGGGTCTGCGCAAGCATTTGGAGGAGTGCGCCAGGTGCCGGCTGGCGGCCGCGCAGATCGAAGAGGTCGCGAGCGGCATCCCCGGTGTCGTCCCGGTCGCGGTCATCGGCTGGTTCGGGGCCGCCGGATATGCCAAGGCGCTCGGCATCATCGCCGGCGGTGCAGGGGTCGGGGCGGCCGGGGCCGCGGCCGGCGGGTCGTCCGGCGGGGCGGGTGGCGCGGGCGGTGCCGCGGCCTCGGAGGCGCTCGGGGCGCCGGTGAAGGCGGGGATCGCGGCCGGTGTGGTCGCTGTGGCCGCCGCCGCGGTGGCGCTGGCCCTGCTCAACGACAGCCACCCGCCGACGAAGGAGGTCGCCGGGCCGGCGCCGTCCGCGCCGGTCGTGCGGCCGTCGGCGCCGCAGCCGACCCCGTCGAAGCGGAAGCCCGCCCCGCCGCCGGTGGTGCCCGTCGCCGAGTCGGCGCCGGCGCCGACTCCGACGCCCACCCCCACCCCGAAGCCCGCGCCCACGCCGACCCCCAAGCCCACGTCCACGCCCACGCCCACCCCTTCACCGACTCCCCCGCCGAAGCCGACGCCGCCCCCGACGCCCGCTCCGCCGCCGGCGCCCACCGTCTACGAGCTGAGCGACCTGAGCTACGACGTCAACGGCGACGGCACCAAGCCCGAGATCCAGCTCGGCGAGAGCAGCTGGGTGTGGCAGCGCTACGGCATGTCGATCGGCGGCAAGGAGTACGCGCAGGGGGCGACCGTGCACGGCGAGTCCTCCGTCACCATCGCCCTGAACCGGCAGTGCACCGCCTACGACGCGCTGATCGGCGTGGACGACATGACACTCGGCCTCGGCAAGGTGTCGTTCTCCGTCTACGCCGACGGGGTCCGGCTGTGGCAGTCCGGGATGGTCAAGGAACGTGACCAGGCCCTCCCCGTCCATGTGGACCTGACCGGGCGCAGGACCGTACGGCTCGTCGTGGAGCCGCACAGCAACATCTTCGACCGGGCTGCCCTCGCGGACTGGGCGGAGTCCCGGATCACCTGCCGATAGCCGTCTCCCGGGACTCCAGCTCGCGCAGAACCTCGGCCACGTCGAAGGACGCGCCCCGCGCGCGCTCGGCCGCGTAACGGCCGGCCGGCAGGGCCGCGCGGGCGTCCGCGTGCACCCGGGCGGCCTGGTCGCGGTCCGGCTGGGAGCGGCGGTTGCCGTCGCGCCAGTGGTCCGCGGCGGCGTACAGCCGGATCGCGGCCGCCAGGTCACCGCGGCGGGCCAGCAGCCAGGCCGCGGTGTCCACCAGCCCCGCCGTGATCGACTCGGCACACCGCTGGGCCACGGCCTCGCGCAGCGCCTCGGCGAGGATCGGCAGCCCGTGCTCGGGGCCCGACTCGTCGGCCACCACAAGGGCCTCGACCATGCGCAGCCCCGCCCCGAACTGCGGTGGTGGGCTCCCCGCGCGCGCCAACGCGCGGGTCGCCTCGTACAGCTCCCGGGCGTGGGCCGTCTGCCCGTCCCGCAGGGCGATCTGGGTGCGCATCAGCAGCACGAAGGCGCTCGCCTCCGGTACCGCGTACCGCTCGGCGGCCGCCGCCGCCTCGTCCAGGGCGGTCAGCGCGGCCCCGGCGTCGCCGGAGCGGTAGGCGATCTCGGCGAGCCGCGCCATCAGGAACGGCGACTCGGCGTAGGCGCCGACCTCGTAGGCGAGGCGCAGCGCCTCCTCGTACTCGGCGCCCGCCTCGTCGAAGCGGCCGCGCGCCATGGCCGCCTCGCCGGCCGCGCTGCACACCTGCGCCCGCATCCAGCGGTCCCCCACGCGCCGGCTGAGCGTGCGCAGCTCGGCCAGGTCCTCGTCCACGCCCCGCAGATTGCCCGGGGAGTCGACGACCACATGTGTGCGGTACATCAGGGAGACCCCGACTTCCCAGTCCCCGCCGTACCGGCGGCAGTTGGCGACGGCCGCGGCCATGTCGGGGCCGACCTGCACCAAGCCGCCCAGGACGTAGGCGGTCAGCGGCCAGACGATGCCCGGGAGCCGGGCCGCCTGGGGGCCGCCGTGCTCGTAGGCGGCCCGCACGCGCGCGACGTACTGCGGGGCCCGCGAGTCGGCCGCGAGGTGATCCGCGTTCGACTCGGAGGTCAGGAACAGGTCGAGCATCCGCAGGTCCATCCGCAGCTCCCGCAGCGGATGCCGGGCCTCGCCGTCCGGGGCGGCGAGGAAGGCCCCGATCGGATCGGCCACGTCGACCAGCGCGGCCAGACCGCCGCCGGTGCGCAGGGCGTCCGGCATGCCGGACGCCGGCAGCGTGTCCAGGGCCACGCCCAGGCGCAGGACGAGGCGGACCCAGGCGATCGCCTCCGGGCGGTGGTTGCGCAGCCACCAGAACCAGCCGATGGCGAGGACGATCGCACCCGCCTCCGCCTCGTCGCCGGCGCGCACCGCGCGGTCCAGGGCCGCCCGGACGTTGTCCAGTTCGCTCTCCAGGCGGGAGATCCACGGCAGTTGGGCCGCGGACCGCAGCTGCGGCTCGGCCTCCTCGACCAGCGCGCGCACCCACGCCCGGTGCCGGCGCTCGGCCGCGGCGCGCAGGCCGGGAACCTCGGCCGCGCGCTCGACGGCGTACTCGTGGATGGTCTCCAGCATGCGGTAGCGCATACCCCCGGTGGGGTCCGGGGCGGCGACGACGAGGGACTTGTCGACCAGGGCGCCGATCAGGTCGGCCGCCGGGCCGGTGCACACGGCCTCGGCCGCCGCGAGGTCCCAGCCGCCGGCGAACACGGACGCCTCGCACAGCACGGTGCGCTCGCGCTCGTCCAGCAGGTCCCAGGACCAGTCGACGACCGCGCGCAGGGTCTGCTGGCGGGGCAGGACCGTGCGGCTTCCGGAGGTGAGCAGGCGGAAGCGGTCGTCGAGCCGGTCGGCGATCTGCCGCGGGGTCAGCAGCCTGAGCCGGGCCGCGGCCAGCTCGATGGCGAGCGGCAGCCCGTCCAGGCGGCGGCAGATCTCCGCCACGGCCTCGGTGTCGGCGAGCACGGCGTCGGCGTCGGGACGGACGGCCTTCGCGCGCTCGGCGAAGAGGCGGTGCGCCTGCTCCGGGACGAGGGGCTCGACCGGGCGCACCGACTCACCGGGGACGCCCAGGGGTTCACGGCTGGTCGCGAGGATCGTGAGCCCGGGGCAGCGGGTGAGGAGGGTCTCGGCGAGGTCGGCTGCCGCGCCGATGACATGCTCGCAGTTGTCAAGGATCAGGAGTTGGCTGCGCGGGGCGCAGTACTCGATCAGCAGGGCGACGGGGTCGTCCTGCTGGGTCGCCAGCTCGTTGGTCAGCAGCACGGTCTCGCGCAGACCGAGCGCGCTGACGACCGCGCCGGGCACCGCCTCCGGGTGGTCGAGCGGGGCCAGCTCGACCAGCCATGCCTGCGGGAGCCCTGCGGCGGCTTCCTCGGCGAGGCGGGTCTTTCCCGAGCCGCCCGGTCCGGTGAGCGTGACCAGGCGGGCCCTGTGCGCATCCGAACGAATGGCTTCGAGCTCCGGTTCCCGTCCGACGAAGCTCGTCAGACGGGGGCGGAGATTGCCGGTGCGCTCGGGGGGTCGGGCGTGTGGCGAGGTCTTCGGTGGATGTGGCTGTGGTTGTCGCTGCCTGAGCAACGACGCGTACAGGTCCTGGAGTTCCGGGCCCGGGTCGGTGCCGAGGGTGTCGGTGAGGGCGCGGCGGGCGGACTCGTACGCGGCGAGGGCGTCGGCGGGGCGGGCCGTGTCGCGCAGGGCGCGGATGAGGAGGGCGTGCAGGGACTCGTCCAGCGGGTGGGCCGTGGTGAGTTCCCTCAGCTCCGGTACGACGTCCTGGGCGCGGCCGAGGTCGAGGGCGGCGGCGGCCCACGCGCGCGTCGCCTCCAGGCGCAGGGCCTCCGGTCGGGTGGCCGCGGTGCGGTCGGGGAGGTCGGCGAGGGCGGGGCCGTGCCAGAGGGCGAGGGCCCCGGTGAGGGTGCGGTGGGCGGTGCCCGGGTCGCCGGCGGCGAGGGCCTTGGTGCCGGTGTGGGTGAGGCGCTCGAAGACGTACAGGTCGATGTCGTCCTCGGTCGCTTCGAGGCGGTAGCCGCCCGGGGTGGAGGCGACGGTGTGGCGGCCGAGGGTACGGCGGAGCCGGCCGACCAGGGCTTGCAGCGCGGCGGGGGCGTCCTGGGGTGGGTGGTCCGCCCAGATCTCGTCGATCAGGGTTTCGGGGGTGGTGGTGCGGGCGGGGCGCAGGGCGAGGGCGGTGAGCAGCGTACGGAGGCGCCGGCCGCCGATGGGTACGGGGATGCCCTGGTCGTCTTCTGCTTGGGTTACGCCCAGGATTCTGTACCGCATCCGGTCATTGTCGCGGGGGGCGCGGGGTTGGGCACGGGGGTTTATCTCTCACGCTCCCGAGGCCAGGGCTCCCCTTCTCGGCTGGATCCCCGACGGCACCGCACGCGCGCGTGCCGGTGTTCCCGTCCAGCAGGTGCCTCGGCGGGAAAGGAGGCGGCGGAGCCAGAGTTCCAGGGAGATCAGGTCGGCCAGGCCGTCCAGGGGGAGGGGGTCGCCGGCCGCTGCCGAGCGGAGGGCGCCCCGGACCACGCGGGCCTCCACCAGGCCGGCGTCCGCCAGGAGCGGGGTGGAGAAGAGGTCCAGCAACGGGTCCGCCGCCACGCGCAGGCCCGCGCGGGTGGCCGCTGCCGAGGAGGCGTGGGAGGGGGCGCCCCAGCCTGGGGGGAGGTCGGTGACGCCGGCGCCCTCCAGGACCGTACGGAGGATCGCCGCGCGGGCGCCCGGCTGGACACGGAGGGCCTCCGGGAGGGCGCGGCAGGCGCGGACCACCTGGTTGTCGAGGAACGGGGCGTGCAGGCGCTGGGAGCGGATCTCCGCGGCCTGTTCCAGGACGCGCAGGTCGGCGGCGTGGCGGGCGAGGGCGGCACGCGCGCGATAGTCGCCGGGGCGCTGGGCGCCGGTGCCGGAGCGGTCCGCCTCCGCCTGCAGCAGAACCGATACTTCGGCCAGTGCCTCCCCGGTCAGCCACCGGGCGGCCGGCCCGGGTCTGGCCCAGGTCAGCGCGGCCAGGGACGCGCCGACCGCCCCCTTGGGCTCGTCGAACCGGCGCCGCATCAGCCGCTCGGCCAGCCCCTCCAGGCCGGCCCGGTAGGGCGTGCGGGCGAGCCGCCGGGCCGCGCCGTACACGCGCGCGGGGACCATCACTGAGCCGTCGGCCTTGGCGAGGGCCGCGACCGGCCGGACCAGATGGCGCCGTTTGCGGTCCATCAGGAGGTCGGCGAGGCGGGCCGGATGGGCGTCCAGGACCTGGCGGGCGCCGTGACCGGTGAAGTGGTCGGCGCTGCCGGAGACGAGGCGGGCGCGGTGCCGGGCGGCCGTGACCAGGGAGGGCCCCGGTTCGTCGGTGAGGGGGCCGTCGAGGTCGGCGTACGGCAGGGTCTCCTCGGCGCCGGTGACGACCACGTGGTGCAGGCGCGGGTTGGCGGCGAGGGCGCCGGCGCGTTCGACCTCGGCCTCGCGGCCGGCCACGGCCAGGTCGTTGAAGGTGACGGCGAGGAGCCGTTCGCCCGCGCCGGTGCCGTGGCCCAGCAGCGTGCCGGGGCGGCCGGGGAGCCCGGCGGCCAGCAGGGCGAGGGTGCCGGAGGCGGGGCCGCCGGAGAGGTCGGCACCGATGCCGGGCACGGGCATCCCGCGCCGGGCCCGCCGCTCGGCCGGTCCCATGCCGGGCACCGGCCCGGGGTCGAGGTCGGGCACGTGCCGCGGCGCCGACAAGCGCGCGCGTACCGCCTCCACGAGGGCGTCCCGTACGGCGTCCACGGCGTGGTCGGGGTCGGCGGCGGGCGCGGCCACGGCGAGGGAGGCGACGGGCTCGTAGCCGGCGATCTCGCGCACTCCGGCGCGCAGCACGAGCGCGTGCCCCGGCGGAACGCGACGCACGCCCTCGTACGGGGTGGTGTCGCGCAGCGCGGCCGGTACGTCGGGGGCGGCGAGCAGGGCGGCGAGGTGGCCGAAGTCGAGGTTGGCCTCGGTGAGGTCGGCGAGGGGCAGCGCGGCGGTGGCGTAGGCGGTGCCGCCGGCCCAGGGGGTGTGGAAGACCGGGCGGGCGCCCGCGAGATCGCCGCAGACGGTGATGCGCCGGCCGACCTGGACGACGGCCGTGTAGCTGCCGGGCCAGGTGGTCAGATGGCGCAGTGCGCCCCCGCGCGCGGTGAACAGCGCGCGGCGCAGCTCCTCGTCGGAGGCGCCGCAGATGCCGAGGACGGCGATGCGGTTGTCCGCGTCGGCCTTGACCACGCGCACCTCGTCCGGGCGCCAGTCGCCGACGGCCCACAGCGGATCCGGGTCGCCCCACAGGAGTTGGGAGCCGACGGGGTGCAGGGTCTCGCCGTCGTAACCGGTGGCGCCCGCGGCGCCGATCGCGGCGACGCCCGCGGCGGTGCTGCTCCAACCCACCAACCACCGCATCGACGCCTCCACAGGCTGTGGACAACCAGTGCACCGTACGAACCGGACCCCATGCTGCCATGAAGGGTGCGTTGTGGAGGGGCGGCGGCACCGGCTTCGATCGAGGGAACCCCAAAGTGGGAGGGTGATGAGCGCGACTCGAATGCGCCCCCCGTACGCTCCCCCAAGACGCCCTACGCGCCCTCAAGTTGCATGGTCGGAGCGGATGTCCACCGCGACGGGCCGGGTCGATTTTCAGCCAAATACACAGAGCGAAGGCGGAATTGAGCACGCTCCGTACAGGCCTGCGGAACGCGTGGCGGCGCGGACACGCGCACAGTCCGGGAGGCGGGCATCGCCTCCCGGACCGGTCCGCCACCCGCGGGGATGAAGGTGGCGGTGTCCCCCAGCCCACTGGATCCAGTACAGCGGGCCGACCCACGCAAGAGCCATGGAACCGCTCCCCCGATGGCCGGAGAAGAGCGCACGGACGGGCGCACGGCCACACGCGTGGGGGCACGCGGCGACAGGCCGTGCACGGTGCGTACAGGACCGTACTTCCGTACGGACCACAATCCCGCCATCCGGAACAATGCCCCTTAACGCTTGGGATGCGGCGAACTACGCTGGGTTTACGAATGCCGCGTGGTTATGCCAGCACGGCAGCCGTCTGCGTCGAGGGGTGGCTCATGTCCAGGGAGCAACGCGGGCCGAACGAAAAGCTCGGCGCCGTTCTCGCCCTCGCGGGAATCAGCAACGCAGGACTCGCGCGGCGCGTCAACGACCTTGGCGCTCAACGCGGGTTGACTCTTCGCTACGACAAGACGTCGGTGGCGCGCTGGGTGTCGAAGGGCATGGTGCCGCAGGGCGCCGCGCCGCACCTCATCGCCGCCGCGATCGGCCAGAAGCTCGGCCGACCGGTGCCGCTCCACGAGATCGGCCTGGCGGACGCGGATCCCGCGCCCGAAGTGGGCCTCGCCTTCCCCAGAGACGTCGCCCAGGCGGTGAAGTCGGCGACGGAGCTGTACCGTCTCGACCTCGCCGGGCGCCGGGCCGGCTCCGGCGGCATCTGGCAGTCGCTCGCCGGATCGTTCGCGGTGAGCGCATACGCAACGCCTGCCTCACGATGGCTGATAACCCCCGCCGACAGCTCGGTCGCGCGCGAGGCGGGCTCCGCCGAGGGCTCCGGCGCACCGATCAAAGTCGGCCACAGCGATGTGCAGAAGCTGCGGGAGGCCGCCGAGGACGCCCGGCGCTGGGACTCCAAGTACGGGGGCGGGGACTGGCGTTCGTCGATGGTGCCGGAGTGCCTGCGGGTGGAGGCGGCGCCGCTGCTGCTCGGCTCCTACTCCGACGAGGTCGGACGCGCGCTCTTCGGCGCCTCCGCCGAACTCACGCGGCTCGCCGGGTGGATGGCCTTCGACACCGGCCAGCAGGAGGCGGCGCAGCGGTACTACATCCAGGCGCTGCGGCTCGCGCGCGCGGCGGCGGACGTCCCACTGGGGGGCTATGTCCTCGCCTCCATGTCGCTGCAGGCGACGTACCGGGGGTTCGGCGACGAGGGGGTCGATCTGGCGCAGGCCGCGCTGGAGCGGAACCGGGGGCTGGCGACCGCGCGGACGATGAGTTTCTTCCGGCTGGTGGAAGCGCGGGCACACGCGCGTGCCGGGGACGCGCAGGCCGCGGGTGCGGCGCTGAAGGCGGCGGAGGGGTGGCTCGAGCGGTCCCGGGAGGGGGACAACGACCCGACCTGGCTTGGTTTTTATGGGTATGACCGGTTTGCCGCAGATGCGGCCGAGTGCTACCGGGATCTGAAGGCGCCCCGGCAGGTGCGGAGGTTCACCGAGCAGGCCTTGTCGAAGCCGACGGAGGAGTTCGTGCGCTCGCACGGGCTGCGGCTGGTCGTCTCGGCCGTCGCCGAGCTGGAGTCCGGGAATCTCGATGCGGCGTGCGAGCAGGGAGTGCGGGCCGTGGAGGTAGCCGGGCGGATCTCCTCGGCCCGGACGACCGAGTACGTGAAGGATCTGCTGCACCGGCTGGAGCCGTACGGGGACGAGCCGCGGGTGGTGGAGCTGCGGGAGAGGGCCCGGCCACTGCTGATGGCTCCCGCCTGAGCCGTGACATCGGACACCTGGCGCGTTTGAAGGCGTTGTCAGTGGCGCAGTGCACTATCGAGGTGGGAGGTGGTGCAGGTGCCGGTCGGTGCGTACGACTGTGATGTGCTCGTGGTCGGCGGGGGGATCGTCGGGCTGTCGACGGCGTATGCGATCACGCGGGCCGCGCCGGGGACGCGGGTGACCGTGCTGGAGAAGGAGCCGGGGCCGGCCCGGCACCAGACGGGGCGCAACAGCGGGGTGATCCACAGCGGGATCTACTACCGCCCGGGCTCGCTCAAGGCGCGGTACGCGGTGCGGGGCGCGGCCGAGATGGTGAAGTTCTGCGCCGAGTACGGCATCGCGCACGCCGTCACCGGCAAGCTGATCGTCGCCACCGAGCGCGAGGAGCTGCCCCGGCTGCACGCGCTCGTGCAGCGCGGCCGGGAGAACGGGATTCCCGTGCGGGAGCTGGGCGCCGCGCAGATCGGCGAGTACGAGCCGGAGGTGCGCGGGCTCGCCGCCATACACGTCGGAACGACCGGGGTGTGCGACTTCGTGGGGGTCGCCCGGCAGCTGGCGCGGGCCTCGGGGGCCGAGATCCGGTACGGGGCACAGGTCGTCCGGGTCGACCGGCGGCCGGAGCGCGGGGTCGCCGTGCTGACCTCGGGCGGGGAGGTCGTACGCGCGCGTGTGCTGGTGAACTGCGCCGGGCTGTACTGCGACGAGGTGGCCCGGCTGACCGGGGACGAGCCCGGGGTGCGGATCGTGCCGTTCCGCGGGGAGTACTACGAGCTGGCGCAGCCGGAGCTGGTGCGGGGGCTGGTGTATCCGGTGCCGGATCCCGCCTTCCCGTTCCTCGGTGTGCACCTCACCCGCGGGATCGACGGGGGCGTGCACATCGGGCCGAACGCGGTGCCGGCGCTGGCCCGGGAGGGGTACGGCTGGGGGGTCGTACGGCCCCGTGAGCTGGCCGGGACCCTGACGTGGCCGGGTTCGTGGGCGATCGCGCGGCAGCACTGGAGATACGGCGCGGGTGAGCTGCGCCGTTCGCTGTCGAAGGGGGCGTTCCTGGAGGCGGTGCGGAGGCTGTTGCCCGGGGTGGAGTCGGACGACCTGGTGCGGGCCCCTGCCGGGGTGCGGGCACAGGCGGTGTTGCGGGACGGGACGCTGGTCGACGACTTCCTCATCCGGGAGGGGGAGCGGGCGGTGCACGTGCTGAACGCGCCCTCACCGGCGGCTACCGCGTCCCTGCCCATCGGGCGGGAAGTAGGGAGCCGGGTGTTGTCCATGCTCGGCTCGCTGTAGTGGCCCCGGTCCGTTCGTCCGTACCGCACCGTAAAATCTGTCCTACTGTGTCTGACTTCCTCAACGACCCCGAAGCCCCCGCGTCGACCTCCCACATCCCCGGCATGTCCGTCCGGCACACCCGGGCCAAGGGGGAGCCGCGGTTTCCGGACGGGCCCAAGGCTGATCCCGCCGGGTCGCACTTCGAGCGGCGGATCCGGAGTTTTCAGCCGCGCCGGAGCCGGGTGACGGCCGGGCAGGCCGATGCGCTGCAGCGGCTGTGGCCCGCGTGGGGGCTGGATATCGACGGGCAGCGGGTCATCGATCCCCGTGAGCTGTTCGGGAACGGCCGTCCCGTCGTGCTGGAGATCGGGTTCGGCATGGGCGAGGCCACCGCGCAGATGGCCGCCGCCGACCCGGACACCAATGTCCTCGCCGTCGACGTGCACACGCCGGGGCAGGGAAATCTGCTGAGCCTCGCCGACAGCCACGGGCTGACCAACGTCCGGGTCGCCAACGGGGACGCGATCATCCTGCTCAGGGAGATGCTCACGCCCGACTCGCTCGACGGGCTGCGGGTGTACTTCCCGGACCCCTGGCCCAAGAAGCGGCACCACAAGCGGCGGCTCATCCAGCCCGAGTTCCTGACGCTCGCCGCGACCCGGCTGAAGCCCGGCGCGCTCGTGCACTGCGCGACCGACTGGGAGCCGTACGCCGAGCAGATGCTCGAGGTGCTCACCGCGCACCCCGGCTTCGAGAACACACAGGTGGACGGCGGTTTCGCGCCCCGCCCGGAGTTCCGGCCGCTGACCCGTTTCGAGGGGCAGGGGCTGGACAAGGGACATGTGGTGAACGATCTGCTGTTCCGGCGCGTACCGCATGCGTGATCAAGCCGGACACCCGGTCCGATAATCCGCTCAGCCCCTCGTCCCGTCGCCGTTAGGGTCGATGCCGTGGCCATCAGTCCGACCAGTACTCCGTATCCGGCGTACCCCCCGCGCCCCGACCGCGCCGTGCTCCGTCATCCGCACTGGTGGCAGCGCGGATGGGTGCGGTACGGGGCGCTGATCACGCTGCTGGCCCTGTCCGGGCTGGTGATCCTCGCGATGGTGCGCCGGCAGACCGGTACCGAGGGGTTTCTCGTCGGGCTCGGGCTGGCCGTACTGCCCGTGCCCTGGCTCATAGCCGCGTTCCGCTGGCTGGACCGGGTGGCGCCCGGCCCCTGGCGGAACCTGGTGTTCGCGTTCGCCTGGGGGGCCTGCGCGGCGGCGCTGATAGCCATCGTCGCCAACACCTTCGCGACCAAGTGGATAGCCACCGCCACCGCCGACCCGGCCGGTGCGCACACCCTCGGCGCCACCGTGATAGCGCCGATCGTGGAGGAGTCCGCCAAGGCCGCCGCCGTACTGCTGGTCTTTCTCTTCCGCAGACGTCACTTCACCGGGATCGTCGACGGGGTGGTGATAGCGGGGATCACCGCCACCGGGTTCGCGTTCACCGAGAACATCCTCTATCTCGGTACGGCCTTCGGGGCCGACCAGCTCTCCGGCGACCGCGGCATCGCCTCCGTCACCGCCGCCACCTTCTTCGTGCGCATCGTGATGTCGCCGTTCGCGCACCCCCTGTTCACCACGCTCACCGGCCTCGGCTTCGGCTTCGCCGCGTTCTCCGCCGAGCGGCAGCGCGCCCGCCGGGTGCTGCTGCCGATCTGCGGTCTGCTGCTCGCGATGAGCATGCACGCCTTGTGGAACGGCTCCTCCACCTTCGGCGAGTTCGGGTTCTTCGCCGTCTACGGCGGCTTCATGGTGCCCGTGTTCGGGCTGCTGACCTGGCTGGCGATCTGGACGCGGCAGCGGGAGCTGCGGACCGTGCGCGAGGAGCTGCCGGCGTATGTGCTGGCCGGGTGGCTGGGGCCGGCCGAGCCGTTCGCGCTGGGGTCGATGCGGGCGCGGCGCGCGGCGCGGGACTATGCCCGGCACCACGGCGGGAAGCCGACGGCGAAGGCCGTGGCGCGGTACGAGGGGTACGCCACCGAGCTCGCGTTCCTGCGGCAGCGGGGGCGCAGGGGGAAGGCCGGGGGCGACTTCGTCGTACGGGAGCGGGCGCTGCTGGACGAGCTGTGGCGGCGGAAGGATGCCGCGCGGCCGGCCTTGGAGTACGCGGCGCGTGCGGCTGCGCCGCCTCAGCCGGTGTACGCGGGGCCGGCACCGGTGCCTACGGCGTACGGGCCGGTGTACGGGTATCCGGCGGTGCCGTATCACACGTACAACCCGTATCGGTCGTAACCGTTGGGTTGCTGAGAGTTCGGCACCGCCGGCTTCCGCCGTCGTGGCTGAGCGCCATCGCGGCGGGAAAGGCAACTACGCCGACGCCGCCGTCAGCCTCCCGGTCTCCTCCTCCGTCAGCCTCAGGTCCGCCACTCCCAGCAGCGCGGGAAGCTGTTCGACCGTGCGGGCCGAGGCGATCGGGGCGGTGACCGTGGGCTGGGCGGCGAGCCAGGCCAGGGCGACCGTGGCGACCGGGGCCTCGTGGGCGGCGGCGATCTCGTCCAGGGCGGCGAGGACCTTCTGGCCGCGCTCGGACTCGGCGTGCTTCTGGGCCCCTTCGGCGCGGGCGCTGTCGACCTTCGTACCGGGGCGGTACTTGCCGGTCAGGAAGCCCGAGGCGAGGGAGAAGTACGGCACCGCGGACAGGTTCTCCTTGGCGGCCAGCTCCTGCAGCTCGCCCTCGTAGGTGTCGCGGGAGACGAGGTTGTAGTGGGGCTGGAGGGCGACGTAGCGGGCCAGGCCCTCGCGGTCGGAGAAGTCGAGGGAGGCCTTGAGGCGCTCGGCGCTGATGTTGGAGGCGGCGATGTGCCGGACCTTGCCCGCCTTCACCAGCTCGTCGAGGGCGCCGATGATCTCCTCGACCGGGATCTCGGGCTTGTCGAAGTGGGTGTAGTAGAGGTCGATGTAGTCGGTGTCCAGGCGGCGCAGGGAGGCGTCGGCGGCGGCCTTGATGTTGGCCGCGGACAGGCCCTGGAACTGCGGGTGCTGGCTGACCTTGGTGGCGATGACGACGTCGGAGCGGTTGCCGCGGGCCTTGACCCACTTGCCGATGATCGTCTCGGACTCGCCGCCCTGGTTGCCCTCGACCCAGGCGGAGTAGGCGTCGGCGGTGTCGATGAAGTTGCCGCCGGCCGCCGTGTAGGCGTCGAGGACGGCGAAGGAGGTCTCCTCGTCGGCGGTCCAGCCGAAGACGTTCCCGCCGAGGGAGAGGGGGAAGACCTCGAGGTCGGAGGAACCGAGTGTGCGCAAGGAAGTCATGCTCTACGACAACACCGGCGGTGGGTGATCGCATTCCACCGCCGGCGCCGAGTTCACACGAATGCCATGGTCCGGTTCAGGGGTTGAGGCCCTTGTCGCGCAACCACGGCGCCGGGTCGATGGCGGTGGCCTGGCCGTTCGGGTGGACCTCCAGGTGCAGGTGGGGGCCGGTGACGTTGCCGGTGGCGCCGATGCGGCCGATGACGTCGCCGGTGGCGACCTTCTGGCCGACCGAGACGTTGATCGAGGACTGGTGGCAGAACCACAGCTCGGTGCCGTCGTCCAGGGTCAGGATGGTGCGGTAGCCGTAGGCGCCGGCCCAGCCCGCCTCGGTGATCGTGCCGCCGTGGACGGCCTTGATGAGGGTGCCGGTGGGGGCGGCGAAGTCGAGGCCGGTGTGGTAGCCGGAGGACCACATCGCGCCGGGCTGACCGAAGGTGCCGGTGATCGTGTACGACACGACGGGCAGCTGGTACTGCTTGGCCAGCTCGGCCAGCCGCGCGGCCTCGGCCGCCTGCTTCGCATCGGCCACCGCCTTGTCCTTGGCGGCGGCGGCCCGGGCGGCGGCGTCCTTCTCCGCCTTGGCGGCCGCGTCGGCGGTCTGCTTCTCGGTGGCGGCGAGCGCGGCCGCGGTGGCCCTGCTGTCGGCCTTGTTCTGCTGCTGCTCGGCCTGGGCCATGATCCGGTTGCGCAGGGCCTCGCCGGCGCCGCCGCTCTTGGTGCTGTCGGTGCTCACGCCGACGTCGGAGAGCCCGGTGGCGGCGGCCTTCGGTGCCGAGGAGGAGCCGCCGTCCTCGAAGAGGTGGGTCACCGAGTCGGGCAGGGAGAGGGAGACCGGGGGCTTGCCGGTGTGGGCGCTGGCCATGCCGCCCGCACCGACCGCGGCCATGACGCCGACGCCGAGGACGGTGGAGCTGCGGGCGAAGCCGCCGCGCTGCTTGGCGACGCGGTGCCGGCCGCGGACGGAGGCGACGGAGTCCTCGGTGGGGTTCCACTCCTCCCAGGGGCCCTCTTCGGCGTGGTAGGAGCCGTAGCCGAAGGTCTCGGGATCGGCGGACGCCGGTATGAACGGGGCTTCGGGGGCAGGCGGGTTGGACGCCACGCGGGCGTACTCCTTTCCTTCCGTCGCCTACCGGGTTAGCTGACGGGTTCGGAGCGGGAAGGTCTCCTACGCGCGTATACCTCTCGGTATCCGCGTGATTCACCCCAGGGTGGTGGTTCCCCGGCTCCCTTGCGGGATTCGGCGCGTGCGCACGGAGCCGCCTCTTGTGGCGGCTGGGACGACCGCGCTGCGTTATCGAACGTTAATAGACCTGCAAGTCACTTTCCAAGCCGTTCGGCTTGATCATTAACGCTTTCCGGCCCGGACTTAACGGCCAGGACCACGGCAAAACGGGCGAGTTGGCCATCATTCAGGAGTCTCGGCGTTTTTGATGGTGTCTCAGATGTTATGCGGAGGGCGGTCGTCCGGTCACCGTCCGTGAAATCGTCAGGGGTGGCGTACGGCGAGCAGCGCCATGTCGTCCGTCATCCCGCCGGAGTGCCGGCGCACCTCCCCGGCGAGCGCGCCGACCAGCGCGGCGGGGCCGGGGAAGACCCGCCCGGCGAGCCGCCGTTCGGGGTCGTAGAACCGGCCGTTCGCGTCCCGGGCCTCGGACAGCCCGTCGGTGTACAGCAGCAGGGTGGCCCCGTCCGGGAAGCGCTCCTCCATGGCCTCGTCGGGCCATGTCCCGAGGTCGCCCATGCCGAGCGGCAGCGCGGGCTCGGGGGCGGTCAGGGTGCGCAGGGTGCCGTCGGCGTACAGCAGCAGCGGGGGCGGATGGCCGCGGGTGAGGATCCGTACGGTCCCGTCGCCGTGCGGGAGTTCGGCGAGGACGGCGGTGGTGAAGCCCTCGAAGGCGTCGATGCCGTCGCGCCGGGTGCCCTCGCGGGCCAGTGCCCGCTCCAGCCGCTGCGCCACCTCCTCCAGCGTGGCCTCCTGCTCGGCGGCCTCCCGGAACGCGCCGATCACCACGGCGACGGCGGCGACCGCGCCCATGCCCTTGCCGCGCACGTCCCCGACGATCAGCCGGACACCGTGCGGACTGTCCTGCACCGCGTACAGGTCGCCGCCGATGAACGCGTCCTGCCGGGCCGCCTCGTAGCAGGCGGCGATCTCGAAGCCGCCGATCCGCGCGGCGGGCTGAGGCAGTACGGCCCGCTGGGCGGCCTCGGCGATCTCCCGGGCGGAGGCGAGCCGCCGGTCACCGATCCGGACGACCCGGTTGATGGCGACGGCCAGCAGGGCGACGCTGGCCACGGTGACGACGTCCGTGACGATGCCCACGGCCGGATGGTCGCCGCTCCGGGCGCGCACCGCGTACATGGCGACGACGGCCGCGACGCCGGTCAGCACGGTGGTGCGCAGCGAGGACAGGGGTGCGGCGATCAGCGGGGCGGCGGTGAAGAACGGTACGGCCGTGAACTCCCTCGGGGTGAGCAGGCCGTACAGCACCCCGCCGGCGACCAGCAGCGCGGGCAGGGCGCGGGCCGACGCGCCGGGGGTGAGGCGGCGCGGGCGCGCGGGGGCCGGCTCGTCGCCGAGGCCCGGGTCGGGCACGGGGTCACCGGGCAGCCGGCCCCCCGCCCTGGCATACGTGCTCTCCTCCACCTCTCCAGGGCCCACCACTCGTCTCCCACATGTCCGACGTACGTCCAGCCTGGCCGCCCCGGGCCCGCCGGGCGACCTCGGTTGGCCCGGGCGGATGACACGCCCCGGGGGCCCCGCGATCAACCGGTGTGCAAAGTGTCCTGCGCATGGGGTACTCTGGAGTCACAACGACGCGGGGTGGAGCAGCTCGGTAGCTCGCTGGGCTCATAACCCAGAGGTCGCAGGTTCAAATCCTGTCCCCGCTACTGAAGGCTCAGGGCCTGGAATCCATCGGATTCCAGGCCCTGAGTGTTTTCCGGGGGGGGCTCACCCCACCAGATGCCTGTTGGGCGCCTTGGCCTGCTCCTCGTACTCCGGCAGGACGACCACCTCGGCGCCCGCCTGCACCAGCACCCCGGTCCCGTCGGCCGCGTCCACGAACGTGTCCGGTTCACGCCAGGCCGTCACCACCCGCCGCACCCCCGCCCGCAGGATCAGCTCGGAGCACGGTGCGGGCCGGGACGCGCGGCGGGCGCACGGCTCCAGGCTGCTGTAGACCGTGGCGGAGGCCAGCCGGGGGTCGGCCGGGTCGAGCTTGGCGAGGGCCGCCTCCTCCGCGTGGACGACGGGGTCGTCCCCCTCCCGCGAGTGGCCGCGCGCCAGCTCCGTACCGTCGGCCGCCACCACCACCGCGCCGACGCTGAACGCCGTCTCGGAGGGCGGGCACAGCGCGGCGAGCTCGCAGGCGGTGCGCAGCCAGTGGCGGTCGGCGGCGGTGGGGGCGGAACCCGTGCCGGGGGCGGTGGGCTCGTAGCGCATGAGGACGACGTCCTCGATACGGCGGGTCTCGGTGAGCCGGAGCCGGCCGGCCTGGTAGGCGCCGGGGCCGAACAGGCGCGGTGCCGCCGGTTCGCCGACGAAGAGCGGCGCGAGGACCAGCTGGAGTTCGTCGGCGAGGCCCTGCTGGAGCAGCTGGGTGTGGACCGTGCCGCCGCCCTCGACCATCAGGCGCCGCACTCCGTGCACGACGTACAGGTGCTCCAGGAGCGCCCGCCAGTCGAGGGCGGGGCCGAGCGGTACGACCCCGGCGGTGTCGCCGAGGAGGCGGGCGGCGCGCTCGGCGCCCGCGTCGGTCGTGTAGACGATCTTCTCGCCGCCGGTGTGCCAGAACTTCGCGGCCGGGTCGAGACCGCCGGAGGCGGTGACCGTCACCTTCAGCGGGTACTCCGGCCTGCCCTGCGCCACCCGGGCCGCGCGGCGCTCGGCGGAGTTGACCAGCAGCCGCGGGTTGTCGGCGCGGATCGTGCCGGCGCCGATCAGGATGGCGTCGACGGAGGCCCGTACCGCGTCGACCCGGTCGAAGTCGGCCGGGCTGGACAGCAGCAGGCGCTCGGGGCCGGTGTCGTCCAGGTAACCGTCGAGGGAGACGGCGGCGGACAGCAGCACATACGGGTACGACATCGGACGCGGTCTCCCTGCGACTATCGCTTCAAGTTTGAAACAAACTTACACTGGCTGCATGACGACCCGCTGGCTCAGCCCCGAGGAGCAGCGCGCCTGGCGCGCCTACATCGCCGCGACCCACCTCCTGGAGGACGCGATCGACCGGCAGCTCCAGCAGGACGCCGGCATGCCCCACCTGTTCTACTCGGTGCTGGCCAACCTCTCCGAGGCGCCGGACCGACGACTGCGCATGACCGATCTCGCCGAGAAGCTGAAGATCACGCGCAGCAGGCTGACGTACGCGGTGACCCGGCTGGAGCGGGACGGGCTGGTACGCCGGGAGGACTGCCGCTGGGACAAGCGCAGCAGCATCGCCGTGCTGACCGACGAGGGGATGGCGGTGCTGGAGCGTACGGCACCCGGGCATGTCGAGACCGTGCGCAGCACCCTCTTCGACCGGCTCACGCCCGAGCAGGTGGGGCAGCTGGAGGAGATCTTCACCGGGGTCGCGCGGGGCCTGCAGGGCGAGGAGGGGCGGGCCTCGGTGGAGGAGGTGCCGTGGCGGCGGCGGTCGTCGCCGTGTTCGGGTCCGCCGGAATAAGGACGGTGCGGCGCCGTGTTCGGGATCGCCGAGCAGGGCTGCGCGGCGCCGTGTGTCTTCCGCACCACAAACCAGTTGCTTCAACTTTTAAGCATGAAGTAGAGTCCCTCACCGAGCGCCTGCTTCAAATCTGAAACAGACGTGGACGGAACCCGAACCCGGAGGGACCCGCATGACCGACACCCCCGCCGCCACACCGCGCGCCCGCGTCCGGGTACCGCTGCGCTTCCACGACGGCTACAGCGTCGACGCCGAACTCGTCACCTTCCACGGCCTGGCCGACGGCCAGGAGCATGTCGCCGTGGTCCTCGGCGACCCGGCCCCGGGCTCCGTCCCGCTGGTCCGGCTGCACTCCGAGTGCCTCACCGGCGACGTCTTCGGCTCGGCCCGCTGCGACTGCGGCCCGCAGCTGCGCGAGGCGGTCGAGCGCATCGCCGACCGCGGCGGAGTGCTGCTCTACCTCCGCCAGGAGGGCCGTGGCATCGGCCTCTACAACAAGCTCGACGCGTACGCCCTCCAGGACCAGGGCCTCGACACGTACGAGGCGAACGCCGCGCTCGGCCTGCCGGAGGACGCCCGCGACTACACCGCCGCCGCGCAGATGCTCGCCGCCCTCGGCATCGGGGAGCTGGACCTGCTGTCCAACAACCCCGACAAGGCCGAGCAGTTGCGCGGCCTGGATGTCGTCGTCCGGGACCGGGTGCCGACCGGCGTCTTCACCACGGCCCACAACGTCCGCTACCTGCGCGCGAAGGTCCTCCAGACCCAGCACACGCTGCCGCTGGCCGAACTGACGGACCTCGCGGGACGCAACGCGGGCTGACCTCACGGCCGACGGCAACCCGGGGGTGGAGGGCTGGCTGACCTCGTGGCCGACGGCGGCGCCGGGAAGCGGAGGGCCGACCGGCCGCATGGCCGACAACGGCCCGGCAGGCGGAACGCCGACCGCCTCACGGCCGCCTGCGGCCCGGGGGTGGAGGGCTGGCTGACCTCGTGGCCGACGGCGGCGTGGGAGGCCAAGCACCGACCGCCTCATGACCGCCTGCGGCCCAGGAAGCGGAGGACCGGCTGACCTCATGGCCGACGACAGCCCGGAAGACGGAACGCCGACCGGCCTCACAGCCGACGACAGCGCGCGAGGCCAAACGCCGACCGCCTCATGACCGCCTGCGGCCCGGGAAGCGGAGGACCGGCTGACCTCACGACCGGCAGCGGCCCCGCAGGCGGAACGCCCATCGGGCTCATGGCCGGCGGCGGCCCGGCAGGCGGAGGGCCGGCAGGGCGGACAGGGCGAGCAGGGCCGCCGCCACCGCGTAGGTGAGGCGGAAGCCCGCCGGGTCCTGGCCCGCCGCGCCCAGGACCACCGAGAGCACGGCCGTGCCCACCGACGCCCAGAGCTGGGAGTTGATGCTGAGCGCGGTGCTCGCCGCGGGCATCCGGTCCACGGGCAGCTCCCGGGTCGCGGTCGTCATCGTCGGCATCAGCACCATGCCGATGCCGGCGCCCATCACCATCGCCGAGGCGACGAACCGCCAGGCCGCGACCCCGGGCACGCCCGCCTGCCAGGCCAGCAGCGCCATCCCGAGGGCACCCAGCAGGATGCCGGCCGGGATCAGCCGGCGCGGTGAGGTCTTGTCGACCCACCTCGCCGCGAACTGCATCGCCGTACCGACGACGAGCCCGGTCGGTGCGCCCAGCAGCCCGGCGGCCGTCGCACTCAGACCCCGCTGCTGCTGCCAGTACAGCGGACCCAGCAGCATCGAGCCGAAGTAACCGCAGGTGAAGAGCGCGAGCGTGCCGATACCGGCCGCGAAGGTACGGTCGTGCAGGAGCCGCAGATCCAGCAGCGGTTCCCGGACGGTCAGCGCCCGCCGGACGAACGCGGCCGCGAGGACGGCACCGGCGAGGGTGGGGAGCAGGGCACCGGGCGCGGTGAAGTCACGGTGCTCACCGCCACGGGCCAGGCCGTAGAGGAACAGGGCGAGGCCCGGGGAGAGCATCAGCAGACCGGGGAGGTCCAGGCGGGGAGTGCGGGAGGGAGTGTCGGGTCCCTCGAACGCGTCCGGTTCGTCGCGCGGCAGCAGCCGTAGCGCGAGCGTCAGGGCGAGCAGGCCCACCGGCAGGTTCACCAGGAAGATCCAGTGCCAGGACGCGGCGTCGACCAGCCAGCCGCCGAGCACCGGGCCGATGACCGGGCCGACCAGGATGGGCAGACCGCCCACGGCCATCGCGCTGCCGAGCCGGCGTCGGTCGGCGACGCGCATCACCATCGTCATGCCTGCCGGCTGGAGCAGCCCGCCGCCGAGCCCCTGCACCGCGCGGAAGGCGATGAGGCTGCCCGCGTCCCAGGCGCAGGCGGCGAGCAGGGAGCCGAGCGTGAACAGGACGAGCGCGGTCGCGTACGTGCGCCGGGCGCCGATCCGGGCCATCGCCCAGGCGGCGACCGGGATGACGGCGGCGAGCGCGAGCGTGTAGGCGGTGGCGGTCCACTGGATGGTCTCCAGCGGGGCGCCGAAGGACTCCGACAGCGAGCGCATCGCGACGTTCACGATCGTCATGTCGAGCACGGCCATCACCGAGCCGATGACGGTGACGGTGAGCGTGCGCCGCAGGACGGTGGCCGGGTCCGAAAGGGGGCGGCGCACCGGTGCCGCGACGGACTGGGTACCGCTGCTCATCGCCGTACCCCGCCCTCAGCCCGCGTAGGGACGCTCGGCGCGCGCGGCCCGCAACGCCCGTCCCCACCAGGCGAGTTGGCCGAGCATGCCCTTGGCGGCGCCGGCGCAGACCTCGGCGTCGCGCGGGGTGCCGTCCGCGGCGAGGCCGGACCAGGGCCCGTGCAGGCTGACGGAGTCGCGCACGGTCACGGCGTGCAGTTCGGCGAAGACCAGCCGGAGTTGCTCGACCGCGCGCAGTCCGCCGCCGAGACCGCCGTACGACACGAAGCCGACGGGCTTGGCCTGCCACTGCTGGGGGTGGTGCCAGTCGATGAAGTTCTTCAGGGCGGCCGGGAAGCTGTGGTTGTACTCGGGCGTGACGACGACGAACGCGTCGGCGGCGGCGAGCCGCGGTGAGACGCCCCGCAGCACGGCGGCGGTCTCGGGGCTCGGCTTGCCGCCCCAGCCGGGCAGGACGAGCGGCAGGTCCACCTCGGCGAGGTCGATGACGTCGAGGTCGAGGCCGGGGTCGGCGGCGGCGGTCCCGAGGAACCAGTCGGCCACGGCCCGGCCCTGCCGTCCTTCCCGGACGCTGCCGACGAGGACGGCGACGCGCAGCGGTGTTTCGGTGTCGTCGATGGGCATGGAGTCCCCCTTCTCGTGAGGGCCACTCGTCGCGGCCCGCTGCCCAGAAAGGTACAACGCTCGTTGTAAAAAGCACAACGCCCGTTGTAATTCGAGTAGAGTGACCCGCCAGAAGGAGGTGGCCGGTGAGCGAGACGAACGAGTCCCGGCTGGAACGGGCGCGGCGCGAGGTCTCCCCGCGCAAGCTGGAGAAGCAGATGGCCATCGCGAGCGCGGCCTGTACGGTCTTCGGCCGCGAGGGCTACGCGCGCGCCGCGGTCGACGCGCTCGCCGCCGAGGCGGGCATCTCCACGCGCACGCTCTACAACCACTTTCCCGGCGGCAAGGCGCAGCTCTTCCAGACCGTGGTGACCTGGACGTCGAGCGAGGTCCGCGACGCCCAACTGGCCCGGCTGCGCGGGGTGTTGGACCCGGAGCGCCCGCCACACCCCGACGACCTGGAACGCGACCTGGTCGCACTGGCCCGCGCGTTCGTGGGCCTGATGACCGACTACCCGAACCACTTCGCCCTGGTCCGGCACATCCACGCGGAGGCCGATCACGTACCGCCGGACGTCCTCAAGGCCTGGCACGAGGCGGGCCCGGAGCCGGTCGGCCGGGGGGTCGCCGAGGCGATGGCCCACCTCGCGGACGCCGGCCTGCTCGACCCGCACGGCGACCCGGCCATGACCGCCGGCCACTTCATGGCCCTGACCTCGCACACGATCGTCCAGTCCACCCACTACGGCGTCCTGCCCCTGCCGCCGGCGGAGACGGACCGCCTGGTCAGGGGCGGGGTGGCGGCGTTCCTGCGGGCCTATGGGCGCGCATGACGGTGGGCCGGGCCCGGCGGCCGGACAACTCCATACGCAGTACTCTCCTTGAAGTGGTGCGACAGGACGTACCGCAGACAGGGAGCCGGAGTCCATGGTGAGGCGCAATGACCAGCGGCGGGCCGTGCTCGTCGACGCGGCGATCGAGGTGCTGGCCCGGGAGGGGGCGCGCGGGCTGACCTTCCGGGCGGTGGACGCCGAGGCGGCCGTACCCACGGGCACGGCGTCCAACTACTTCTCCAGCCGCGACGACCTGCTCACCCAGGCCGGCGCCCGGGTCTACGAGCGGCTCCAGCCCGACGAGGACACGATCGCCCGCCAGCGGGAGGCCGACCGTGACCGGGAGACGTACGCGGAGCTGATGCGCGAACTCGTCGGGCGCGTCAGCTCCTTCCGCACCGGCTACCTCGCGCTGCTGGAACTCCGCCTGGAGGCCACCCGCCGCCCCGAACTGCGCGCGGTGCTCACCGAGCGCGTCCGGGCCGACCTCGCCGCCAACGTCGCCTACCACGAGTCCTCCGGCCTCCCCGGCGACGCCATGGCCGTCAAGCTGCTCTACCTCGCCCTGAACTGGCTGATCGTCGAACAGCTCACCCTCCCGGACGTCCTCTCCGAGGCGGAACGGGACGAGTTGGTGACGGCGGCGGTGGAACGGCTGGTGCCGGAGCCCAGGTAGCGCTCACGCCGCTCTCACCCGCCCGGCCTTCTGTCCTGGTCGGGGTGTGCCGGATCGTTCCGTTTGCGGCCGTGCCCACGCACCCGTAGCTTCAGGTCGTCGGACTATTCCGACAATGCCGACATAACGCCTATGTCGGCATTTCTCTGGTGCACCGGAAGGAGCATGCATTCATGTCGGTGATGACCGGTACTCAACCCCTCCAGCAGTACGGCGGCACGCAGTTCGGCGGTCCGCAGCTGGCCAACCCGCAGCAGATCGCCCAGGTGGTCCAGCAGGCCATTCAGCAGGCGTGTCAGCAGACGTCCCAGCAGGTCGCGCAGCAGGTCCAGCAGACGTGCCAGCAGATCCAGCAGATCCACCAGCAGTTCCAGAACCAGCCGGGCATGGCCCAGCAGGCGCACCCGTACCTGGCCCTGGCGCTGCACCGTTCGCTGCACTCGGGCATCCGTCACGCCGTCGAGCAGTCCGTACAGCAGGCGCTGCCGACCGCGATCGTCGGCCTGCTGCAGCAGAGCCAGCAGAGCCAGCAGGGCATGCAGGGCCAGCAGGGCCAGCAGCAGTGGGGTGGGTACGGCCAGCAGTTCCCGCAGTACCAGCAGCCCGGCTTCGGCTACGGCCAGATGGGTCAGCCGTTCGGTATCGGCTGACCTCCAGGGCAGCGTGACGCGGTGCGCCCGGAGCAGTTCCCGGGCGCACCGCGTCACCGTGCAAGCGCTTCCCCGTCTCCCCGTGGAAGCGCCGGCTGCCCCGTCACCCGGATCAGGCGCACGAGTTACGACGTAGGCATTGGTGAAGGTGGACGTGATGGTCAAGGAACGACCCGGAAACAACCGGGCGAACGGGTCCGGGGGCGGTGCGGGGGCCGGCGGACCCGCACCCGAGGGCAAGGAGACGGAGCCGGGCACGAAAGGTGCGCCGTCACCGGTCCGGGTGCAGCCGCGCCGTGCGCGGTACCTGGTGACACCGCTGCCGCAGCAACTGCTCCCACCGGGAGTACCCGAACTCAGCATGGACGCGGTGTGTGACCGGCTGGACCGGATGCCCGAGGTCGTGGTGATCCGCAGACTCCGGCCGTCGGAGAAGCTGCAGCCGGCCGGGGTGTCCCCCTCCTGCCCGGAGATCGCGGTCGTCGAGGCACCCGAGGCCCAGCTCCCGGCGATGCGGACGCTGCACGTCCACATCGAGCCGGACCTGCCGCTGTCCGCGGCCGGACCCGTCGCCGTGCCGGCCGCGGGGTTCCTCCCGCTGCGCGATCCGGGTCTGGTCATGCCGCTGGACGAACCCGTGGAGATCTCCCTGCGCGTCTGCGGCCCGGACGGCGAAGCGCTGGCCGGCGCGGGCGTGTTCCTGATCGGTTCGTCGTGGCCCGGCCAGGGCGTCACCGGCGCCGACGGGACGGCCACCGTCACGCTGTCCACCGAGACCGTGCAGTCCGTTCAGTCCCTCTACGTACGCCCCGCGGGGGGTTACGCCGACCGCTGGATCAGTCGTCCGGACCTGTCGGTGACCCAGGAGAACCTGGTCACCCTCACGCCGCTGGCCAAGGTGTACCCAGGACTCGAGGAGAGACAGCAGTACGGCTGGGGCCAGCAGGCCATGCGGCTGGACCGGCTGCCGCCCACGTTCCGCGCCTTCGGAATCAAGATCGCGGTCGTCGGTTCGGGCGTCGCCGCCGAGCATCCCGATCTGAAGCAGCGAGTGCGGGGCGGGGTCGATCTCGTCCACGGCACGGAGGAGGGCTGGGCCCACGACACCATGGGCACCTGTACCCACGCGGCGGGCGTCATCGCCGGCGCGGACACCGGCAGGGGCGTCATCGGCACCGCGGTCGACGCCGAGATCGAGGTCTGTCAGGTGCTGCCCGGGGGTTTCTTCAGCGACCTGATCGCCGCCCTGGACCACTGCATCGAACGCGAGGTCGACATCGCGCACATCGCCGTGGCGACGCCGTACCCGTCGGCGCTGGTCTCACGCAAACTGGCCGACGCCAACGCGGCGGGCATCGCCTGCATCGCCCCCGCGGGCGACTCGGGCGGACCGGTCTGCTTTCCCGGCTCGCTCCCCACCGTGTTCACCGTGGGTGCGCTCGGAGCCTTCGGGTCCTTCCCGCCGGACACCTCCCAAGCCACCCATGTGGGCCCGCAGCTGACGCCGGAAGGGTTGTTCGCCGCACCGTTCAGCTGCTACGGCCCCGGGGTCGACGCGGCCGCTCCCGGCGTGGCGGTCCTGTCGTGCTCTCCGCAGGGCGGATACGCGGTGCTCGACGGCACCGGCACGGCCTCGGCCCACGTCGCCGGTCTCGCGGCCCTGGTTCTCGCACACCACGAGGACTTCCACGGCCAACTGCTGCCCCGCGGGCCGGGCCGGGTGCAGCACCTGTTCGAGATCATCGCCGCGAGCTGCCGCCCGTTGGCCGCCCCGGGCACCATGGAGGCGTCACGCGTCGGGCGCGGCCTGCCCGACGCCCTCACCGCCCTCGGCCTGGCCCCCGGAGTGCAACTCGCTCCGGCCCTGTCCCCGTACGCCTCATCGGTGGCCGGTTAGTTTCTGTCCGGAAAACGCCACGGCGCAGGTCCTGCATTCTGCCCGAAACGTCAGTCGGCCGGGACTCCCGAACGTGGAGTCCCGGCCGACTGACGTCACGGGGTGTCAGACGCCCGCGTAGGAGTGCTTGCCGGTCACGAAGATGTTCACGCCGTAGAAATTGAAGAGGACGCAGGCGAAGCCCACCAGGGCGAGGTACGCCGCCTTGCGGCCCTTCCAGCCCGCGGTGGAGCGGGCGTGCAGGTAGCCGGCGTACGCGATCCAGGTGATGAAGGACCATGTCTCCTTGGGATCCCAGTTCCAGTAACGCCCCCAGGCCTTTTCGGCCCAGATGGACCCCGCGATGACGGCGAATGTCCACAGCGGGAAGACCACCGCGTTCAGGCGGTAGGAGAGCCTGTCGAGGTTGGCGGCGGCAGGAAGCCGTTCCAGGATGCCGTCGAGACGGCTCCCCTGCTTTTCTCCTGCGGCAAGACGACGTTCCCGGGACTCCTGCGCCAGATAGGACACGGTGACCGCGAAGCCGGCGCAGAAGACACCAGCACAGATGATCATGGCGGAGACGTGGATGCCCAGCCAGTACGAGTGAAGTGCCGGGACGAGTTGCTCGGAGGCGGTGTACAGCACCGTGACGGCCAGGCCGAGGATCAGCAGCGCCGCGATGAGGATCGGCAGTCCGAGCCAGCGCACGTTCTTCCCGGCGGCCAGCAGGGCGAGGTGGGCCCCCACCACGGTCAGCGCGAAGACGCAGGAGAACTCGTACATGTTCCCCCAGGGCAACCGCATCACCGACAGCCCTCGGGTGAGCACGCTCCCGGCGTGCAGGAGGAAGCCCAGAGCGGTCAGCGAGACCGCGATCCGCCCCAGGAGGTCGGCCTGCTTGTCCGTCCCCGCAGCCCCGGGGCCGTCCGCCGGCCCGGTGCCGCGGCCACCACGGCCGCCGTTGACGACGACGACAGGCGCTGTGCGGACGAGCGTGGACACGGCACCGTCGGTCCCCCCGACGTGCTGCCCCTGCGGCGCCGCCGTCTTGGACCCCGCCCCGGCGGACGAGGCGTGCGCGGCAGAGAGACGGGCGACCGCGCCCCGACTGCCGAAGGCCCACTCGGCGCAATAGGCGAACATCGCCAGCAGATACACGGCGATCGCCGAGTAGATGAGGTAGTTCGAGATGTTGGCCAAGTTGATGTCGACCGGCGCAGCAGCGAGGACCACCGTCTACTCCTTCCAGATCAAGGGAGCGGGATCGCCTAACCAGCAGGCACATTGCCGCGCACCATCATGTGTGCCGCCTGAAGTACCGCCAGGCGGAAGGGGAGTTGGGATCACATGGTGAGTGTTGCACGCGGGGTCAAAGGCTCTGACACCCGGTGCAGTTGTGGGCGGCAAAGACGACGCTGACGGGGAGTGACGCAGTCCGTCGCTTCACGGGATGAACTGCACCTCCGGGAAGGCCGGGCACGGGCCGTCGAGCAGGTGCCCCCGCCTCCGGTGGCGTAGGTGCAGGTCGAAGAAGGCGAGCGGGTACGCCTGCTGGATCCGCACCGCCCGGGTGG
>NZ_JBIRXG010000049.1:0-35096 GCF_044388685.1 Streptomyces sp. NPDC020192 | reverse complement strand
CCGCTGAGCGGCTGGATTCCGAGGGAAGTTGAGCCCGGGAGCAGCCCGGCGATTGCTGCCCTGCACAGCCACCGGCGCAGGTTGGAAAAGACTCATTGCGATAGGAGTTCTTATCAACAAGGACAACCTCGTCGAACTCGCAAGCGCGCTGCGCCCGCGGCCGTCCCACCGGCCGCTATCCCACCAGAGCGCCGTGCTCCACCACCGCGAGCTGCTCGATGTCCCACAGCAAAGCGGTGGCGTCATCGAGCGGCAGGTAGTCCAAGTCGACCAGCAAAGAAAGGTACAGCCCGGCGCTCGTTCCGCCGACTCGTAGGAAGAACTTGGTACCGATGGACGTGAAGCGTGACCCGGTACGGACGGTGGTCGCCGGCAGAAGGCCGCCAGGACTCCCAAGCGGGCCGGCGTGGTTCTCAGCGGGCAGGTCGGCGGTGAAGTTGAAGAAGCAGGAGCGTTCGACCGTCAGGCCGCGCCGGTCGCCAACCGTCTCCACGATGGTGTCGAGGGGAGCGGGGTCGTGACGCGAGTGGCGCTGCGCGAGTAGGGCAGAACGCGCGGTGGCACGGACCACATCGGGAAAGCCCTGGCCACGCCCGGTGTCCAGGGACAACCGGAAGAGGGAATTCTGGGCGATGTTGCAGACCGCATCCTCGGCCTCGCGCTGCCAGCGGTTCTTCGAAATCAACTCGAACATCAACTCCGTGGTCCCCAGCGCTCGGCTCAGGGACGAGCACAGCAGCGCCAGTGTCACCGTCGTCGCGGTGCTCTCCAGGGTCCGAGCCAGCCCCTGCACGGCGACCGCCAACGCGGGGGAGAACATCTCTATCTGTGTGAACCGGGGTTCGGGGTGTTCCGCGCGTCGTTCGGGGAACATCGAGGCCGGCCCCTCGGCCAGGTTCTTCTCCCAATAACGCAGTGCCCGTTCGCTCAACTTCCGGCCTTCCGGGGAGCTCTCGTGCAGCGCCTGGTCGATGGGCCGCCACGTGGCGTGGTCAAGCTCGGGCAGCGTGTTGCCCGCGATCAGGGACGCGATTTCCCGGCACAGGATGTCGACGCTGGTCCCGTCCGCGAAGAAGTGCGAGACAGCCAGCGCCAGCTGAGCCGGCGCGTCGTCCACCGTGATGACACAGGCGTAGGTCAGGAAACTGTTCTCGACGTCACCGGCCTGGTGCCTCAACTCCTCGGCCACCGACTGGGCCTGGGCCACGGGGTCCGAGCTCTCATCGGGGTCGAATTCCCTGAATTCCACCGTCATTTCACCGGCGGCGAGGACGTCCTGCCAGGGCTGCCCCATGGCGTCTACCAGGAATCTGCTACGGAGCGCTTCATGCCGCTCCACCACGTGTTCCAGAATCCCGAGCAATTGTTCGACGGTCCGGCCGTCCACCGGAAGGGTGCATGCCAGGGCGAAAGCGTCGGGCCCGGTCGGCTCCCTCAGACGCCGGCTCCAGCCGGCCCGCTGAGCCCAGGTAAGCGGACCGCTGCGGGGTCGTCCGGCCCGGAACGGAACACTGACATTCGTTGCCCGTCTCACCCGTGGTCTCCCCTCTAACGCGAATGGCCAATCACTTGATCACGGTCGACTACGGATTCTTCGCACACATGACCGCGACGCCACTGCGTCGCTTTTCCGAGAGCAGTCGACAAGAACCGCCCGCAATTAGAGTGCTACCACCTTTGAGAGGATTGCCGGGGATGTCCGAGTCATCGAATGCGTTCGACAGCTTGTATAGGTACATTCGTGCAGTTCGGGCACGCTAACACGCGCTCTGTGCGTACACAAGAGTTGACACTCCGCATCTGCTCATGCTTCGCTGTTGAAGCGCTTCGAATCCATATTTCGCTCACTTGGACAGAAACACAGGACATCGAAATTCTCGGGAATGACAGATGCGTTCTCGATGGTTTTGTCAAGCCAAGAGGGGGGAGTGGGCATCAGTGGCAGAGAGCGCCGACATTGGGGGCAGTCGGGTGCTGGTGACCTGGGCCCCGCAGATCCTGAGCTACTTCAACGCGGGGCACCACACGCCGCTGTATTCAGTCGCCGGATATCTCCGCGCCCGCCCCGGAGTGGGACATGTCGACGTCATGGACTACTCCGTCGAGTCGATCACCTGGAAGCGTGTCGCCGACCACCTGTTCCAGCACGAATACGACGTCGTCGCGGTCATGAACGATCTTGACGGGGTCGACGGGCTGCCCCGGTTCTTGACGTATGTCCGGGAGGTCGCACCGAATTCCAGGATCGTCACCTTCGGGCGGCTCAGCGGTATGCAGCCCGGGCTCTTCCGCGCGCTCGATCTGGACGGAATCGTGGGCCCCGGCGACTACGAGAGCGGCGTCCTGGACTTCCTCGGCTACTGCGACGGTTCGATCGACGCCGGCAGCGTCCACGGTGTGGAACTGCGGATAGACGGTCAGTGGCAAGCGCCGGAATCGGCGGGGCGCATGCTGAGCCCGGCCGAATGGGTGCTGCCCGATATCACCGAGATTCCCTACGAGCGCTACGACGAGCTGTACCGGGACGATCAGAACAAGTTCTGCGGAATACCACACCGGCGAGAGCTCGTCGTTCCCACGGCACGCGGATGCCCGATCGGATGTGACTTCTGCGAGGTGCCCGCCGTGTTCGGACGCCGCGACCGGCGTCTATCTGTCGACCGGGTGATCCGCTACATCGAGGACGGCTTCACGGCCATGCCGTTCGAGTACGTGTCCTTCTACGCGCCCACCTTCACGCTCGACCGCGTATGGGTGACGGAGCTCTGCGACGAACTCATCGCCCGTGGTTCCCGGTACCCGTGGAAATGCGCCACCACCGTCCACCACCTCGACCAGGAACTCGTGGCCCTGATGGGCCGGTCCGGCTGCGTCCGCATCAGCGTCGGTGTCGAGACGCTCGACGCCCGCGGAGCAGCGCATCTGCCGCGGCTGAAACGGAAGGCCGACGAGGCCGTGGCGGACCTGGCCGGCTGGTGCGACCGCGCCGGCATCGAGTTGAACTGCTTCGTGATCGTCGGCCTTCCGGGCACGAACGCCGCGAGCGCGGAGGAGACCATCTCTGCTCTCAAGCGCCTGGGTGTGCGGACGCGCCCCACGATGTACTGCCCGAACGAACGCCTTACCGAGGGCATGACCATGCAGGACATCGCGCTGCACAACAGGCAGATAATCCTGGACGGCGGCAGGTCCACTGCTGAGGAGAGACGGCGAGCGTACGGAATCCTCTTCGGCCGGAGCGACGACCTGACCGAGGTGTTCGAGCGCATTCCCCGGCACGCCCCAGCGCGCGGCGCCTCTGTTGGCGTGGGCGGTGCGCCGTGACAGCTCCGAGTGCCACCCTCATGACCGAGCGGATCGCGACCAATCGGCTGGTCGACGCGGTGGCCCGGCCGCAGCGGGGGCATCTGCTCGGACAGCTGAACCTCAAGAGCTGTGAGCTGCTCAGCCCGGCTGTTGGTGAACTGCACGCCCGCACCCTGCGGGATCTCGACCCGTCAGCTGTGGTGGAGTACCCGCTCGTGGGCGAGGTGCGAGAGAGGGTGGCGGAGCGGTTCGGCCACTCGTGTGAACGCGTCCTGCTCACTCCGGGAACGGACCACGCGATACAACTGATCTGCGAGGCGTTCGTCCAGCCTGCCGGCCGCCTGGTGATCGCCACACCGCATTTCGACGCCTGGACCAGGGCGTGCCTGCGGCTGGGGGTGGAGGTGGATGCCGAATCCCAACCCTCCGGAGGCCCGGTCGGGGTCGGAGCGCTCATCGCGCGCATGCGTGCGAAGGGCCCCTGCGTGGTGGCCGTGGCACAGCCCGACAGCTTCACAGGGCATGCTTACCGGCAAGACGAGATCGCCGCGCTGTCGTCCGCCGCGGCCGAGCACGGCAGTCTGCTCGTTGTCGACACCTGCTATCTGGCCTTCGCCGAGTCAGGAGAGCAGACCGTATCCCCGCTCGCCGGCGAGGGACACGCGCTAAGAGTCCAGAGCTTCTCCAAGAGCTTCGGGCTGGCCGGGGCGAGAGTCGGTGCGGTTCTCGGTGACGAGTCGCTCATCGACCACCTGGCCAGGTGGAACGTGGAAGGGATGGTCTCCGGCCCCGCTCTTGCGCTGCTTGCGGGCGCGTTGCGGGCGCCGTGGATCTTCACCGCCGCATACGCCGAAGTCGCCGCGGCACGCAAGCTGTTGAGCAGCGGGTTGACGCGGCTCGACCCGAGCTGTGTCGCGCGGCCGAGCGCGGCGAACTTCGTGGCCTTCGACGCGCCCGAGGAGACCGCCGCCTGGATCACCTCCGTCCTCGCGACGGCGGGCATACGCATCCGGTCGCTGAACGGGCTGGAGGGGTTCGCGGGCGGGATGCGCATCGCGACGCCGTCTCTGGCGGCCGTCCGATCGGTGCTCGGCGCATTGGCGAACGGGCGCGCGGCGGTCGCCGGAGCAGAGCCCGAAAGGGCGGAAGGATGAGAGGCCGGACGGTGGCGGCAACGATCATCGACATGGCGAGGCTGGCCGCTTCCTCGCCGGCGACCGACCCTTATCCCCATGTGGTCTGTGCCGAGACTTTCACCCCCGGCAGCTGCGAGGCCATCTCCGCCGGTTTCCCGGCGACCGGCTTCCACTACGACGTGCGCATGGAGAATTCCGAGGGCAAAAAGCAGTACCGGGCCCACAACATGCAACTGGTCGACGGCGGGACCCCGGTGCCCGGCAACATCGCCAGACTCTCCGGCGTGTGGCGTCGGCTCTTGGACGAGATCACAGGCGCCGGTTACCGCGGCGTGGTCCAGCAGCTCATGGGTATCGACCTCACCCAGGCCGTACTCGACATCCGCCTGGTGCGCTACGACCAGGACGACTGGATCGAGCCGCATGTGGACCGTCCGGACAAACTGGTCACCCACCTGTTCTACCTGAACGAGCGGTGGCAGCCGGAGTGGTCCGGGGCACTCCGGCTGCTGCGGGGGCCCGACATCGACGATTGCGCGGTCGAGGTCTTTCCGCGCATGGGCACCTCCGTGCTGATGGCCCGTACGCAAGACGCTTGGCACGCCGTTCCGCCGATTACCGGGGAACACTCGCGCAAGCTCTTTCTTGCGCACTTCGTCGCCCCGCCGGCCGTGCGAGGGGCGTCATGACTGGCCAAGGTCCGGCGAACATGCTGGTCGTGGGCATGTGCGGAGCCGGCAAGACCACGCTCGCCAGGGAGTTGTCCCAGCGGCTGGGGCTGCGCCTGATCGACATGGACGAACTGCGGCACGGGCCGGGCTGGTCGGTGCGTGCGCAGTTCGCCGCCGATGTGGACCGGCTGACCCGCGACCCAGGCTGGGTGGCCGATTCTGCCGCCTACACTGAGGTCGCGGACCTGCTGTGGCACCGCGCGTCCTGCGTGGTGTGGCTGGACCTGCCGCGGTGGACACTCGCGCGGCGCCTCACGGGACGTACCTTCCGCCGGGTGCTGGCCCGGCAGGAACTCTGGAACGGCAACCGCGAGTCCTTGCGGGGCCTGTTCCGCCGTACCCATCCGCTAGCCAAGGCCCTTTTCGGGGTCGAGCAGCGGCGGGCGGAGACCGCACGGCGGCTGGCGGAGTTCGACGGCCGCGCCGTGCGCCTGCTCACCGCTTCCGACGTCCGCGCGTGGGCATCCGGGTACGCCCCGGTTCAGACCTGGAGAACGACGTCATCATGACAAAGAACAGTCCCCGGTTCGCTCTGGTCGGCGCTGCAGGGTTCGTGGTACGCCGCCACCTCGACGCGATGCGGCACATCGGCGGCACGCTTGTCGCAGCGCACGACATCTCAGATTCCGTGGGCATCCTGGACAACTACTTCCCGCAGGCCGAGTTCTTCCTGGACACCGACCGCTTCGAGCAGTTCGTACGCGACCCGGGCAACGGAATCGACTACCTGGTGATCTGTACACCGAGCGACACCCACGAGAAGTACTGCGTGATGGGCGCGGAGGCCGGCGTCGACGTGATCGTCGAGAAGCCTCCGGTCCTGGTGCTCGACGGGATCGACCGCCTCGGCGAGCTGGAGAAGAGGACCGGGCGCAGGATTCACCCGATCTTGCAACTGCGCTACCACGAGGCGCTGGTGGCGTTCAAGGAGCGGATGGACGAGCGCGAGACGGGCGAACCGCTGCGGATCGAGGCCCGTTACGTCGCCAGACGCGGTCCCTGGTACCGGGTGTCCTGGAAAGGCGACCAGGCACGAAGCGGGACGATCCTCTTCAACTTCGGCATCCATCTGTTCGACTGCCTGGTCTGGATCTTCGGTGCGCCCACGGACCTGTCCGAGGTGTCCTTCAGTGACGAGGGTGACCGGGCCTGCGGGGTCATCCGCTTCGATGCGGTGGAGGTTGACTGGCTGCTGTCCAGCCGCGCGGAGGACCTGCCGGCCGGCTCGACAGGGCAGGCGGCACGGTCGATCACCGTAAACGGGCGGACGGCGGCCGACTTCTCCGACAACTACGCGGGCCTCCATAGCACGGTGTACTCGGAGATCATGGCGGGCCGCGGACACCGGATCGGCGAGGCGTACGAGGTGACCGCGTTGATCGAACGGCTCCGTGCTCTTGCCTCGGTGCCGCGGGTGCTGGCCCCCTCGGCGGTGTAGACGTCATGTTTCTGGTGCGCAGCGAGTCCGGTGGGAGATTCCGGGGCATCCCAGGTGTGTCGGCCGTCGTCGGCGAAGCGGCCCGGGTCCTCGGCACGCCCGGCCGCGACGTGCTGGTCTTCGAGGGCACACTGCACCCGGACACCGGTCTCGACCTGGACGGCGTACTGAAGTTGTGCCGAAGCGGCCCACTTCTCAAGGGCTGGAGGCAGATCCGGGGGCGCTACGCGGGGGTCTACCTGACCGCTGCGGAGCGGACAGCTGTGGCCTTCACCGACCACCTGGGCAGCCACGAGGTCTACTACTGGCACGACGGTGCACGGTTCGCGGTCGGCGACGCCTTCGCGGCCCTCGTCCGTGGCCTGCCCGGCGCGGCTCGGCGTCTGGACACCGCCGCCGCGGAGGAGTTCACGGCTCTCGGGCTCATGGTCGGCGGCAAAACGTTCGCCGGAGGAGTGCGACGGCTCGCGGCAGGCAGCACGCTGACCCTCCGGCCAGACGGAGCGAAGGTCGACCGGTTCTGGCGATACACGATGGACAGCAGTCGCCGTCCGGATCGGGACCTCGACGACGCGGTGGACGAGTGCTGGGCGCTCCTGACCACCTCCGCCGACCGGGTGCGCAGCGAACTCGGGGCGAACGGCACGGTCCTGCTCGGCCTGAGCGGAGGCATGGACTCGCGGCTGACCGCGGTACTCTGCCGGCAGGCCGGCATCCGCGTCTTCCCCTACTTCTTCGGCGAGCGGCAGTCGGACGCCGCCCGCGTCGCCGGCGCCGTCGCGCAGCGGCTGGGCTTGGCTCTGCACTTCCCTGGCAGCAACCGGAGCTTTCCCGACCTGTTCAGGCAGTCGGTGGACCACCAGCCCATGGCCGACCTCGAATGGTGCAAGTACCTGACCGGGCGGGAAGACCTCCTGCGGGCGCTGCCACCGATGGCCGGATTGATGTCCGGGCACCTCGGGGACCACCTGCTGGGCAACTGGAGTCCTCGCGCCTCCCGCGGACCCGACGACGACGGGCAGCTGGCCGCCGAGCTGGTCAGCATGTGCGCTCTGGAACCCCTTGGCGCCCAGGCCGCAGAAAGGATCGCCGCGGCTGTCCGATTGCAGCTCGCAGAGATCGGCGGTTCCGTCCTGCAGCGCAAACAGGGCTTCTGGTTCCACTGTATGAACCCATCCGTCCGGCGCTGCGGCCTGTTCCACCAGTTCAGCACGCTGCCGCACTTCTCGCTCTTCGAGGAAGCCGGCGTAACCGATTTCGCCCTGTCACTGCCGCCGCGATGGCACCTGCGCAACCGCTTCTACTCCCGTCTCTACGAACGCCACGCTCCGGACCTCCACCCGGCACGGCTGCCGGTGGAGAACGGCTCGAACGACCACAAGCCCGTCGAGCGCTGGCTCACGGGCAATCCGCTGCTGCGGGAGAAGGTCGCGGAACTGGTCGATCTGCGCGAGCCGGTGGACGTCTGTGACCCCGCGCTGACGTTCGCGGCGGCGGTGGCGGAGATCACGGCGGGCCGCGCTTCCCGCACGTGGATACACCGCTTCTTCCGGCACCTGACCGTACGCGCCTATCAGCACGCCTTCGAAGAGGGTGGATCATGAGCGACAAAGCGGATCTGGCCTCAGTCGTCACTGACGCAGTACGCCGGTGCGCCAAACTCCTGCAACCCGGCGACGAAGTGCCTCCCGACCAGCCGCTGCTGGAACTGGGGCTGGACTCACTGGGGCTGGTGGAACTCATCGTCCTCCTGGAGGAGGAGCTGGACATCCAGATCCCGGACGAGCAGCTCACCCCTGAGGTCTTCGATTCGGTGTCCAGCATAGTCTCCGCGGTCGAGTCGTTCGTCGAGAGGGACATCTGATGCCGGCGTCAGTACGGCGCACCCGGCTGGTACTGATCCGGCACGCGGAGGCGCGCGCCAACGTCGAGGGCGTGCTGGGTGGCCACCACGGGTGCACCGGCCTGACCCCGCGCGGCCGCGAGCAGGCGGAGGCGCTCCGTGGCAGCTTCCTTGCCAGCGGCGAACTCGCCGACGCCGAGCTGCTGCTGACGTCCCTCCTCCCCCGCGCCGCCGAGACCGCGCAGCTCATCGCCCCGGCCGTAGGAAACGGGAGCCTGCCGGTCCTGCAACGGTGCGACCTGTGCGACGTGCACTGGGGACAGGCGGACGGCGGCCCTGCCGCCGACCTGCCTGAGGTGCGCTCACCCTACGTGACGGTGGCGTCCGGTGCGGAGAGCTGGCTGGGATTCTCTTTGCGGTGCCGACGGGCCCTGAGGAGCATCGCACGCGCACACCAGGGACGAACCACGGTGATAGTGACCCACGGGGGCGTGATCAAGGAGTCCCTGAAGCTGTTCGGCGGCCCCTCGACGGGACGGGAGGCCGAACCCGAGATCCGGTACGCCAGTGTCACCAGCTGGATTTCACGGGACGGAACGGCACCGTGGCGGCTGGAAAGACTCAACGAGCTACCGCACCAGGAACTACCGCAGCAGGAGTAAAAGAGACGTGCGTCGACACTGGAATATCGCCTGCGGCGAGTTCCGCAAATACTCAACCTATCAGGTGGCCGCGCTCGCCGGCCTGTTCACCAACGTGGTCTTCGGTCTGCTGCGCAGCGCCGTAATGACCGCCCTGTTCACCGAACGGTCGGTCGTCGGCGGCTTCTCGCAGGCACAGTCGCTCACCTACGTCTGGCTGACCCAGGGTCTGATGACGGTCGTCCAGATCTACGGCAGCAGCGAGTTCGCCCAGCGGATCCAGTCCGGGGACATCGTCACCGATCTTCAGCGACCGATCGACCCACAGCTGATGTACCTTGCCGCGGACTACGGGCGCGCCGCCTACCACACCCTCTACCGCGGCATCCCGCCCGTGGTCATCGGCGCGCTGATCTCCGACCTGGTCTGTCCCACGACAGCGGCCATGTGGGTGGCGTTCACCGCCAGTTTGGTGCTTGCCGTGGCCATCGGCTTCCTGTTCCGCTTCCTCTACGGCCTCACCGCCTTCTGGCTGCTCGATCCACGGGGGGTGGCGCTCGTTGCCGTCATCGTGACGAACGTGTTCTCTGGTTTCGTGGTCCCGGTCAGCTTCTTTCCCGGCTGGCTGCACGCGATCGCCGCTGCGACGCCGTTTCCTGGCATGGTGCAGATCCCGATCGAGATCTTCACCGGTGCCGCGCAGGGCTGGGACGCGATGCGGCAGTTGGCCACCCAACTCGCCTGGGTCCTCGGGCTTCTCACGTGCGGCCGGATCGTTTACGCGCGGGGCCGTCGCCACCTCGTCGTGCAGGGAGGCTGACGCTGATGTCCACCGTCGGTGTGTATCTGCGGCTGATCCGCCTCCAGGTCCGCTCACAAGCCCAGTACCGCGCGGGGTTCCTGCTTTCGGTGGCCGGGACGTTCCTGTTCACCACCCTAGACTTCGCTGCGATTCTGGTGCTGTTCCACAACGTCCAATCGGTCGGCGGGTGGTCCGCCGCCCAGGTGTGCCTCCTGTATGCGTCGGCCGCGTTGTCCTACGCGATCGCCGACATGGTGCTGGGCAGCCTCGACACTCTTCCCCAACTCGTCCGCGACGGCACCTTCGACTCCCTGCTCATGCGGCCCCGTTCGGCGTTCTTCCAACTGCTGGCCAGCGACTTCATGTTCCGCCGGTGCGGTCGGCTGCTTCAGGCGGCCATCGTGCTCGCCGTACTGCTCTGTGGCGGCTTCCTGCATGTCGCATGGACACCGGCACGTGCCGCGGTCCTGCTGTCCGCGGTGTTGGGCGGAGCGGTGATCCTCGGGTCGGTGTGGGTCGTGGGCGCCTGCATTTCCTTCCTGGTGGACGGCGCGGGCGAGTTCGTCAACACGTTCAGTACCGGCACGCAGTTCCTGGCCCAGTATCCGCTGGACATCTACTCCTCCTGGCTGCGCCAGCTGGTGACCTTCGTGATCCCGGTGGGTTTCGTCTCCTACGGCCCTGTTGCCTACGTGCTCGGCAAAGACGTGGGGTGGGAGGCAAACACCGCGGTCTTCCTGCCCGCGCTGGTCGCGCTGGCGTCCTCTGCAGCGGCGACCGCCGTATGGCAGACATCCATCAGGCGATACCGCAGCGCGGGAGGATGACATATGCCACTGATCCGATTGAACGACGTGTCCCGGGACTTCACCGTCCGCAAGAAAGCCTCGCGCTGGCGGCGTACGTACACCGTGGTGCACGCCGTGCGGGAGCTGAATTTCGACATCGGTGCCGGGGAGTTCGTCGGCTACCTCGGCGGCAACGGCGCCGGTAAGTCGACGACCATCAAGATGCTCACCGGCATCCTCAGCCCGACGCGCGGCCGGGTGGAATTGGACGGCCGCGACCCGTTCCGTGACCGCTCGGTGGCCTATCAGGTGGGCGCGATGTTCGGGCAGCGCAACCAGCTCTGGTGGGACCTGCCACTGTCCGATTCCTTCGAGCAGCTCCGGTACATCTACCGGACGGAGCTGCGTGACTACCGTGAGCGCCTGGAAGAACTGGTCGACATCCTCGACCTCGGTTCCCTGCTGAGTACGCCGGTGCGCCAGCTCAGCCTGGGCCAGCGCATCCGGGGCGAGCTGGCGGCCTCGATGATCCACGGCCCGAAGCTGCTGTTCCTCGACGAGCCGACGATCGGTCTGGACGTGGTCGCAAAACAGAAGATCCGCGACTTCCTGACCGTGATGAACCGCGACCGCGGTGTGACCATCCTGCTCACCACCCACGATTTGGACGATCTGGAACATATGTGCTCGCGGCTGATCCTGCTCTCCGCAGGCCAGGTCGTGGGCGACGGGCCGATCCAGGACCTGTTCGACGCGCACCGCCTGGAACGGACCATGGTCGTCGATCTCACCGAGGTGCGTGACCCGCTCGACGTGCCCGGCGCGCGCCTGGTCTCGGTAGACGGCCCCCGACAGACCCTGAAGTTCCGCACCCAGGACGTCTCCGCGGCCCAGGTCATCGCCGCCGTGTCCGGCCAGGCCGTCGTCAAGGACCTCACACTCCGGGAGCCGGACGTCGCCGACCTCGTGCACGTGCTGAACCGCAAAGGTGACGCGGTGCGCACCACCAGGGGGGTGGACCGGTGAGCGGACGCGCCGATCTCTCGGTGCTGCACGGCGGCCATCCGCTCGGCGGCAGGGTTGTCGTCCCCGGGTTCAAGCACTCGCTGGTGACCGCGCTGGCGATGGCCTGCGTGGGCGCCGGCGAGATACGCCTGGAGAACGTGCCCGACATCGCCGAGGCAGCGGTCCTGACCCGACTGATCCAGGGCGCGGGCCGCAGAGTCGAACGCGCCGGGGACTGCCTGACCGTGGCCCGCGGCGACTTCGCCGCGGCCGGGGACTTCGCTCCCGCGGACGTCGCCGCGGTGCACGGGTCGGTCTACCTTGCCCCCGCAGTGCTCGCCCACACCGGCGCGGTGCAGATGCCGCCGGCTGGCGGCTGCCGGATCGGGGGCACGGACGGAGGCTCCCGGCCCGTCCGGCACTACGCGGAAGTCCTGGAGCGCTTCGGCGCCCAGGCGCGGGTCCTGCCGGACGGCGGGCTCGCCGCGTCGGCTCCGCGGCTGCGCGGATGCAGCATCGACCTGCTCGACTTCACGGACGACCGTGCGCGCGCCACAGGCCCCCGCTACTCCGGGGCGTCGAAGTTCGCCCTGCTCGCCGCAGCGGCCGCCGAGGGCACCACCGCACTGCGCAATCTCTACCCGAAGCCCGACGTCACCGACATGATCGACGTGCTGACCGCGATGGGCGCCGCGGTGGACTCTCCCGAGCCCGGGACGGTGCTGGTCAGCGGCGGCCTGG
Source organism: Streptomyces sp. NPDC020192 (assembly GCF_044388685.1). Classification (NCBI taxonomy): domain Bacteria; kingdom Bacillati; phylum Actinomycetota; class Actinomycetes; order Kitasatosporales; family Streptomycetaceae; genus Streptomyces; species Streptomyces sp. NPDC020192. The sequence goes on along the minus strand of NZ_JBIRXG010000049.1, from coordinate 22,665 downwards.
ACGCCCTGACCCGGGACACTCGGCACCGCTTGCTGCCCGACCTGATCGAGGTGGTCACCTGGATGTCGGCCGCGGTCATAGCCTGCCCCGACGGACTGCGGATAGCGGGGGCGGGGATGGACCGCGCCGTGGCCGCCCTGTCGCCGGAATTCGGAGTGCTGGACCGGATGGGGCTGTCGGCTGAGATATCGGCCGACGCGGTGGTCGTCCGCCCGCAGGGCACTCTCCGCCCCGTCACCGCGGTGATCGGCTCACACGGGGCGTACAGCGACAGCCAGCCCTTCCTCGCCCTTCTGAGCTGCCTCGCCGACGGTGTCTCGCGGCTGGAGGAAACCGTCTGGCCGGGGCGGCTGGGCTACGCGGACGAACTTCGCAAGGTGGGAGCCGAACTGCGGCGCGACGGCCGCTTCCTCATCGCTCGCGGCCCATGGCGGCCCACCCCGACCGACGACGTTCTCCACGCCCGTGACCTGCGCGCTGCGGCCGTGCTGGTCCTCGCCGCTCTCGCGGTGCCCGGTCGTACGGTGATCGGCGGTCTTGGTCACCTGGCGCGCGGTTACGCCGACTTCCTCGGCGCCCTGAGCGCCCTGGGGGCACGCATCGAGCCGGCAGCGAGCGGGTGACCTGGATGCGAACCGGTTGGTCGAGCACACCGCACGCTTCCGCATCCTCCTACCACAGGAGTCACCGTGACACAGGACCCTGCCCCCGTCATCAAACACGTCCATGAGGACTTCCTGGTCCGTGAGGCCCTGGTGCTCGAACTCGCAGAAGGAGCCAGTGCCCCCTTCCAGTACCTGACAGTGCGCAAGCGCGGGCTGACCACGACCGAGGCGGTGGAGCTGCTTGCCGCCGCGTGCCGGGTGGACAGCAGCCAGGTCACCTACGCGGGGCGCAAGGACGAGGACGGCGTCACCGAGCAGTTCCTCGCCGTTCCGGCCGGCTCCTTCGAGGCGGCCGCCGAGTTCCGCCACTCGTCCGGGGACCGCTGGATGACCGCCCGCCACTACGGGTACGGCCGCACGGCGCTGCGGATCGGCGGGCTGCCCGGCAACAGCTTCCGCATCGTGGTACGCAACCTACCCGGCGGCCACGCCGAATCGCTGGCTGGGCACCGCAGGATGAACGCTTTCACACTCAACTACTACGACACTCAGCGCTTCGGCGTGCCCACCGGGCCGAAACGTACCCACCTCGTCGGGCGGGCGCTGCTGAAGGGTGACTGGGAGACCGCTCTCGGCGAGGTCGTGCGACTCAACGCACCGGAGAGCCGCGGGGCTGCGTCGTGGACGGGCGACCCGGCCGACTACTTCCGTGCCGAGGACCCGCGTAAGAGCTCGTTCTACCTGGCTGCCCACGCTTCGCACCAGTGGAACTCGGCCCTCATGGAAGAGGTGTCCGCGCACTGCCGGGAGTCGCAGTACCCGACGTACGTCGACGGGCTCGAATACCGGTGGCTGCACGCCGCGGAGGACGCCACCCGGCTGCTGTCCGCCAGGAGCAGCCTTCCGTACAACCGCTACGAGCTCACACCCACCGGCATCACCCGCGGCGTCTCCGAGCGGCCGACCGTGCTACAGACGGTGATCGATGTCCTGGACAGCGCCTCCGACGAAGCGCATCCTGGGAGATTCCGCGCCACGTTGAGCTTCTTCCTGACCTCCGGCGGTTACGCGACCTCGGTGGTCCGGCAGGTGCTCGGCTACCGCCCGTGGTCCGAGCAGGGGACGGCCCGGTCGTGAACCGGCAGCACCCCAGCGGCGGTAGCCGCGTGATCGGCGACGCGGGGAACGCGCGGGACCTGTTCGGCCTTCGGGGCACGGCCGGCCTGAGCGTGAGAGGCGGCATGCTCCTGCGCGCTTCGGCGGCGGGCGTTGCCGCCGTCTCGGCAACCCGCCGCCCGGGCACGGTGGTCGACCTCCGGGACCCGGCAGAACGCGCTGCCCGACCCCTCACCGGGGAGTACGCGGCGACGGAGCACTGCCCGGTGTCGGTGAGCCGGGCGGTCCTTCGCGGTGTCCCAGTGCCCGGTCCGCACCGCTACCTGGCCTACTACCGCTCCATGCTGCCGGTCGCGGCTCCGGTGGCGGCCACAGTGGTCGACCTGCTCGCAACGCCCGGAAGCACTCCTGTCCTGGTGTGCTGCACCCTGGGCAAGGACCGTACGTCGGTGGTGTGCGGCCTCGTGCTGCGCGCGCTCGGGGTCCGGCTCGCCGACGTGGCACGGGACCACGCGCTGACAGGCCGGCTGCACCGTCGCAGCGTCGTCGCGGGAGCCACCCCGCCATGGGTCGGCCGCCCGGACGAGCGGGCACGGACAGCGGGGATGGCCACGGTGGCCGCGACCATGCGCGAGCTGCTGCTTGACGTGGAGCGCGGTCACGGCTCGGTGGCCGGCTATCTGACCCGCCACGGAGGGCTGACCTCGCAGAGCCTGGAGCGCGCCGTGCACACGGTGCTGACCGGTCCGGGGACAGCCGGTGGATCAGAGGTGCGGCCGTGACGCGCGGCAAGAAGTTCCGGGACGCGGTCGTCCGGACCAGGTTCGAGGCCATCGCCGGGGAGTACGACGCCACGGTCGTGCGCCGCCGGCTGCGGTACAACGACGCCGTCGACGCGATTGTCGGGGACTGGGTCGCGCCGCGGCCCGACGGCGCCGCGCTCGACGTGCTGGACGCCGCCTGCGGGACGGGCAGCCGATGGGGCAGGCTGGCCACCCGCCTGCCGACGGCGCGTGCCTGCGGCCTGGACGCGAGCCGGAACATGTGCGAGCTGGCCGGGCGGAACGGCGGTTTCGAGGAGGTGGTGAACGCGCCGCTCAACGACATGCCCTTTCCCGATGCCCGGTTCGACCTCGTAGTGTGTCTCTTCTTCTCCTTCTGCTACCTGACGTCACAGGCGGAGCGGCGGCAGGCGTTGCGAGAGATGCACCGCGTCTTGAAGCCGGGCGGACGGCTCGTCATCGACGCGATCAACATCCTGCACCGCGGGGAGGCCGCAGGCTATCGGCGGTCGCTGCCGGGCACGTGGTGGGACGTCGGGAAATCACTGCTTGACCCGCGACTGGAGGCGGCCGACAAGCTCTATAAGACCCGGCACGGCGGACGCCGGCTCCGCGGCTACTTCCACGGGTTCACCCACCGCACTTTCCGGTCCCTGGTCGAATCGGCAGGACTCGACGTCGACCAGCAGCTCACCGTGGGCTATCACTCCGGCGAACTGCGCAGCCGGCACCATGAGGGGCAGCTGCTGGTGCTGTGCTCTCGCCCCCCTTCACGCACCGTACACGCGCTGACCGACGTCAAAGGAGAGTGGAGCCGGTGACTGCCCGACTGGCGCTGCCCATGTCCGCCACGCTGTCCGCCGCCCAGGTTTCCGAGGTGGCTCGCGACGCGGTGCGGCTGGAGGAGCTGGGATACCGGGGGCTGTGGGTCGGCGAGGGCCGGCTGCGCCGGGACGCCGTGACACAGCTGGCGCTTGCCGCGTCCGCGACCCATCGCTGCTACCTGTCCAGCGGGATCGTCCCCTTCAGGACCCGCAATGTGGCCATCCTGGCGATGACCTGGAAAACGCTGCACCAGCTCGCGCCGGGCCGCGTCCGACTGGGCCTGGGCGCATGGTGGGAGCCGATCGCCTCCCGAACCGGGGTGCCCACCGCTAGTCCGCTCACCGCTATGGAGGAGGTCGTCGGAGTACTCAGGACGCTGTTCGCCGGAGGGACGGCGACCTCCCATGGAGAATATGTCGACGTCGAGCGGATCAGGTTCGACGGCGTGGAGGACGAGGCCGGCGCCACGTATCCCGTTCCGGTATACCTCGCCGCCGTCGGACCGCGGATGCTCGAACTCGCCGCTCGTATCGCGGACGGCGTGCTCCTGGACTTCTTCCTGCCGGTCGGCTACCTCTCCCGGACTGCGCCCCGCGCGCTGACGGCCCGGCAGTCGTCCCCGGCACCGCTGGACATGCCGCAACTGGTGGCCTGCATGGTGGACGAAGAGGACCCCAGGGCAGCGGTGGACGCGATGCGCGTGGTCCTCACGCGCTACCTCGTCCAACAGCCGCACATCGCGGCGCACAGCGGTGCCGATCCGGAACTCGTCGCGCGGCTTCGCGGGACTCTCGGCTGGCCGGCCGCCACCGGTGAACTCCGCGAGGCCGCGCGACTGGTCCCAGCCGGGCTGGTGCGCAAGGTGGCCGCCGTCGGTACGGTCCGCGACGTCCTGTCGGCGATGGAGGAGCGCATCGCAGCGGGAGCCTCCGAAATCGTGGTCGCCCCGTTCGGCGACCGCCGTTCGGAGACCTTCGAGGCCCTGGCACGCCGAACCGCCGTACGTTCGAGTTGAGACGGAGCTGACACACCATGCGGGGATACCTCACACACGCCTTCAACAGCGGCGGAACCAACTACCTGAGGATGGCCTACTGCCTTGCGCTGTCCATCAAGCGCACCCAAAGCGCCGTGAACCGGCTCAGCGTCGTCGTCCCGGCAGGACAGCCGCTCCCTGACGCCTACCGGGAAGCCTTCGACCATGTGATCACCGTCTCCGACGAGCGCCCGCCGCATGTCGACCCGGCCTGGAGGGTCGACACCTTCACCAGGTTCTACGACCTCACGCCGTACGCTCAGACGGTCACCCTGGACGCGGACATGCTGTTCTTCGACGACGTCTCCTCGTGGTGGGACGACCTGGCGGCCCGCGACATCGTGGGCGGCACGGCCGTCACATTCCGCGGCGAACCGATCCAGGACAATCCCCTGCGCACCGATCTGTACGCAGCCGGGCTCCCCGACCTGCACAACGGCTTCCTGTACTTCAGGGCAGGAGCCAAGGCCGAGACGTTGTTCGCCGCTATGCAGCGCAACCAACAAGACTGGGTGCAGGCCGCGACGCGCCACTTCGGGCGCCCGGACGTGCCCTTCTCCTCTGACTGTGCGTTCCTGATAGCGCTGCGCGACACGGGCCTGGAGGACGAGGCGGTCAGTGTGGTGCCCGGCTGTCCGCGCTTCGTCCACATGAAGGCCTGCCTACAAGGCTGGCCCCACGTCCCGCCCACCGCACGGGAGTGGCGGGACTACGTCGATCACTCCTTCGACGACGAGTTGCGCTTGACGATAGGGGGGGTTCGGATCACCGACCCCTTCCACTACCACGTGCGCGACTTCGTCACCGATGACCTGCTGGCGGCCTACGAATCCGCGGCGTACGACGCCAGGCCCCGGCGGCGGACGGCCACTTGGTGAACGGCCGCCGGATCGTCAGGCGGCGGGACGGCGCCCGGAGTCCGCGGGACCCGGGGATCGCCGTCCGCGTCTGCACGGTGCCCCAGGTAGGCCCGGCCGCGGATTCCGCGCCGGAAGGCGACAACGAGAGGAGTATCCGCAAGGTGGAGGCGATTCACGGGCTGCTCGACGCGGCAGCCACCGCGAGCCCCGAGGCCACAGCGGTGCGGGACAGCCAGTCAGTCCTCTCCTACGCCCAGTTGGACCGGCTGAGCCGCGCCGCGGCCTGGCGGCTGGCCCGGCACGGCGTCAGCCGTGGGGACCGGGTCGTCGCAGATGCCGTGCCGGACCGGCGGCTGCCCGCGCTCATGTACGCCTGTTCCCGCATCGGTGCGGCCTTCGTCCCTCTCAACCCCGCCCTGAAGGCCGACGAGCGGCGCCACATCCTCGCCGACTCGGAGCCCGCGCTGGTCGTCACGGACGGCCCCGCTCCCGGAGATACCGCGCCCTGGCCGACCCAGCGCCTGGAGAGCGTCTGTGCCGCTCCCGCAGCCGACAGCGGGGATCCGCCCGGGACCCGCATCCGTACCGATGACGTGGCGCTATTGATGTACACCTCGGGCAGCACCGCGAGGCCCAAGGCGGTGGTGTGCCCGCACGGGCCGGTCCTCTTCGCGACGTCCTCGATCGCCAGCCGTCTGCGCTACCGGGCACAGGACGTGGTATTCAACCGGCTGCCACTGTCCTTCGACTACGGCTTGTACCAGATCTTCCTCGCCGCATACGCCCGGGCCGAACTGGTCCTGGCAGGCCCGCACGACGACGCGCGGCTGCTCGTCGCAGTCCGGCGGACCGGGGCCACCGTGGTGCCTGTGGTACCGGCCCTGGCGGCAATGCTGGTCAAGCTCGGCGGGCGCGGCGGTCCCCGCCCGGCGGTGCGTCTGTTCACGAACACCGGCGAGGAACTGACCACAGCGGACTGCGCCGCGCTGCGGGCCGCCTTCCCCGGAGCTCAGGTACAACTGATGTTCGGGACCACCGAATGCAAGCGGGTGTCGATCATGGAACCCGACGGTGACCTGACGCGGCCGGGATCGGTCGGGAGCGCCCTGCCGGGAACGGCGATCCGCATCGTCGGGGAGGACGGCCGGACGCTGCCGCCGCTGGCGGTGGGAGAGATCGTCGTCAGCGGTCCCCACTTGATGGCAGGGTACTGGCGCTGCCCCCAACTGACGGATCGGGCTTTCCGGGTTGACCCGCAGAGCGGAGAGCGGTCGATGCACACCGGCGACTACGGTCACCTGGACACGGCGGGATATCTGTACTTCCACGGCCGCCGCGACGACCGCTTCAAATCGAACGGTGTGCGCACGGGTCTGCTGGAGATCGAACGCGCGGCGCGGCAAGTCCCCGGTGTGATGGAGGCGGGAGCGGTGCCGCCACCTCGGAGCGGCCGCGCAACCCTGTACGTCGCGGGCGATGTGACGGCCGACGCGGTGCGGCGCGCCCTGCGGAGCCTGCTCGAACCGGCCAAGGTCCCCGGGGCGGTCCGCGTCCTCGACTCGTTGCCCCGCGGGGTGAACGGGAAGATCGACCGTCCTGCTCTTCGGGCCCTGGCCGAGGAGAGACCGTGATGGACACGATCGGGGAACTCACCGCGCGCTTCGGCACTCCGCTGTACGTCTACCGGCTCGACCGTGTGGCCGCCGCGCTGCGCGACCTGCGAGCCGTGCTGCCGCAGCCCAGCAGGCTGTACTACTCGTTGAAGGCCAACCCTCATCCGCGCATCGCCGCCTTGCTGCGGCAGGGCGGTTGCCATGCCGAGGTCAGCTCGCAAGGGGAGCTGACAGTGGCGAGGGAAGCCGGCTTCGCCGGCCCCGAATGCTTCTACACCGGTCCTGCGAAGAGCCCCGCCGAGATCGTGGCGGCCCTCGGCCACGGAGTGTTCCGCTTCTCGGTGGAGTCGGAAGCCGACCTCGAACGGGTCTGCGATGCCGCAGCGCACCGACGAGCGCACGTTGAGTGCCTGCTGCGGGTCAACGCGGGATCGGCGGGCGCGGTGGGCCTGAGGATGACCGGAGGGGCGAGCCAGTTCGGCACCGCGCCGTCCCAGAACCTGCTGGACTCGCCCTGCGTCACCGGTCTGCACTTCTTTCCGGTCAGCAGCGCCCGCGACGAGGACGCGCTGTTCACGACGTTTCTCGCCAGCATCACCCAGGCAGCGGAGATCCGCCGCCGGACACCGGTGGCCACCGTCGACCTCGGCGGCGGCTTCGCGGCGCCCTATGCCCGCCCCGGTGACCGACCCGGCTACCCCACCCTGCGTCCCCGGCTGGAGGCCGCTCTCGACGAGCACCTGCCGGGATGGAGGAACGGCGATCCTCTCGTCTGCTTCGAGTCCGGGCGATATCTCACCGCGGACGCGGGAAGCCTGGTGTGCACCGTGCTGGAGACGAAACGGGTCGGGGCAGCCGAGTTCGTACTGCTCGACTCCGGCATCAACCACCTGGGAGGAATGGCGGGTCTTGGCAGGCTCCTCCGGCCGGAGGCCTTGCCCCTGGGGGCGCAGGCAACCGGCACCTCCACCGCCACACTGGTCGGGCCGCTGTGCACACCGGCCGACGTGCTCGGACGAAAGGCGCCGGCGGGAACCTACCGCTCCGGGGACACCGTGGTCTTCCCCAACGTGGGCGCCTACGGCCTCACGGCCAGCCTTATAGGGTTCCTGAGCCGGCCGGCCCCGCTGGAAGTGGTGGTGGACGAGGCCGCGGGCACGCTGTCCGCCAGCAGGCTGGAGCTGAGCCGCCAGGAGGCACGGTGAGCACGGCCGGGGCCGGCGGACGCGTGTTTCCCGTGCCGCTGGTGTCCACGGGGTCGGCAGCGGAGGACCGGCGGCCTCCGGCCCACGGATCAGCTCGGCAGCGCCTCCGCGACCGCCTGCCCGACCCTCCGGACCTGAGCGGGCGTCATGCCTGGGTACAGCGGCAGCGAGAGGCACTCCTTGGCGAGCTGTTCCGCCCCGCTGAGGGAACCAGGTTCGCGCGGTGCGTAGCGGATGAAGGGCTCCATCTGGTGAACCGCTCGCGGATAGTGGATCTGGGTGGCGACCCCCGCGACGGCCAGCGCCTTGCGCAGGAAGTCGCGTTCGCGGTGCCGCACCACGAAGAGGTGGAAGGCATGCTCGACATCGGCCGAAGGCCGGGGCAGCAGTCCCCCGTAGCCGCCCAATTCGCGGCCGTACCATCCAGCGATCTCGCGACGAGCCGTCACCCACTCCTGCAAGTGCCGCAACTTCACCCGCAGGCAGGCCGCCTGGATGGCATCCAGCCGCCAGTTGTGTCCCGCGACGGTGCAGGAGTCACGCGAGGAGCCACGGCCATGGTCACGCATCCGGCGTATGCGTTCCGCGATGTACGGGTCGTCGGTGGTGACGGCCCCAGCGTCACCGAGCGCACCGAGGTTCTTGGACGGATAGAAACTGAAGCACGTGGCGTCCGCCAGCGTGCCGACCCGGCGGCCCCGATAGACACCGCCGTGCGCCTGAGCGGCGTCCGCCACAACCGCCAGATCGAAGCGGTCCGCGATCCGGCGGATCGCGTCCGCGTCCGCCGGGTGCCCATAGAGGTCGACGGGGACCACCGCACGGGTTCTGGGGGTCACCGCGTCGGCCAATCGGGCCGGGCACAGTGTGCGTGTCTGCGAGTCAATGTCCACGAAGACCGGAGTGGCGCCGGTGTGGACGATCGCTGCCGCGGTCGCCACGAAGGTGGCCGCGGACGTGATGACCTCGTCGCCGGGGCCGACGCCGCACGCGAGCAGCGCAGCCTGCAGCGCGCTGGTACCACTGGAGACGCCCACGCAATGCCGGGCGCCGGTGAATTCCGCGAATTCACGCTCGAAGGACTCGACTTCCGGGCCGCCGACGAAGCGGCCGGAGGCGAGCACGGTCTGCACCGCCGCTGCCAGCTCCGCCAGAGGTTGTGATGCCTGCAGATCGAAGAACGGCACTTCACCGTCGAGCATGGTCCACCTTTCCTGCAAGAAACCGCTACCGGAAGCAGCTTGGCGAGGATACCCAGGACAGCAACGTCGCTGACGTTAGCACGAACGCGTGGATATTTTGACAGCAGATTCGGACGATTACCTTGGGGGCACCGTCAGTGACATCTACACTCGGAGTCAGTGCACTGTCCCATGACGCGGCAGTGGCGGTAATCCGGGGCGGGGAAATCGCCTTCGCGGCACATAGCGAAAGGTACAGCCGCAGCAAGAATGACCCTCTGCTCAACAACGCCGTGATCGAGGACGCGCTCAGTTACGCCGACGATGTGACCGAGATCGTCTACTTCGAGCACCCCTGGCTGAAGCGTTCCAGGCAGCTGCGGGCCGGGCAGTTCTCGGCCCTGGGAGACCCCGGCGTGCGGAGGCATCTCGATTCCTTCGCCCAACTCCGCGGAATCCCGGTCCGATATGTCTCACATCACCGTTCGCATGCCTCGGGGGCGTATTTCTGCTCCCCCTTCCGAGACGCCGCTCTGGTCGTGGTGGACGCGATCGGCGAATGGGAGACGCTGACCGTCTGGCACGCCCGTGGCACCGCGCTACGCAAGGTCCATTCCGTGCGCTATCCCCACAGTGTCGGACTGCTGTACTCGTCCATGACGCAGCGGGTCGGACTGAAACCCAACGAGGAGGAATACATCCTCATGGGCATGGCGGCGTACGGAGAGCCGAAGTACAGGGACCTGATCGCCCGGGAGTTGGTGGCGCCCACACATCCCCCCCATTTCCGGCTGCGCAGGAACCTGCACCGGGGCCTGGCGGACTGGCATCCGGAGATCAGGGAGCCCGAGGATCTGGCCAGCAGCATCCAGGCTGTGACCGAGGAATTCCTGGAAGGCCTTTTCCGGTGGGTCGCGGCCCACGTTCCGTCGCGGAATCTCGTCTACAGCGGGGGTGTGGCCCTGAACTGCCTCTTCAATGGCAAACTGGCGTCCCTCGGCCTCTTCGATGACATCTGGATACCGCCAAACCCGGGCGACGCCGGGTCGGCCGTCGGCGCGGCCCTGGCCCGCACGGAGGAGTTCGTCCCCTGGCCGGGCCCCTATCTCGGGCACGACATCAAACGGCCGGTCGATGCCGCGGCGGTGGCGCAGGCTCTCGCCGCGGGCCAGGTGGTCGGTCTGGCCAACGGCCGGGCCGAATACGGGCCCAGAGCACTGGGCAACCGCAGCCTTCTGGCCGATCCGCGCTCGCCGGGCATCAAGGACCGGGTGAACGAGATCAAACGCCGCCAGAAGTTCAGGCCCTTCGCACCGGTGGTACTCGCGGATCGGGCGCACCACTACTTCGAAACATATCTTCCGGAAACACCTTACATGCAGTACGTGCTGCGCTGCCGTGCCTCTGAGAAGTTTCCCGGGGTCTGCCATGTGGACGGCACCAGCCGGGTCCAGACTGTCCGACCCACCGACAACTCGGTCATCGGCCGGGTGGTCCAGGAATTCGACCGGCTCACCGGCTGCCCCATGCTGCTCAACACGAGCCTCAACGTCAGGGGGGAGCCACTGGTGAACTCGTGGTCAGACGCCCTCCGGTTCCAGAACGCGTACGGCGTGCCGATGTTCTGACCGCGGGCGTACGTCACCAGTCCACGGACCTGCGCCTGGCCCGAATGCTGGCGCCTGACTCTCGCGGTGTGATTGGGGAATTCACATGTACCTGTACGCCAACGGCTGCTCCATGACGTACGGATCCGAACTGCACGACGATCCGCGAACCAAAGTATGCGACAACGACCACTACCGCTGGGCCCATTCCTGGCCGAGCCGCCTCGCGGAACTGGTCGAATCGGTGGGCGTATACAATGACGCGGTCCCCAGCGGATCGAATGACCGGATCGTGCGCACCACGATCGAATTCCTCGCCCGGTGGCAGCGGGCAGGTCTTCCCGCAGGCGCTCTGATGGTCGTCATAGGCTGGTCGCACCCAGCCCGGCGAGAGTTCTACGTGGAGGACGGGTATCGCCAGATACTGCCCGGGCACTACTACGACCTGCGCGGGCTCGACCGGCTGGTCGCCGCCTATCGCAAGAGCGCCGTCTCGCCGATTGAGCAGAGCTGGCGGCTGGCCTCGCAGGTGAGCTCCCTGGCCGCCGTGCTCCGAAGCCTCGGTACGCCGTTCGTCTTCTTCAACGCCATAACCGCCACGCCGCTTCCCCAGCAACTGGCCGGATCGTTCGCGGAGGAGGTGTTTGCCCCCGAGCATTTCCTCGGCGCCCAGGACGCCGCCGAGACGATGGCCGGGTTCCTGCACGGCAAGGACGGCGCTTGGCGCGGCCAGCACCCGAACGAGTCAGGGCATGCCACCTGGGCACAACGCATGTACGACAGCCTGTCGTTCGAAGCGCCTGACGCTGTCACGCTCGACGCTGTCGTACTGGCCGGATTCCCCGCACTGGGCGGTACCGTGGTAACTCGGCGCCACGACAGGAAGGGCCGTGAACGTATCGGGCGATCGGTGCGCACATCATTCGGCCTGCGCCGTCGGCGCGCACCGGCCACGGACGCCTCAGACCGGTTCATTTACCCGTGACCGGTGGTCAACTTAGTACTCCAGTCTGGCTTCGTGATCTACCCGGCGGATCCGTCGGGGGTTCGTCGTCGGTAGTGACTGCGTCGGGCTGTTGCCTGGTGGTGTCGGCGCCAGATGGACCAGTGCGGCAGCCTGGCCGCCGACACGGCAGGCAGGTTGAAGACGGCACCGAAGAGACGGCGGATCTCGGGCACGGTCAGCGTGACCGGATCGAGGCTGTGGTCGAAGTAGTGCGGACCGGCTGGCCGCTGTGGTGCCGCGTCGGCGGCGACGGCGGTCCGGAAAGCCAAGGCGAGCATGGCGAGCGTGATGTGCCGGTGCCAGGAGGTCCAGTGCCTCACCTGATAGTGGTCCAGGCCGACCTGGCTCTTCGCAGCCTGGAAGCACTCCTCCACGCTCCAACGGACACCAGCGACGCGGACCAGCTCGGCCAGGGAGACCGTGGCGGGCGACCAGCACAGATAGAAGGCGAGTTCACCGGTGGAGAGGTTGCGTCGGATCAGCAGGTGTCGGTTCGCTCCGATGCCGGTGTGGATCCAGGCCCAGTCGTAGTACCGAGGACCTTTCGCGCCGGTGCCGGCACTCTGCCGATGCCAGGCCGTGACGGGCAGCCGGCCGGCAACGGTGTCCGCGCGAACGGCAGTGCGGCCGTGGTTGATCCTTACCCGCGTCGAGCAGGCGACGGCCAGGACATAGCCGGTGCCGCGTGCCTCAAGGACGGCGCGGAGACGCGGGCCCTGGCCGTAGACTTCGTCACCGGTCACCCAGGGCGCGGTGATTCCGGCGTCCAGCGCTGCGGCGATCATCTCCCCGGCCAGAAAGGGCTTGGTCTGGAACCGCACTTCGTCGGGTATTCCGGCAGCGTGGCGGCGTTCGGGATCATCGGCCCATGACTGCTCGGGCAGGTAAACGGTCGATCAGAGCACGTCCCCGGCTGGTTGCCAGCGCAAGGAAACGCCGACCTGGGAGTTCTCGATGCGTCCCGCAGTGCCGGTGTACTGCCTCTGCACCCCTGCCGAGGACCGGCCCTTCTTCAGGAAGCCGGTCTCGTCCACGATCAGGACACCGTCGGGGGCGGCGAGGTGTTCCGCGGCGTAGGAACGCAGGTCGTCGCGGACCGCCTCGGCATCCCAGCAGGCATAGCGCAGTAGACGCTGCAGCGACCCGGGTCGCGTATGGCCCGCTTGCTCGGCCATCTGCCAGCAGTTCTTCCGCTCCACGCCCGACAGCAGCCCGAGCAGGTAGGAGCGGGCTGACGCGCGGGGCTCAACCCGCCGGAACCGGCCCGCGATCCGGGCCATGACCTGGTCGAACATCGCCCACCAACGGGCAGGCTCTGGGCTATGCCGTGCAGCCACCGCACGATCTTCAAGAGTCGACACACCCCCCGATGATCATGCGGTGGCCGTGCCCGTTCCCTGCAGGGTCCGCGACAAGATCGCGAACCCGGACTGAGGTGTCAGGAGCGATCGAACAGAGTGACTACGCTCTGCGGTGCTTCCTGGCCGAAGAAGATCTCCAGGTTCTGCGCCGAGCGGCTGGCGGCGTCGCCACTACGCAGGAACAGCCGCTCTTCGTAGGCGGTGAGCGCGACCTCGATGTCGGGTTGCTCAACCAGCTTGCTCGCCAGGTCCGCGCCGTCGTACATGGCGAGGTTCGCGCCCTCGCCGGCGAAGGGCGACATCAGATGCGCGGCGTCGCCGACGAGCGTCACTCCGGGCGCCCTGTCCCATTTAAGCCCGACGGGAAGGGCGTAGATGGGTCGGAGCCACGGTTCCGCGTCGCTCTGTGTCACGAAGGCGGTGAGCAGCGGCGACCAGCCGTCGAACTCGTCGGCAAGTTGGCGGAGGCCCGCGGACGGGTCGCCGAAGTCGATCGACCTCATCCACTCCTCGGGCTTGTTCAGCGCCACGTATCCGCGCACGTGCCCGTCGGCGTAGCGATGCGCGATGATGCCTTTGCCCGGCGCGACCGCCATCAGCGTGCCGCTGCCGATCGCGGCCACGCTCGCCCGGCAGTCCTGGCCGCCCGAGGCGAGGGCGATCTCGATGAAGCAGGTTCCGCTGTAGACAGGCTTGGCGGGGGTGAGCAGCGGACGCACCTTCGACCAGGCACCGTCCGCGCCGATGACGATGTCAGCGCGCGTGGCGGAACCTTCCGCGAAGGTGAGGTCGTAGCCGCCCTCCACACGGTGCCGGATCGAGGCGAGCTTGTGACCCCACCTGATCGTCCCGGGCGCCAGCGAGTGGATGAGCAGGCGCCGCAGTTCGCCACGATCCACCTCTGGACGGGCCGAACCGGGGTCCGCAGGCATGTCGAACAGGATCGTGCCGTGGCGGTCCACCACACGCTTGGCGTCCTCGCCCGGGCGGACCAGAGTGAGGAACTCGTCGTACAGACCGGCTGCGCGAACTGCGACCTGGCCAGTCTCTTCGTGGATGTCGAGCAGGCCGCCTTGCGTACGGGTCGTCGCCGAAGGCTCACCCTCGTAGATCGTCGCGGCGACGCCGTGAGCCTGTAGTACCCGGGCGAGCGTCAGCCCGCCCAGTCCTGCTCCGACAATGGCGATGGTCTTCTGCATGCTGCGCTCCTCTGTTGCGCCGGCACGCGCCGGCGATGGTCAGCGCCGAAAGCGGACGGGGTGCCCGATCTCGGCAAGGAGACGCTCACCGATCAGAACCATCTGCATCGATGTATGTGCGATGTCCGGCGGGTGGACCGCGGAACATCGTTTTTCGCGACCTCGTGACTATAGCTCGGCATCCGCCTCGCGGTGACCGGGACCGCTCACGCTGCGACGCACCGCGCCAGCCACGTTCATCCTGGACAACCGCCTCGACCGGCTCGGCAGTGCTGCCGGAAAGATGACACTCGCTCGCCCTGGTCTATCTGGCGCAGACACCACCAGGCAACAGCCCGACGCAACCACTCCCGACGACGGACCGCCGACGAGCCCACCGGATAGATCACGAAACCAGACTGGAGTACTGATTCTCCAGTTGCACTTCGCTATCGCCGCTGTTCAGAGGCTGTTTTCTGAGCATACTCAGCTGACGCATCGTCATGTGGTCGAAGCTCGTGACCGGCAGCCCCTGATCACTGTTGTGCTGATCACGCAAGACGATGTGCGGCCTGGTGTCTGGGCTTCGGAGCTTGAGGAGGTGCTGTTGCGGGTCGGTCACCGGTTCGGCCGGGTCGATCTGCGGCGGCGGATGCGGGACTACGTGCGCGGGCTGCTCGGCCCTGTCGGCCGGAAGAACGGCTGGCAGCTTGCGGAATATGTCGGCCACGACGTCCCAGCCGACTTGCAGCACCTGCTGAACCGGGCCCGGTGGGATCCGGACGAGGTCCGCGACGACCTGCAGGAATACGTGGCCGAACGCCTCGGCGAGCCCGACGGTGTCCTGATCATCGACGAGACCGGCTTCCTCAAGAAGGGCACCACTTCGGCGGGCGTGCAGCGGCAGTACTCCGGCACGGCAGGATGCACGGAGAACTGCCAGGTCGCCGTGTTTGCCGCCTATACCTCGTCGCGAGGCCGGACCTTGGTGGACCGGGAGTTGTACCTGCCGAAGTCCTGGACGTCCGACCGGGAACGGTGCCGCGCGGCAGGAGTGCCCGACGCCCGGGCCTTTGCCACCAAGACCGAGCTTGCCTGGAGCCTTATCACCCGGGCGCTCGCCTCACCCCTACCCATCGCCTGGGTGACGGCGGACGCCCTCTACGGCCAGGACTGGAACTTCCGCCGCATGCTTGAGGAGGCCGGGCTGGGCTACGTCGTCGCGGTCCCGAAGTCGCAGCAGGTCAAGTCCCTCGCCGACTGCTGGCGCATCGACCAACTCATCGGTGACGCCCCCGACGAAGCCTGGGAGCGGCTTTCCTGCGGCGACGGAGCCAAGGGTTCGCGCATCTACGACTGGGCAGCCGCCCAGATCCCGGCTATTCCCTTCTTCAGCGGTGGCGAGCCTTCGGGCGGTCAACGTGGCGCACGACGTGATGGCCGCCTCGCACGGCAGCCGGGACGGGGAGCCGGCCATCGCCCGGCAATCCAAGGAGCAGTTCGACGCCTCGATCACCCGGGAGGGTCTCGCCTGGCTGCGCGAAGTGACCTCCCTGCCCCTGGTACTTAAGGGCGTGCTCACCCGCCTTCGGCCTGCACCGCGTGGTACGCGGCGGGGCCGAAGGCGCCTTGTCGTACGGTCGTTGGGAGCGCGGCGTCAGCCGACCTGTCCGGTCGGCCGCATGGTGATGTGGTTGATGTCCACGCCCGCGGGCTGATTGACGGCGAAGACGATCGTGTCCGCGACCTGCTCGGCGGTCATCACCGGCGCCGCCTCGGGGGTGCCGCCGCGCTCGTCCCAGAACGGGGTGTCCACCACCCCGGGGGCGACGACCGTCACACCGACCCCGTCCTTGCCGACCAGCAGGCGGGTGTTCTCGGCCAGTGCGTGCGCGGCCCACTTGGTGACCGAGTACAGGTTGCCAGGCGTGTTACGCACCCCGGCGACCGAACCGATGATCACGATCCGGCCCTTGGACTCCCGCAGGTGTGGCAGGGTCTCCCGCACCAGCAGGGCCGGGCCCAGGACGTTGGTGAGGACCATGGCGCGCATGTCCTCGGGGGCGTGGCTCTCCAGGTTGCCGGGCAGTGAGAAACCGGCATTGGCGATGATGTTGTCCAGTCGGCCCCACGCCTCCACCACGCGGCGCACGGCGGAGGCGACGTCGTGCGCGTCGCTGGTGTCGCCGGTGATCGTCAGCAGCCGCTCGCCCGCTGCGGCCGAAGCAGCGAAGGCGGCCAGCTTGTCCACGTCACGTCCGGTGATGGCCACGCGGTGGCCCTGCTTGAGCAGGGCGCGGGCGGTGGCGGCGCCGATTCCGGTCGAGCCACCGGTGATCAGCGTGACGGGTTCCATGGGACGGCCTCCTCAGCGATGTGGTCATCGGGGCTCCGCCAGGGCCCCGGATGTCGATGAACACGAGGTGGCGCGTGAGATCGACCAACTCCAGGTCGCCGGTCCCCCGAAACGCCTGCACTATACCCAGCGATCTTCCCGCTAAGCCGGTACGCCATCGCTGACCGGCCATGATGCCGCACGAATGGGGCCGAACCCGCGCTGCTGGCCCCCCTGTTGGGACCTGCGCGGCGCGCAGGTCCCAGGCTGCGCTCACGCTGTCGGTGTCAGCGGTGGCTGTGATCACGGCTCGCGTGTTCTTCGCGGAGTTTCGAGACGTTGTTCCCTCATCTGGCCGGTGTCGTGGTGGAGTTGGTCGAGCGGGCGGTGGCTGGAGTGGTCACGATGCATGCGCGGGCCCGCTCGGCGGGCTCGGACTGCCCGCACTGCGGTAGTGCGTCGGACCGGGTGCACGGCCGGTACATGCGACGGCTCGCGGACGCCGCGGTCGGTGGGGCCAGAGTGGTGATCGAGCTGCTGGTGCGTCGGTTCAAGTGCCCGAACCCGGCGTGCCCGGCAGTGACGTTTGCCGAGCAGATCTCGGGACTGACGAGCCCGCATGCCCGCTACACGCCACTCGTGCGTGAGCAATTGACCTCGATCGCTCTCGCACTGGCCGGCCGCGCGGGAGCCCGCCTGGCCGGGATGCTGGGCCTGCGCGTCGCCAAAGACACCCTGTTACGTCTGGTCCGCGCCGCGCCGGAAGAACCAGTCGGACAGATCCGCGTGCTCGGTGTCGACGATTTCGCGCTGCGGAAGGGCGACTCGTACGCCACGATCCTGGTGGATCTGGAGAGGCGGCGTCCGGTGGACATGCTGCCCGGCCGGGATGCCGAACCGCTGGCCGCCTGGCTGAAGCGCCATCCGGAAGTAGAGATCATCTGCCGGGACCGTGCCGGGGCTTATGCCGAGGGCGCCTGCAGCGGTGCTCCGCAAGCGGTGCAGATCGCGGACGCCTGGCATCTGTGGCACAACCTCGGCGAGGCTGTCGAAAAGACCGTCTCCGCCCACCACACCTGCGTCCGGACCACGTTCGAGAACACCGTACCGGTCGCACCGCCGACCAGCGACGACATCTGGCAGACGCCACCGCCGCCAGCACCGGCGGCCGGGATGCTCGATGTCTGCGGACGAGAGCGCCGCCTGGTGACCCGGACCAGGGAACGCTATACCACCGTGCAACAGCTCCTGGAGGCCGGCAGCACGCTGGAGAACATCTGCCGGACACTGCAGCTGGACCGGTCCACCGTGCGCCGCTTCGCCCGCGCCACCAGCATCGACGAACTGCTGGTCAAAGCGACGAACCGCTCCACCATCCTGGACGAGTACAAGCCCCACCTCCACCAGCGGCGGAACGAGGGCTGTCACAACAGCGCCCAGCTCCACCAGGAAATCGTCGCCTTGGGCTTTGCCGGAGCATCGAGACCGTCCAGCGTTACCTCCGCCCGTTCAAGGCCGCCACCACCGTGCCACCCGTGCGCCGCCCAGCTCCACAGCCCCGCCACATCATCCGCTGGATCATGACCGACCCCGGAAACCTGACAGCCGATGATGCCGCCGACCTCAACGAGATCCGGACCAGCTGCCCCGAACTCGACGCCGCCACCCACCACGTCCGCGCATTCGCCACCATGATGGGCGACCTGCGGGGCGATCAACTGCCCGCCTGGATGAAGCGCGTCATCGCCGACGACCTGCTCGCCCTGCACTCCCTGATCAACGGACTGAGCCGCGACATCGACGCCGTCACCACTGGGCTGCCGAATTGCGTGACGCCCAAACCACACCAAGTGGGGAAAGACTTGATCGTCGACACGGCAGGACGACCTTGTTCGCCGCGAACAGGAAGCCACCGCAGATGTGGGACATCGACCCCATCCAGGTCTGGGCCCACCCGACCGTCGACCGGGGTACCTCCCGATCCCGTGAACAACCGCTGTCACGACCCGTGAATAAAGCCAAGGAGGCGCTGGCTGCACGGTGGGCAACTGCAGCAGCGGACCATACGACCCGGGAGCCCGGCGTGCGGCTGCGCTCCTACGCGCCAGGAACTCGGCTCGTAGGAACCGCTGAGGCTGGATGTGGAAGCTCGACGACGGCCAGGAGCACCAGGGTCGTCTCGCGTGCCCGCCCGCGGAGAGAACGGCAGACTACCGGGTGCTGAAGCCGGTGAGTTCGACGTCCTCGGGGACGCGGCTCCCGTGGCGGGCGATGACCTCGACGATGCCGCCGACAGACACCCGGTGATCGCGGGTGAGATGTCCGGCCGCGCACCTGACGGTCGCGAGGCCGACGTCGAGGCTGGCGGTCAGATGCCAGCCCTCGCTAGTCCGGCAGCGGCGGCACTCCAGAGGAACACGGGTGAGGCCGCCGTCGAAGAGGAGCCAGACAGTGCCGGCAATGGACAGGCTCTGGCGGCCGCCGCCGTTCCCCATGCCGTCCAGGTCCTCGCAGGCGGCGGTGACGGCCAGGACGACGGCGTCGGTGTCCTCGGCCGGGACAGGCATGCTGATCGCGTAGGGGGCGCGATGGGTGCCGCCTGGGTCGATGATGTCAGTGCGCGCCAAGGCCGCGCCCGAGGCTTGGTCCACGGCGATGGCCAGCCACCAGGCCTCCTCGTCGGGCACGATGCGGGCCTCAGCCCCGTAAGTCCCGTCCCCGCCCGGCACGATACGGACGTCGCCGGACCAGCCCAGGAGCGCGACGACCCGCTCCGCGACATCCTGAGCCGACATCACCAGCGCTCCCCCACGGCCGCCTCGAGGTCATCGAGCAGCTGCTCGCGGCGGGCAGCCGCCATCACGGATGCGCGGTCGCTGATGGTCGGGTGCGGGCAGCCGTGGTCGGCGGCGTTCTGGACATGGTGCTCGACCGCCGTCTGTGCGGCCGCCTGCGACGCGGTCAGCGCCGCCGCGCCCCCGAGCGGGGCCGGCAGGATCGTCCGGCTGACTCCCCAGCGGGTGGCCCGTTTCCTGGAGGGACTGAGCAAGCCGGGCACCACCGTCATCGCGGCCGCCGCCGCCATCGGCGTGAGCAGCGCGGCGATCTACCAGGGGCGCGGCCGGGACGAGGAGTTCGCCAAACCCATGGACAGGGCGCAGAAGGCTGCCCGACAGGCCTCTGCGGACCTGACCTGACCGGTCACCGCAGCCGGGTGATGACATCGGCACCGCGGTGGAGAGGTCGCCGCAGCTGGCCCGGTCCGCGACGGCAGGAGGTTGCGAGCGGCGCCACAAGCGCGTGCGCCAAGGATCTCTCGCTCGGTTCCGCCCGGTGCAACGGCGTGGAGCGGTGCTGTCACGGGCGCACTGGGGGCGTGCTGACGCCGGCTGCCAAGGCCTGGGTGTGGGTTTGTCTGCGGTGGGTGCCGCCCGGTCGGCTCCGAGCCGCGTGGTGAAGTGAGCCTTTCTCTGCTCCGCATCGGCTCGGATCTGCTGCCCACGTGCGCGGATGTGGTCCGCGTCCAGGAGGGTGCCGGGGCCGGAGAACTGGCCCAGCGCATCACGCGCTCGGGTCAGCAGGTCGGCCTCGGCCGCCGTGGTGGCGCGCCGACGTGAACGCAACGTGCGCATGATGACCAGTTGACGCAGCGTCGGTCGAAGGCCGCGATTCTGGACGATGCCAGCGGACGATGCGACACCGGAACTTCCACTTCGCGCCCGCGATCCACTGAGCCCCGGGCCGCAGGCCGGCTTCCGGCAGCCTCACTCTTGAAGGCGCAGCGGATGCCTGGTTGTGATCGGTCGCATCCGAGTGTCCGCGAACACGCAGTGGTGACTCAGCGCTTCGGGTGGCCGGTGAGAGCTTGTGTTCGATCCAGCCGCTATATTCATCCATCACTTGGTCACGATCCGCACCAACGGTGATGTCGGGCCGGGTACCGGATGGCCCCCTGAGCTGGGGTCATGTGATCCTGTGGGGGGATACCACGTACGACGTGCTGCTCTGCTTTCGACTGCCGCTGCCACAGCGCTGGCGACCTCGATGTTCACCGGCCCTGCCCTGGCCCGTGCCGATGCCGCTCCAGGGACTGGACCCGTCCTGGATAACGCGGACGCCTGGTACGACTATCCCGGAATGGTCTTCATCACCGCGCACTCGGACAATGCGATCACCCATATCACCGCCCACTTCACCCCCGTCGGCAGCCCGAACGGCGCGCCCGAGGCCGGATCCACTGACGACTTCACCCAGCAGTCCGGCACGGACGGCCGGTCTGGAGTCTGGCGGGCCCCGGTGCACCTCGCGGACCTCGGCGAGTACCGGATCACCGTCGATATGGAGGACTCCTCCGGCGCCACGGTCACCGGCGTCGCCTCACGCTCGACACTGCAGTACCAGACCATTCTCACTGTCCCGGACCTTACGGTGACGCCGACCAAGCCGGACTACTTCCATCAAAAAGTGACCGTCAGCGGTACCGAACTCGCCGAGGACCCACGGACGCCCGGCACACGGGTTCCGGTCACCAACTCGCCGGTCGTCATCACCTGCCAGGGCACCTCCCCGTACAACAGGTTCAACACGCAGACCGACGCCGACGGGCGCCTCACCTTCTCGTTCGTCCCCACCGTGTACTGGGCCGACATGACGGCGTGGCCACAAGACTCCAGCGCCTACCCCGGGGCGATCCTCCTGCGCTCGCCCCAGCAGCCCATGAACCCCGTGCAGGCACCGACCCGGTTCACGGCGAGCACACACGCCCTCAACCTGCGCCAGGGAACGACGGGCACGGTCACCGGCCGTGCGGAGATCCAGACGGCCGACGGCTGGCAGCCGCTGCCGCACACGTCACTCAGTCTCATAGGTACCGGCTCTTCGCAGGGGTTCGGGGGGACGACCACCACGGACGACAACGGGTTCTACAGCCTACGCGTCCCCTCGGACAATCCGTTGCCGACCGGCCAACTCGTCCTCGGCGACACGCCGTTCTTGCAGCCTGCCACTGAGCCTTTCAGCCTCCACGTGGCATACACGACCTTCCTCACCATGGACGCCACGCTCGACGAGAACTCCCGACTCCACGTCTCGGGAGACATCGAGTACAGCGATCCCCGTGCCCACTGGCCGTCCAACACCGCCGTCACCATCGAATACTCCAAGGACGGCAAGACCGGCTGGAAGTCCGCCTCCACAATCCCGGTGAAGATCCGTTACAACAAGCCCAACTTCCAGGAAGTCTTCGGCGCGTCATTCACCGCGCAGAACAACGCCTACTGGCGTGCCCGCTTCAACGGCAACCCCGACCTCGCGAGCAGCACCACCAAGCCCGTCCACCTACGCCGCTACCCCACACGGATCACCGGGTTCGACGTAACCCCCGAACCGGTCCGCAGGAACGGCCTCATCCACCTCAAAGGCACGCTCCAGTACTACACGGGTACCACCTGGAAGCCGCTCGCCGACGCCAGCCCCGCCCTGTACTTCCGGCCTCGCGGCGCCTCCACCTACCGCTACATCAGTGACTTGGACACCGACTCCAAGGGCCGGATCCTCAACATCACCCAAAACGACACCCAGGACGGCACCTGGGCGGTTGCCCTGAACCGCAACATAGGCGACCAGTACCTCAAGAGCCCCCTGGTCACGGACTACGTCGACGTGCGATGACCATGCCAGCGCAGCCCGGCACCCCCGGACTGCGGCTGGACCGCGCCGGCAGACGTGGCGGCTGTCATCCGTCATGGCCCCGTCGCGGCGGTTGTTGCGGACGATCGCGGCGCATGGACGTCGCGTGAGCGGCGTGCCGTCGTCGGTTGGGAGGGGTCTGTGCCCGACGGCGAAGGCGATGCATCGGCTAAGAAGTCATCTCATTTGGTAAGCCTGCGGTAGCAGATGAGGGTGCAGGCGATGCTGGTGAAGGCGAGGAAGTGCTCGGCTTTGCGCTCGTAGCGG
>NZ_JBIRXG010000048.1:0-35419 GCF_044388685.1 Streptomyces sp. NPDC020192 | reverse complement strand
GGCGAGGTCGCCGGGGACGGCGTCGCCCCGGGGCTGTTCACCGAGGTGTTCTGGGCGTCCCTGCACGGGATCGCGACCCTGACCCGGTCGGGACGGCTGCCGCCGGAGTACACCGAGCAGAGAGTGGAACTGCTGGTGGACCGGCTCGCCATGCTCTGACACACCATCCCGGCGGACACGCGGCCGGGGCCCTCGGACCCCGCCGCCGCCTGCCCACGGCATCGCCTCCGGTCACGCGCGTCGACACCACGCAGCCGCAGACCGCCGGGCCCCGTACCCCAGACGGGCACCAGCCCCGGAAGCGACGACCTCCCCGCCACCCTCACCCCGCGCACCCTCACCCCGCGCGGCGCCGCCCGCCTGGACGCGGTGTCCCTCACGCACGCCGACGGCACGGCGCTCACCCACGGCGGTACGAGCGGCACGGCCGCCTCCCTCACCCTCGCCGCCGGCGAACACCTGACCTCGATGAAGCTGACAGAGGGGCAGAAGGACGGCCGCACACGGGTCTTCTCGGCGGCGTTCACGACGGACAAGGGCCGGACGCTGGCGGCCGGTACGGCGACTTCGGACTCCGCCACCTTCACCGCCCCCTCCGGCCGGCAGATCGTGGGCTTCACCGGCCGCTCGGGCAACGAAATCGACAAGCTGGGAGTGCTGTACGCGCCGATCGGCTGAGGGTCGTACGAGCGGGTCCCGCACGTGGGCGGCCACCAACCTAGACACCCTAGGATTGCCCCTAGGTATCCAAGGAGGAGGTTTCGGGTGGCCCGTGCGGGACTCACTGTCGAACGGCTGGTCGCGGCGGCAGCCGACCTCGCCGACGAGGCGGGCTTCGAGAACGTCACCCTGTCCGCGCTGGCCCGCCGCTTCGGGGTGAAGGACGCGAGCCTGTACTCGCACGTCCGGGGTCTGGAGGACCTGCGTACCCGGCTCGCGCTCCACGCGGGTGGCGAGCTGATCGACCGGATCGCGGTGGACGTGGCGGGCCGCGCCGGCAAGGACGCCCTGGCCGCCTTCGCCAGGGCGTACCGGGCGTACGCCCTGGAACACCCGGGCCGGTACGCCGCCACCCAGATCCGTATCGACCAGGCCCTGATCGCCGACTCCCCCGCCATGCGCCGTACAGCCGAGATCACCTACGGGATGCTGCGCGCCTACGGTCTGGACGAGCCCGATCTGACGGACGCCGTACGCCTGTTGCGCAGCACGTTCCACGGTTACTGCGCCCTGGAGTCCGCGGGCGGCTTCGGCGCGGCCCGGGACGTCCAGGCCTCCTGGGACAAGGCGGTCGACGCCCTGCACCTCGCCCTCACCCACTGGCCCCAGGAGACGAAGAAACATGGCTGAACTCCACTACGACATGACCGGCAGCGGTCCCGTCCTGCTGATCCTCCCGGGCGGGGCCGGGCACCCCATGGGGCTCGGGCCACTGACCGAACGCCTGGCACGGAGCTTCACCGTCGTGACGTACGACCCGCTGGGGCTCGCCCACGGGCGGCTCGGGCTGCCGGTCCCGGACCAGCGGCCGGCGGACTGGAGCGACGGGGCGCACCGGGTGCTGGAGGCGGTGCTGCCGCCGGGCGGGCGGGCGTATGTGTTCGGCAGCAGCTCGGGCGGCATCGCCGTCCTCGACCTGCTCGCCCGGCACCCCGCGCGGCTGGCGGGTGTGGTGGCGCACGAGCCGGCGTGTGTGACAGTGCTGCCGGACGGGGCGGAGCGGCGGGCCGAGCTGCTCGCGCAGTTCGACGGAGCTGAGCGGCCGCCCGCGGAGGGTGCGTCGGCGACCCCGATGGGCGTCTTCCTCGCCCATGTCCTGCACCCCTTCACCGCGTACGTGCCCTCCTCCCCCGCCGCCGGGCAGCACCTCACGCTCGCCGCCGGCGCCGACTCGCGCGGCCAACTCCTGTACCACACGGCCGAGTTCCTCGCCGACCGGCTCGGTGGACGCTTCGCGGAGTTCCCTGGCGGGCATCTCGGCGCCCTGGATCACCCCGAGGAGTTCGCCGACCTGCTCGCGGAGACGTTCCTGTCCGGCGTGGCAACCTCGGCGTAGGACGGTGTCGTACCGCCCGGCACCCGTCCGGCCACGATGTCGGCCACCGCGTCCAGCGCCGCCCCGAGCGCCCGTCGGTAGAGCAGCGAGCCGAGGCTGATCCGGGCGACGCCGAGGTCGGCGAGCTGGGAGACCGTGGGACCGGTGGGCGAGTAGAGGATGTTGAGCGGGGCGCCGACGCGCCGGACGAGGGCGCCGATCCGGTCCGGGTCGGTCACTCCGGGCACGAACACCCCGTCGGCGCCCGCTTGTTGATAGGCGTCCAGACGGCGCAGGGTGTCCGTGTCGTCGCCGTCACCCAACCAGTGGGTGTCCGTACGGGCGTTGACGAACAGGCCGGGCACGGCGGCCTTCACCGCGGCGATCTTCGCGGCGTGCCGGCCGACCGGTCCGAGCCCGTCCTCAAGGTTGACGCCGACGACCCCGGCGGACCACAACGCGCCCGCGAACTCGGCTACTTCCTGCGGATCGTCGGAGAAGCCGTCCTCCGCGTCCACGGAGAGCAGGTAGGGCTCCGGGCCGAGCATGCGGGCGAGGCTCAGGGTCTGTTCACGGGTCGCCCCCTGGCCGTCGGGCAGACCGGCCGCCGCCGCTACGGCCAGGCTGGTCGTGCCGATCGCCGCGAAACCCCGGGCGTGCAGGGCAGCGGCTGAGGCGTGGTCCCAGGCGTTGGGGAGCAGCAGCGGCTCGCCGGGGCGGTGGTGCAGTCCGGCGAACGGGGTGGCGGTGGGCTCTGCGGTCATACGGCCACGCTAGGCGCCGTACGGTTCGGTGGACGCCGAACGATGGACGTCCCGGCCGCCCGTCACCCCACCGGCCCCATGGGTGACAGACGCACCGGAAACAACTTCGGCAACCTTTCCGCGCCCGGCGGCAACCCCTGGGCATGGCTCAAGCACCACGCACCACAGGTCACCGCCGCGTCCGCAAGGCCCGCAAGCCCGTGATCGGCGCGCTCGCCACCGCCGGGCTCCCGGCGCCGACACAGTCGTCAAGGGGACCAAGGAGGTCGGCGGGCTGGTGGCCCACAACGACGGGTTCGCGCTGCTCACCCGGGTCGCCGACACCAACAGGAAGGACACGGCCGCCGCGATCATCCGCTACACGGGCGGCAGACGGACCTGGACCACCAAGCTGACCGGTACCGCCTCGCACGACACCTCGCCGTGCTGGACGGCCAGCTCACCTGGAACGGGACGAAGTACGGCGCCTACTTCGTGGTGCACGGCGCGGGCGGCTTCGCCGACGGACACTACGGCGACAAGCCGGCGTACGTCAGCGCCAAGGGCGGCAAGCTGGACGGCGGTTGGAGCTGGGGGTGCAGCCACAACGAGGGCATCGCGCTGCACGCGGAGACCTCCGGCGCCTTCACGTCGCTGTGCTTCGACGACTGGCGTTCGGGCCTGTTCGTCTCGACCGGCATCGGTGCCCCGGACGTGGCGCCCGTGGTGCAGCGCGAGCAGTGCTGGGCGGGCTACTGCGGCGGTACGTTCCCCGGTCGCACCGAGGACCTGGTGAAGTCCGCCGACGGCCGGTACGCGACGGCGTTCGCCTCCCGGGGTGCCGCCTCCGCCCGGAAGAATCCGGCCGACTCCAGCGGCCGCGGCTGGACCGTCACCCCGAAGACCGCCACCCACCAGGTCGCGATCGCCTTCCCGAAGAACCGCAACTCCGGCCCCGGCCGGGCGATTTACCTCACCTCGGACAAGGGCACCGAGAACGTCGACGTGCACCTCGCCCCGTACGGCAAGGACAAGCTGCTGCTGTCCTGGGAGTCGCTGAAGAACGCCAGGTGCTCCGCCGGCACCTGCACCGGGACCTTCACGGGCACGCATCTGCGACTGGTGGACTGGAACGGGAAGTTCGCGAGCGCCGACAAGGTGGTGCACGCGCGGATCACCGGAGACCTCGCGGTCCTCAAGGACTCCACGCTGACCTGGGCCTACGCGCCCGTCACCCCGCCCTACGCCACCCCGCTCACCGGGGCGTCACCGACCACGTCGACCCTGCGGATCGCCCGGCTGAAGCCGTGAACCGGAACACCTTCTGCGCGCCGGACTCCGCCCAGCGGACGCTCACCTCGTGATCCTCCCCCACCTGCACCGACACCAGATCCGTGAGGGGCCGCGGGTCCGGCTCTCCGGTCAGCCGGGCGAGCGCCACGAACAGCGTGGCCTCGCCCGTCCCGGTCTCGCCGGTCAGGTCGTCCGAATCCAACAGACGGTGAACCGGGAGGAGTTCGGCGCGGAGTCCGTCCGGTGCCGGCCAGCCGGTGATCCGTACCGGCGTCCCGGGGGCGGCCCCGGCGACGAGATGGGCCCGGACCTCGGCCGCGCCCTCGGCGAGCACGAGACTGGTCACGGTGATCCCGTCGCGCACGGTGTGCCGGGAGGCGATCCACCCTTCGCCGGTGCCGAGCGGCTCGATCCGCGTCCGGTCCGGGTCGCCGCCGACGATCACGCTGTTGTCGGGGGCGGTCCGGTCGGGTGCGGTCGCGGTGGAGTAGGCGAGCCGGGTGTAGTAGGGGTCGTAGCGGACGTCCTCGCTGCCGTGGTTGTGCAGCCGGACCAGTCCGTCCGAACGGGTGCTCTGGAGCAGCCAGTTGGGGACGGCGAGCGGCCTGATCCCGTCGGCGCGCTCGGCCGGGCCGGGTTCCTCGGTCGCCGTCCACACCTCGTGGTCGGGTGGCAGGAGCAGGCCGAGAAAGCCCTTGCTGGCCCAGTACGGGGAGGCGGGGCCGGAGTAGCTCTGCACGAGCGACCC
The DNA here is from genome assembly GCF_044388685.1 of Streptomyces sp. NPDC020192. NCBI lineage: Bacteria > Bacillati > Actinomycetota > Actinomycetes > Kitasatosporales > Streptomycetaceae > Streptomyces > Streptomyces sp. NPDC020192. The sequence goes on along the minus strand of NZ_JBIRXG010000048.1, from coordinate 30,600 downwards.
GTCGCGGCCGAGCCAGCCCAGCGGGAGCAGCCCGCGTTCGTCCACCGCCCCGCCGTCGAGGAAGTAGCGCAGGGCGCCGGAGGCCAGGCGCCGGGTCTCGCCGGGGGTGAGCGGGGTGTGGCCGGTGAGCGCGCCGAGCCAGAGCGGGGCCGTCGTGGCGAAGCGGTAGGTCAGGGATCGGCCCTGGTGGAGGGGGGCGCCGTCGCCGCCGAAGAGGCGGGCGTAGTCGGCGAGGTGGACGGACAAGCGTCGACCGTACACAGAAAGCAGCTCAGTGTCGTCTGTCAGCCATGCGTGGACGACTGTGTACAGGTGCATCGCCCAGCCGTTGTAGTAGTCGAACTTCCGGCCGTCGCCGTCGGTGTACCAGCCGTCGCCGAGATACCAGCCCTCGACCCGCTCCAGACCTCGGTCGATCGCCTTGCGGGCGGCCTCCGGCCGGTGGCCGATCTCCTGCAGGAAGCCGCCGACGGTCACCGGGAACAGCTCCCAGTTGCACGGCCAGGGTTCGGCGGTGAGCGCGTCCTCGAGCCACTCGGCCGTCCGCTGCCGTACGGCGTCGTCCAGCCGGTCCCACAGCAGCGGGCGGGTCAGCCGCAGGGCGAGCGCGATGGAGGCGGCCTCGACCAGCGGCTGGCTGCGGTCCTCGATCCGCGGCCAGACGCCGCCGGGCCCGGCCGCGAGGCCCTCGGCGTAGCGGCCGAGGGCGGTCTCGTCGCGGCGGAAGGCGGCCAGCAGCAGCGTACGGGCGTACCCCTCCAGGCCGTCGGAGAGCCGGCCGGCGTGGCTGACGTGATCGCCGGGGAGGTGGTAGAGGGCGCGGTCGGGGGTGGCGTAGGGGGTGACGGCGGCCAGCAGGGCGTCGGCGGCGGCCTCCCAGTGCGCCCGGGTGTAACCGGTGCGGGGGCTCGACTCGCGGTCGTCGGCGGGCAGTTCGATCACGGCGGTGCGTTCCTTCCTCGCGGACCTGGGGCGCCCCGGTTCCGGTCGGGGCGCCCCAGGAGCTCATCCCACCCGCACCAGACCCTCGGGCACCAGATGCTGGTCGACCAGTGCGTCACGGACGAGGCCCGCGTAGACGGTCGCGCCGTGCACGGAGGTGTGGGTGTTGTCGCGCTTCTCGTTGTAGAGGTAGATCGCCTTGGAGCCCTCCGGGCCCAGGGACTCCACCAGCGCCTTGGTCTTCGCCGTGAGGTCGATCAGGGGGACGTCCTCGGCGGCGGCGACGGACCGTATGACCCCCGGGAGGTCGACGCCGAGGCCGTTGACCAGCAGGGCGGTGGTGTTGTTCAGGGTGCCGTCGGCGTTGAACCAGCGGCGGACGATCGGGGTGACGAGCACCGGCTCGCCGCCCCTGTCCCGGATGCCCGCGACGAGGGCCTCGAGGTTGGCGCGGTACGTGGCCTCGTCGGTGGTCTTGTCGTTGTGGGCGAGCTGGACGAGGACGAGGTCGCCTGGGCGGATCAGGGGGTGGACGGTGTCCCAGAGGAGGGGATTGGCCAGGTAGGTGACCGTGCTCTCGCCGGAGTCGGCGTAGTTGGCGACCGACAGGCCCTTGCGCAGGTACTGCGGGAGCTGCTGGCCCCAGCCGGAGTAGGGGGCGGCGGGCTGGTCGCAGGCGGTGGAGTCGCCGATGAGGATGATCTGGCGGGCTCGGTGGGCCGGGGTGACGCGGATGCCGGCCAGGGCGGGGGCGGAGCCGCCGAGGGTGAGGTCCAGGCCGGGGGTGCCGTCGGGGCCGGTCGGTTCGCCCTCGGGGGTGCGGACGTTCACGGTGAAGCCGCGGGTGACCTGTTCACCGGCCGGGACGGCGGTCTCCGGGAGCAGGGAGCGCCGGGTCTCGCCGGTGATGGCCGTGCTGGAGGCCGCCGTGCCGCCGAGCCGGACCGTCACGTCGTAGGTACCGGGCGGGACGTCGAAGTGGCAGCCGGTGTCGGTGCAGTTCTCCAGGCCGAGCGGCCGCGGTGCGGGACGGGCCTGGGCGGGCGTCGCCGCCAGGGTCGCGGACAGGGTGACCGTGACGGCGGTCAGCACGGCGGCGCGCACAGCGTTGAAACGTCTCACTCGTGTCTCCCTCGGGCGGTGGACAAGGTCCGGCCGGTGGACCGTACCGCTCTGGACAAGCGCTTTCTAGATCTTTGGACAAATTCATACGATCGCCAACTACCAAGCGACGAAAGCCCTTTCGCAGAATCGATTCAACTGTCACCCTGCCTCACACCCGCACTCCCTGGACCTCCCGAAGGAGGCACCCCCATGTCCGGACCTTCGAACAGCGCGGTCAGCCGCCGCGCCTTCGTCGTCGGCACCGCGGCCGCCGCCGGTACGGCCGCCCTCGCCGGCCCGCTCGCACCCGCCGCGTCGGCGGCGGGCTTCGGCTGGAGCGACGACGGCTCCAACTACGTCGTCGACACCGGCGCGAACCTCGTCTTCAAGGTCAGCAAGACCAACGGCGACCTGACCTCGCTGGTGTACAAGGGCACCGAGTACCAGGGCTACGGCGGCAAGAACTCCCACGTCGAGTCCGGCCTCGGCACCTCCACCGTCACCCTGGCCCAGTCCGGCTCGACCATCCTGGTCTCCGTCGCCCACGGCACGCTCAGGCACTACTACGCGGCTCGCAGCGGCGAGGACAACATCTACCTGTGGACCGACAAGGCTGACTCCTCCGTCACCGCGACGCGGTACATCGTGCGCGTGAAGGCAGGCCTGTTCCTCAACGACGAACCGGACTCCTACACCTACACCACCAGCACCGTCGAGGCCTCCGACGTCTTCGCCAAGTCCGACGGCCAGACCCGCTCCAAGCACTACTCGCAACACCGGGTCATCGACTACGACTACATCGGCTGGACCACCGGCGGCGTCGGCCTGTGGATCGTCCGCAGCAACCACGAGAAGGCCTCCGGCGGCCCCTTCTACCGCTCACTGCTGCGCCACCAGAGCGCCGACGGCGGCGGACTGTACGAGATCCTCTACTACGGCGAGAACCAGACCGAGTCCGAGCGCTTCGGCCTCCAGGGCCCGTACGTCATCGCCTTCACCGACGGCGGGGCGCCCTCGTCCTCGCTGTACCACGGCACCCTCACCACGCCGTGGGCCGACTCGCTCGGCATCTCCGGGTACGTCGCCGACAGCGGCCGGGGCCGGGTCGCCGGCGTCGGCATCAGCGGGCGGGACACGGCGTACACGTACACGGTCGGGCTCGCCAACTCTGCGGCGCAGTACTGGGGGACGGCACGGGCCTCGGACGGGTACTACTCGATGTCCCGTGTACTGCCGGGTGTGTACACGCTGACTCTCTACAAGGGAGAGCTGGCTGTGTACAGCACACAGGTGACCGTGTCCGCGGGGGCGACGACCACCCTGAACACGATCACCGTCCCGTCGTCCAACGACCCGTCGAACGCGAGCGCCGTCTGGCGCATCGGCGACTGGGACGGCACCCCGAGCGGGTTCAAGAACGCGGACCTGATGACGTACGCGCACCCCTCGGACGTACGGGCCTCCGCCTGGACCGGGAACGTGGTGATCGGCAGCGGCTCCGAGACCTCCGCCTTCCCCTGCCATCTGTGGAAGGACGTCAACAGCGGCCTGCTCGTCCACTTCAGGCTCACCGCCGCCCAGGCCGCCGCCGCGCACACCCTGCGGATCGGCGTGACGACCGCCTACGCCAACGGCCGGCCGCAGGTCACGGTCAACGGCACCTGGACCTCGGCCGTCCCCTCCCCGCCCACCCAGCCGAGCACCCGGTCCCTGACGGTGGGCTCGTACCGGGGCAACAACTACACGTTCACCTACAGCATCCCGGCCAGTGCGTGGCTCACGGACACCAGTCAGTACAACGTGCTGAAGATCGACGTGGTGAGCGGTTCGGGGACGACGGGCTATCTCAGCGCGGGCACGGCGATCGACGCGATCGATCTGCTGGCCTGAGCAGCGTCATGTTCCGTGCGTCCACTGCTGGTTGGTGCCGCCGTTGCAGGTGTACTGGCTGACCGCGGCGCCCTGCCACAGGGACTGGTTCGGCACGTCGGCGCACGTGGAGCTGTGCCGGGCGATCAGCGTGTTGTACGTGGCGCTGGTGCCGGTGATCGTGCACGGGAAGGACGTAGGCGGTCTGGGAGCCGTAGGCGGTGGAGTCGCCGACGTTGGTCCAGGAGGTCCAGGGGCCGGCGAGGGAGGTGGCCGTGGCGTACTGCTGCTGGTTGGGGCTCCAGCCCGTGGCACCCGACGTCAGCATGAAGTACACGCCGCCCCGCTTGAACAGGGCCGGGGCCTCGCGGTGGCCGCCTGGCCAGGGGTTGGCGACCAGGCCGGCGGTACCGGTGTAGTCGGCGGTCAGCCGGTAGATGTTGAGGTCGTAGTTGTTGTTGGCGGACGAGACCAGGGAGGCGGTGCCGTCGGTGTCGACGAACGTGGTCATGTCGCGGGACTGGTACTGGCCGAGCGGCTGGAAGCTGCCCTGGTAGGTGTAGCTGCCGTCGATCGTGGAGGAGACGGCGACGGCGGCGCGGGCCTGCGTGTAGTCGACGCCGTTCTCCTTGTGCACCGTGAACTGCGTGCCGTTGGTGATCGTCTACGGTGCCGCCTGAGCGGGTCCGGCCGCCGTCAGCGCCGCGGCGAGGGCGCAGCACAGGGCGAGCAGGACGGCGTACACGCCTCTCATCTCACACACTCGCCTTCACGGTGTCGGCGACGGGCACGCCGAAGTCCGGGGTGCCGTCGGGCTTCCAGCCGAGCCTCTGGATCCGGGTGTGCCGGTTGGGGTCGTGCAGGGGGTCTCCGGTGATCTCCTTGTACTGGCGGGCGTGGTAGACGAGGACGTCGCTGCGGCCGTCCTCGGCGACGGTGAAGCAGTTGTGGCCGGGGCCGTACTGGTGGGTGGTGTCGTTGCTGGTGAAGACCGGGACGGGCGACTTGGACCAGCTCCTGGCGTCCATGAGGTCGCTGTCGGCGTCGGCGGTCAGCAGGCCCACGCAGTAGTGGTAGTCGGTGGCGCTGGCCGAGTAGGTGAGGAAGACCCGGCCGCCCCGCTGGAGGGCGTACGGGCCCTCGTTGACCTTGTAGCCGACGCACTCCCAGTCGAACTCGGGTGTGGACAGGCGCACCTGGGGGCCGGTGAGGGTCCAGGGGTTGGCCATCCTCGAGATCCACAGCGCGGTGTTGTTGTCCATGCCGGGCTCGTGCTGCGCCCAGACGAGGTAGCGGGTGCCGCGGTGCTTGAAGGTGGTGGCGTCGAGGGAGAACGTCTCCCAGGCGGTCCGGATCTGGCCGCGCTCGACCCAACTTCCCTTGAAGGGATCGGGATTGGCGTTCTCCAGCACCCAGATGCGGATCGCCCACACGTCCTCCGCGGGGGCGGAGGCGAAGTAGATGTACCACTTGCCGCCGATCCGGTGCAGCTCGGGCGCCCAGATGTGCGCGCCCATCGGTCCGGTGGCGTGAGCCCGCCAGATCACGGACTCGGCGGCCGTGGCGAGGCCGTTCAGGGTGCGGGAGCGGCGCAGGATGATGCGGTCGTACTCGGGGACGGTGGCCGTGAAGTAGTAGAGGCCGTCGGTGTGGCGGGTGATGTGCGGGTCGGCGCGCTGGGGGATCAGGGGGTTCACGTAGGGGGCGGCCTTCTCGGTGGCGTCGGTGGGGGCGGCCTGGGCCGTGCCGGGGACGGCGGCCAGCGCTCCCGCGGCGAGCGCGGCGCCCTTCAACATCAGTCTGCGGCTGGGGACTTGGGGAAGGTCGTGTTCGCGGCTCATGCGGGCTGCCTCTCGGTGGGGAAGCGGGAGGTTCGAGATGTCGTACATCATCTGTCATGCCGAACGCCGAAAAGGTACGGGTGAGCATCCGAGGGGTCAATGGGTTCGACGCGAGGAGGGGAAAGCCCTTTCTGCACGCGCTCCGCGAAGGCGCTCCGGCTTCGGCTCAGCGGCCGCTCGGGGCCTGCGGGAAACCCGGCTGCGGGGCCGACCTGCGGGCCTCGCGGGCCCAGTCCGCGAGGAAGGCCAGCACCAAGCCCCGTTCGCGGTAGCGCAGTTCGGCGCAGACGGTGCGCCCGCCGCCGTGGTCCAGCTGATGCTCCCCCGCGCGGGCCGGCATCAGCGCGGTGAGCCAGTCGTACTTCACCGCGGACGCGCACACGGTCAGCCGAGCAGCCTCGCGTCACCGCGCCACCCGCTCTCCCGCAGGCCGCGCGGACAGGCGTCGTAGGCGGCGGCCGCGTACCCGGGCAGCCGGGCGGCCGGCACGAACAGGTCGAAGACGGAGTCCGGGGGGTAGTTGCCGAGGTCCTCGCCGAGGGCGCCGTCACCGGCGAAGGCCCGGTCGAGCAGGACCGCGTCCGGGCCGGCGCTGATGACGTTCGCGGGCCACAGGTCGAGGTGGCAGAAAGTACGCGGAAGCGCTTTCAGCACCTGCAGGAACCACTCCCGGTCGTGCCGCAGCCGGACCATGTCCCGGCGCAGTCCGGGCGGGAAGTGGTCACGGACCAGGGGCTGTCGCCAGGCGTCGTCGTGGTCGAGCAGCTGCTCGCCGAGCGTCCTGGCGCCGATGCAGTCGCGCCGGAAGCGCCGGGAGAGCCAGGGCCGGTCCGCGACGCGGGCCGCGCCCCTGGGCGGCGCCCAGGCGACGCGCGTGCTCGACGTGGCGGCCGAGCGGCCGGCCGGTGGCCGGCTCGCCCGGCACGTCCGCCAGCCACAACGCCACGTCCCCGCCGGGCCGTTCGGCCGCCGTCAGCAGCCGGGGCCCACGCAGCCCGGACGACCGCCACACCCCGGTGAGCCCGCAGGCGTACACCTCGGCTTCGCGGCGCCAGTGGTTCCCAGTGCCGCGGATCCGCCGAGGCCGCCCAGCCCGCCTCCGACTCCTTCGACCGTGTCAGCACCTTCAGCACGGCCGAACGGCCGCCCGCCCGAACCCGCCGGACGCCCGCCGTGACGCCGTTGCCGGGGAAGGGTGTGGTCACCTCGCCCGGACTAGGCGGACGGCGTGACCGCCGGGTCCTGGCCGCCGCGCAGCCACACGTACACCGGGATGCCCGCGAACAGGAACAGCACGCCCTGGTAGACGGCCGCGTAACCGGCGCCCGCGATCAGCCAGAAGGAGAAGGCGAAGGACAGGGCGGCGACGATCAGGTCACGGACGAGCCCGGCCGGCCGGACCTGGTCCCGCGAACCACGGGCCAGCCAGTACAACTGCGCGGCCGCCGACAGCAGATAGGGCACGCAGCCGGTGAAGGTGGTGATCAGGACGAGGACCCGGAAGGTGGTGTCCGGGCCCGCCGTGTAGTTGAGGGCGATCAGCACCGTGCCGAGAACGGCGCAGGCCCACACCCCGAAGCCCGGCACCCCGCCCTTGCCCACCTTCGCGAACGGCGCCGGGAAGAGCCCGTCGCGGGCGGCGGCGTACGGCATCTGCGCGGCCATCAGGATCCAGCCGTTGAGGCAGCCGACGATCGAGGCGACGGCGACCAGCGCGATCGCGGTGCCGCCCCAGTGGCCGCCGGTGACCGCGTTCACCGCGTCGGCGAAGGGCGCGCCGGACTTCACCAGCCGGTCGTGCGGGACCAGGCCGAACACGGCGACCGTGCCGAGGAGATAGACGAGGGCGGAGCCCAGCGTGCCGAGGACGCTCGCGCGGCCCACCGTGCGCTCGGGGTCGTCGACCTCGCCGGCGCTCACCGCGGCCGACTCCACACCGAGGAAGCTGTACAGCAACAGCGCGGCGGACGCGGCGAGGGCGCCCGGGACGCTGTCACCGCCGGCGTTGAACGGGCCGAAGTTGTCCGCCCGGACGAAGAACAGGCCGACGCCGGCGACCAGGAGGAGGGGGACGAACTTCAGCATGGTGGAGACGATCTGCACCGCACCGACCCAGCGGGTGCCGGCGAAGTTCGCGGCGGCCGGCAGCCACAGCGCGGCGAGCGCGACCAGGCCTTCGAGCAGGTGGTTGCCGTGCAGGGGTATGAGGACGTCGACGTATCCGACGACGGCGACGGCGAGCGCGGCGATGCTGACCCAGCACATCGTCCAGTACGACCACGCCGACAGGAAGCCCGCGAACGGGCCGAACGCGTCGCGCGGGTAGACGTACAGTCCGCCGGTGACCGGGCTGCGCCGGGCCAGCTTCCCGAAGAGCAGGGCGAGCAGGACGGCGGCGACGGACAGCACGGCGAAGGCGAGCAGGCTGACGGTGCCGTAGGGGGCGACGGCGGAGGGCAGCGCGAAGATGCCGCCGCCGATGATGTTGCCCATGACCAGGGCGGTCGCGGCGACGAGACCGAAGGAACGGCGCCGGGGGGCGGCGGGGGTCTCGGTGAGCGGGGCGGCTTCGGTGGACTCGGCGGAGTCGGGGGCAGTCATGGCGGTTCCGGGGAGGAGCAGGAGCGGGGAGGAGCGTGATCGTAACCCCGTGGTCCATATGCTGGGCGATCTGTTCACGAACTGGACACAACACGCGGTGCGTACAGGGTTTTCGCAGGTCGGGCGGAGCGCCGGGGATGTTCATCTGCTGGACGCCGTGGCCCGACCCGACTCCGCTTCGACTAGCGTCGTGACATGAACAGCAGCATCTCCCCCAGCCTCGCCGACGCCCTCGCCGCCGGGACGGTCGTACTCGACGGCGGCATGTCCAACCAACTGGAGTCGGCCGGGCACGACCTGAGCGACGAGCTGTGGTCGGCGCGGCTGCTGGCGGAGCAGCCGGAAGCGATCACCGAGGCCCATCTCGCCTACTTCCTGGCCGGCGCGGACGTCGCCATCACCGCCAGCTACCAGGCCACCTTCGAGGGCTTCGCCCGGCGCGGCATCGGCCACGACGAAGCGGCGCGGCTCCTCGCGCTGAGCGTCGACCTGGCCCGTACGGCGGCCCGCCGGGCCGGGAACGCGGGCGTCGGGCGGCCACTGTGGGTGGCGGCCTCGGTCGGGCCGTACGGGGCGATGCTCGCGGACGGCTCCGAGTACCGGGGCCGGTACGGGCTGAGCGTGGACGAGCTGGAACGTTTCCACCGGCCGCGCATGGAGGTGCTGGCCGCCGCCGGGCCGGACGCCCTCGCACTGGAGACGGTTCCGGACGCCGACGAGGCCGCCGCGCTGCTCCGGGCGGTCCGCGGGCTGGGGGTACCGGCGTGGCTTACGTACACGGTCGACGGTATGCACACGCGTGCCGGGCAGCCCCTGGAGGAGGCCTTCGCCCTGGCCGCCGACGTGGACGAGGTGATCGCGGTGGGCGTGAACTGCTGCGTTCCGCAGGATGTCGAGCGCGCGGTGGAGATCGCGGCCCGCGTCACCGGCAAGCCGGTCGTGGTCTACCCCAACAGCGGGGAGGCCTGGGACGCCGATGCCCGGGCCTGGACGGGGCAGTCGCGGTTCGGCACCGAGCAGGTCAAGACGTGGCGGGACGCGGGCGCGCGGCTCATCGGGGGGTGCTGCCGGGTGGGTCCGGAGGCGATCGCGTCGGTCCGGCAGGCGTTGGGCGGCCCGGCGGTCTGAGTTCGCCGCCCGGCGATCCCTGTACCGGCACTGGTCCGCGCTCCTTCCGGCCGCTAGCCTCGCGCATGGGAACCGGTTGCTGCCCATGTTGCCGCAGTTCCCGACGGTGCGGAGGGGCTGGGGATGACCAGGAAGAGCGAGACCGCCGGACGCAGCACGATCCGGGATGTCGCCGCGCGGGCCGGGGTGTCCGCGTCGACCGTGTCCCGGGTGCTGGGCGGGGAGTACCCGGTGAGCGCGGCGACCCGGAACCGGGTGATGCGGGCCGTGCGCGAGATGGACTACGTGGCCGACGCCCGCGCGAAGGCCGTCGCCGGGGTCGGCACGCCGACCCTGGCGTTCGTCCTCGAGGACATCACCGGGCCGTCGTTCGCGCACATGGCGCGGGGCGTGGAGCGCGAGGCCGCGCGGCTCGGGCACCTGTGCCTGGTGTGCAGCACGGACGGGGACCTGCGGCAGGAACTGGACTTCATCGAGACGATGCGCGCCCAGCGGGCGGCGGCGGTGATCCTGGTCGGCGGTTCGGCCGACACGCCCGAGTACCGGGAGCGCACGCGCCGCATCGCCGACTCGCTGGCCTCGGCCGGTTCGCGGCTGGTGCTGTGCGGTCGGCCACCGCTCGGTCCGGGCGCGCCGGTGACGGTGATCGAGTACGACAACGAGGGCGGGGCCTACGCGCTGGTCGCGCACGTCCTCGCCCAGGGCCACCGGCGGGTGCTGTTCCTCGGCGGCGAACCGGACCACACCACGGCGCAGGGCCGCGAACGCGGTTACCTGGGCGCGCACCGCGCCCGCGGCCTGGAACCCGACCCGGACCTGCTGCTGCACGGCGACTTCACCCGTGACTCCGGACACCGGCTGATGCGCCAGGCCCTCGAACGGGGCCTCGACTTCACGGCCGTGGTGGCCGCGACCGACATGGTCGCGGCGGGTGCCCTGACCGCGTTGCACGAGGCCGGGCTGGACGTGCCGGGGGACGTGTCGCTGGCCGGGTACGACGACATACCGTTCGCCCGCGACCTGCATCCGGCGCTGACCACCGTGCACGTCCCCTACGAGGAACTGGGCCGGCTCGCCGTACGCACCGCCCTGGGCCACGCCGCGGACTCCACGGACGCCAAGGGCGCGCATCTGCTGCTGGGCACGCATGTGGTGGTACGGGGGTCGGTGGCGGCGATCGGCGACTGACGGCAGTGTGCCGACGACGGTGACCGTATGCGGTCAGCGCCGCCTGGCCGCCCCCACCGAGCGCCGCAACCGCCGTACCGCCGCCGCCCACTCCGCTCCCGGGGCCCGGATGTCCGCGGCGGCGGGTTCGGGGACGGTCGGGGCGGTCGACCAGAGGTCGATTTCCGCATCCCGTGGACCATATGCGGTATACGGTCCACCGTCGCCGAAGATCCGCACCGGATGGGAGGCGTCCCAGGCCTGCCAGCCGGGGTTCCCGGTCGTCGCGAAGCGTACCCAGGCCGTGTGCATCGCCTCGCACAGCTCCCGCGGGGCGCCCTCTCCCGCGAGTTTCTTCGATTCGGGCGCGTCGCCGGTGCCGAAGACGAAGCCCAGTTCCAGGGCGTGGCAGGCGCCGAGGGCGGGGAGGCGGGAGGGCCAGGCGAACTCGTAGAGGTGGGAGGTGCCGGGGCGGGCGTCGGCGAGGCGGTGCAGGGGGACGCGGAGCAGATGGTCGGTGACCATCTGGCCGACGATCTCGGCGGCGCCGGCGTCGGGGTGCAGGGCGCGGTAGCCGCGGGGCACCTCGTGGCCGGTGTGGCAGCGGGCCATGGCGCCGGCGAGGGCGACGGGGCCGAGCCGGTCGATGTGTTCCAGCAGGCCGCCGGGTACCAGCCAGAGCCGGTACTCGTCGCGGGTCCAGCCCATCAGCAGCTCGACGCCCTGGGCGGCCTCGCCGTCGATCAGGGCCCGGAGCGGGTCGCGGGGCACGAGGTCGCCGTCGACGACGACGCCGAAGGCGGGTCCGCCGAGGACCGGGCTGCTGAGCCGGCCGACGTCGGCCTGGGTGCGCAGCAGCAGGTCGCGGTCGACGGCGGCGAAGGCCTCGGCGGTGGCGGGGATCTTCAGCCGGTTGGCCATGCGGCGCACCATCCGCCGTACCTTCTCGCGGTCGGACGCCTCGGGCGGGCCGCTCTGCAGGACCGCCCGCCGGACCAGGCCCCGGGTCCGGGGTGCGGCGAGCAGGGCGCCGGCACTGATGGCACCGGCCGACTGACCGCCCAGGGTGACCTGGTCGGGGTCGCCGCCGAAGGCGCCGATCGCGTCGTGCACCCAGCGCAGGGCGGCGAGCTGGTCGCGCAGGCCGGGGTTGGGCGGTGCGTCGGGGAACAGTCCGTAGCCCTCGATGCCGAGACGGTAGTTGACCGAGACGCAGACGACGCCGTCCCGGGCGAAGGCGGCGCCGTCGTAGACGGGTACGGCGGAGGATCCCCTGGTCAGGGCGCCGCCGTGGAGCCAGACGAGGACGGGGAGTCGGGCGCCGGGGTCGGGGTGCGGGGTCCATACGTTGAGGTTGAGGCAGTCGTCGCCGGGGATGTCCGGGTCGGACAGGTACTGGGCGAAAGCCTCGGAGTACGGGGGTTTCGGCGCGGTGGGGCCGAAGGCGCCGGCGTCGCGCACCCCGTCCCAGGATTCGGGTGGCTCGGGCGGGCGGAACCGGCGGGGGCCGAAGGGCGGGGCGGCGTACGGAATGCCCCGGAACACCGCCACGCCCTGCTCGTACCGGCCGCGCACGGCCCCGTACGGCGTCCTGACCTCGGGCCCGACCTCGGGGTTCGCCTGGTCTGCCGTCATCGCCCACCAGCCCTTCGCCGCACCTTCGCCGGCCGTGCGCCGCGCACTCGTGCACCGTGCACATACAGAGCACCACAGGAGCGTCCGGTATTCCGGTGCACGGGCGCGCGGGAGGGCCGTTCGGGCTAGTCGGGTACGGCGGATGACGGCACGGTCACTTGGCGTACATCAGGGTGCCGAAGCCGAGTTGGTCGTAGCCGCCGCTGGTGGAGCCGTAGTCGCCGCCACCGCCTTCCGGGGCGACGAGGTTGTCGTACATGGCCGAGATGTACGTGTCGTCGAGGTACAGGCGGCGGTTGTAGTGGAAGTGGAGCATGGCCCAGACCGGGCGGATCTGGCCGCGGGAGCCGGAGCCGATGACGGTCTGTGACTGCTGGGCGCAGTTCTGGCCGCTGCCCCAGGAGTAGGTGGTGTAGGGGACGTCCTGGCCGATGTTGTACTTCGCGACGTACTGGGCGGCCTTCATGAAGCGGCGGTTGTCGTACGAATAGAGGTCGTCGCCCTGGTTCCAGGCCATCTCGCAGATCGCGCCCATCTGGCCCATGCCCATGATGGTGTGTCCCTGGTCGCGGCCGGACTCCTGCCACTGGCCGAGGGCGTAGCCGTCGGAGTCGGTGTACAGGTACGGCACCGCGTGCTCGATGGAGCCGTTTCCGGCGCCGGACGTGAAGTAGGTGACGGCCTGGTCGTACTTCGCGCCGTCGTCGTCGAGGATGCCGATGGCCAGGACCGAGGCCATGTTGCACAGATCCCAGTTGGCCCAGTAGTTGGTGATGCAGGCGTCGTTGTGGCCGGTGAGGAACTGGTTGTTGAGCGGGTAGAAGACGTCCCGCATCATCTGCTGGAACGCGGCGAGGTCGAACCCGGCGTAGCCACGCATGAGTTCGGCGGCGTTGGCGAACTGCCAGCCGTAGATACCGGCGGCGAGGAACCGGTCGGCGTTGCCCTGGATGGACGTGAGCGTGCCCGCCCAGGCGTTGAGGATGTTCACGGCGCAGTCGCCGTTGGCGGCGGTGCCGGCGACCTGCCAGCGCAGGGCGTTCTGGTAGGCGGCGGCGATGTCGTTGTAGAGGATGCCGTAGTTCTCGGGGTATCCCGAACCCCGGTAGACGATGGACTGCGGGTTGGGTGTCCAGGTGGACTGCGCGTGGGAGTTGGCGGTCAGCCGGTTCCAGCCGGACAGCCAGGGGTCCGTTCCCGCGGCGACCCTGACCTTGGCGCGGTTGATGTCGCCGGCGTTGTGCAGCATGCCGGGGTGGGTGAAGGTCGCCGGGGCGGCGTCGGCCGTGGTGGTGGTCGCGGCGGTGCCGAGGGCGAGGGCGGCGGTGAGACCGCCGGCGGTCCTCAGCAGACCGCGGCGGCTCAACTCACTTTGTTCTTCGGACTGTTGCCGGTGGGGGGATGTGCGGCTCATGGCGTGCGGCTCCAATCGGGTGCTGTGTCACTCCAGGGACGTGATGGTCACCTCGTCGAACTCGGTGGTGCTGCGGGCCAGGGGGTCGCGGGAGCAGACCACGAGGCCCACGTGGTAGGGGGCGTCACCGAAGCCGGGGATGTCGCCCGCGGCGAGGGGGGTCCAGGTGGTGCCGTCGTCGGTGGAGACGTAGGCGGTGAAGGTGGTGCCGGTGCGCTTCAGCCGCAGCAGGCAGGGGGCGGTGACCGCCGTGCTGCCGGTGAAGGCGGACTTTCCGGCGACGGCCGGGCGCAGCATGAGCTGGGCGCGGGTGCCGGCGGTGACGATGGCGCCGGCCGCCTGGTCGAACGGTGACGGGGACTTGGCCATGAGCAGGCCGACCCGGTCGCCGCTCGGGCCGTTGCGGGAGACCAGCCGGGCGGTCACCTCGCAGTCGCCGGTGACGGGCTGTCGTACGAACTGGCCTGTCATTGCCTGGTTGTTGACGGTGAGGTCGGTTCCGGCGCCGCGCACCACGAAGGTCCCGTCCGCGTAGGCGGTGCCGCCGGGGATCTGGACGGCGACGACACCGAGGGTGCCGTAGGCGCGGTCGTCGAGGATGACGTCGCCGAGGTCGCCGTATGTCCAGGGGGCGGGCGGTGGGGTGCCGATCGTGAGGGTCAGGGTGCCGCTCGTGTCACCGGCCGCGTTGCCGGCGGTGGTGGTGACGGTGAACTCGCCTGTCCCGGTGGGTGTTCCGGAGATCAGGCCGGTGCGCGGGTCGGCACGGAGGCCGTCGGGCAGACCGTCCGCCGCGAACCGTACGGGGTCGTGGGAGGCCCGCAGGAGGTGCTGGAAGGGCATCCCCTGGTTCGCGAAGGCCGCTGCCGGAGACGTGAGTTGGGGGACGGCCGGGGTCGGCATGGCCGCGGAGGCGAGCGATGACAGCGGGCCCCGGCCTCCGGTGTTGGTCTTCGCTACGGCGTAGTAATACGTCGTGCCGGGTGTGCCGGTGGCGTCGGTGTACCGGATGCGGGTGCCGGTGCCGACCGGGGCGATGCCGGTGGCGAGGGTGCGGTGCGGGCCGTCGGGGTCGGTGGTGCGCAGGACCGTGTAGCGGGCGGAGGGGTCCGGGTCGGTCCACGCGAGTTCGATCGCGTCGGCGCCGGTGGTGGCCCGCAGGTCGGTGGCGGCACGGGCGGGGCGGGGCACGGACCAGATCGTGTCGCCGGTGCGGGAGACGACGCTGACGTTGTCGAAGGCGCCGGTGCCGGTCGCGGCGTAGTCCGCGTCGACGCCGAGGCAGGAGGTGAGGACGAGACCGGCGTACACGGTGTGCGGCAGATCGCACACCGTCGACCCCACCTCGGTCCACCGGATGCCGTCCGGTGAGATCGCACCGGTGGCCGTGTCGCCCCGGCGGGTCACCCGCACCCAGTAGGGCGCGCGCAGCCGGTAGCCGTCGCCCGCGCCCTCGACGTACGGCGCCTCGAGCGGGGTGGCCGACTCGGGCAGCGCACCGAGGTCGGAGAGCGGGAAGGCGGCGCCCGCCGTGATCGCGGCCTGCTGGGAGGGCGGTACGGGGGTGCTGCCGGTGGCCGAGAGGTCGGCTCCCGTCTTCGGGCGTACGGTCCACACGCCGCTCCAGGTCGCCAGGGGCAGGCCCTGGACCAGCATGGCGGCGTGGGCGGCGTCCGGGTCGGGGGAGGCGCGGAGGGTGACGCCGATCTTGGAGTACTGGGAGCTGAGCGGCCAGACGATCCGTGCGGTGACGGTGCCGTCGCCGGACAGCGGGAGGTGGGCGAGGCGGTAGGTGTCGGCGCTGCCGGACGCCTCCAGGACGAAGCGTTCACCGTCGTAGCCGGCGGAGCCGGGGATCTTCACGTCCCCGAGGTCCTGTGTGGCCCAGGGTTCGGGGAGCCGGGCGGCTGCGGCCGACCAGGCCGAAGTATCACTCGTTCCCTGGGAGTTGGTGGCCGTGAGGGTGTAGTAGTACGTGCGGCTGCCGTGTGCGTGACGGTCGGCGTACGCCGGTTCGGTGATGCCGGTGGCGAGCTGCTCGTAGGGGCCGTGCGGGGTGGTGGCGCGCAGGACGGTGTACGAGTCGGCGCCCGCGGACGGCAGCCAGGCCAGGGTGACGGAGGTACCGTCTCCGGTCGCCGTGAGGCCCGCCGGGGCCGTGGGTGCGGCCGCCGGGGGTGCCGTGGTGCCGGCGTAGGTGAAGGTGCCCCAGCTGGGCAGGTCGTCGTTGCTCCCCTCGACGACGCGGGCTCCCCCGGTGCCGCGGAAGACGGCGGCCTTGGTGTACGGGGTGTCGAGGCCGCGGACGCCGGCGTAGTGGGCGTAGTACATCTCGTAGATCGGCGGAAGGTTGCCGCGGGAGACGGCGGAGACGGCGGTCTTGAGGTACTTGCCGGTGCGGTCGAGGTAGGAGGTGAAGGGGACGTCGCCACCGAGGTTGTAGCGGGCGGCGTACTCGGCGTTGGCGAGGATGCGGTGGCCGTCGTGGCCCCACAGGTCGACGCCCTGGTTCCAGGCGACCTGGGCGATGTCTCCCATGAGGCCGACGGCGAGCTGTTCGTGGCCCTGGTCGCGGCCGGACTCCTGGCCCTGGCCGGCGTCGGTGACGACGCGGTGCGGGACGCTGCCGTTGCCGGCACCGGCGGCCGCGAACCTGAACGCGTCCTCGACGAGGGTGCGTTGCTCGCAGAACACTCCGATGGCGAGGATGGTTTGAATGGCCGTCAGGTCCCAGTTGCCGTTGGCGTAGAGCATGTAGCCGGAAACGGCCGGATACCAGACGCCGAGGAAGGACTCCTCGCAGCGGGTGATGTCGGCGGCGGCCCAGCCGTCGTAGCCGGTGTGGCGCAGCAGTTCGGCGGCGTTGGCGAACTTGAAGGCCTGGAGGCCGGCGCCGAGCGGCCCGTCGGCTCCGGTGACCTTCGTGAGGGATGCCGACCAGGCGTTCAGGATGTCGCGGGCCTTGTCGGCGTAGGCGGTGTCGCCGGTCGCGCACCACATCAGGGCGAGCTGGTAGGCGGCGGCGGAGTCGGCGACGGCCTGGTTCTGGAAGTTGGTGGGGCCACGGCCCCAGGTGGTGATCTGCCCTGTGTTCTGGACGGTGTACGTCGACTGCGAGCGGGCGTGGGCGGCGAGCGCGAGGTAACCGTCGTAGACCGGAGACTGCTTGGCGGTGACCGCGGCCTTCATACGGGCGAGGTCGGCGGCGGTGTGGAGGAGGCCTGGGTGGGTGCAGGCTCTGGTAACGGTTTCTGCGCCGGCGGCCCGGGCCGTGCCGGGCACGAGCAGACCGCTCATACCCGACGCCAGCAGCAGGGCCGCCGTGCCGCCGAGGAAGTTCCGGCGGCTCGGTGCGGGGGTGATCATGACTGGGCCGCCGCCTCTGCCTCGGCGGTGGTGAGGAACGTCAGGTTCGTCACGTGCTCGTTGTAGTACCACTGGATTTCGTCGGTGGTGTAGTACCACTTCGGCTTCTTCATGGAGTCGGCGACGACCACACCGTTGATCACCAGGTTCTCGAAGGTGACGTTGTCGATGGCGTGGTCGGCGTCGTAGCCGAGGAAGAGCGACGGGTTGGCGTGGGTTCCCGTGTAGGTGAGGTTCTTGACGTAGACGTCCTGGATGCCACGGCCGACCGAGGTGTTGTACTTCGGGTTGAACATCACCTTCATGTAGATGACCTGGCCCCAGCGGAAGTCCTCGACGCGGACGTCCTCCATGTGGACGTTCTTGATGAGGTTGGAGTCGCCGGGGTTGAGCGCGATGCAGCCCTGGTAGTTCATCTGGGGCTCGCGGTGGTCGAGGACGTCGATGTTCTTGATGACCAGGTTCTCGAGCGTCTCGGGGTTGTCGGTGTTGCCGTGTGTGCCCACGTTGATCGGGTGGGCGACGTCCGCCCACAGGGTGCAGTTCTGGATCGTGATGTCGCGGGTGTCGCCGTAGTAGTCCCAGCGGTGGCAGTAGATGGCGAAGCAGTCGTCGGAGTTGCGCATGAAACAGCCGTCGAAGACGATCCCGGTCGAGGAGAAGACGTCGAAACCGTCTCCATTGCCCTTCGAGCTGAACGCACGCGCCTTCTTGACGTGGACGTTCTCGCTCATGCCGAACGTGCCCGCGTAGCCGTTCGGGTTCATGATGATGACGTCCTCGACGCGAATGTTCTTGCTGCCCTCGCAGAGGATGCCGCCGGGGCCCGCGTTGAGCATGCCGCGGCCGGTGAGGGCGGCCTCCTCCACGTTCTTGAAGAACACCTGCGCCTGCAGGACGGCGCCGCCCGCGAGGTACACGGTCTTGCCGCTGGGGACGGTGAGGACGTTGCCGGTGACGGTGTGCACTCCGGGGCCGAAGTAGATGACGTCCGGGTCGTCGGCGGAGGGCGGGTTGTGGTCGACGTGGTTCGTGATGATGTGCAGGCAGTCGAAGATCTCGTCGTTGATCTGGACGACGACGTCACGCGGCTCGTCGAGGGCGAACACCAGGGTGTCGCCCCCGAGTTCGGGCTTGATGCCGAGCGAGTCGGGTCTCACCCGGGCCTTGGTGGTGCCGCCCTTGAGGTACGTCACCTCGATCTCCACCGAGCCCTGGAAGTCGAAGTACACCATCGACGTGTTGTAGACCTTGCCGGAGGCGGTCGTGGGGTTGATCTCCTCCAGCTGGGGCCGATAGATGTCGAGGGTCTGCCAGTCGCCGTCGGGGGCGGTGCGCACCCGTACCTTGAAGCTGGTGTTGGTCGGCATGGTGGCCGGACGAGGGTAAGTGACCAGCTTGGGCGCGGAGTTGTCGTCGTCCGCGTGGGCCGAGGTGGCCGTCAGACCACCGGACAGCCCGGCGGCGAGGACGGTGGCGCCGGCCGCCTGGAGGGCGGTACGGCGTGACAGGGGCGTGTGCATGTGCGACTCCTTGCGATGGAACAGGTCGGTGAGGGGCGTTACTTGAGGCCGGTGGTGGACATCCCGGCGACGAAGCCGCGCTGGGCCGCGAGGAAGATGAGCAGGATCGGGACGACGTAGATCACCGACCCGGCGGCCGGGAGGTTGTTCACGGGCAGTCCGCCCGGCGTGACGTACGAGGTCATGAGGGCGACGGAGAGCGTGGTGCGGTCGCTGGACAGCAGCAGCACGGGGGCAATGAAGTCGCCCCAGCTCCCGGTGAAGGCGATGACGAAGCTCGCGGCCAGCACCGGCCAGGACTGCGGCAGGAAGATCTGCCAGAAGATCCGGGGGTAACCGCAGCCGTCGACGATCGCGGCCTCCTCCAGCTCCCGGGGCATCCCGGCGAAGAACTGCCGGAACAGGAAGACCAGGTACGGAGCGGCCGCCAGCCCCCACAGCACCCACGGCCAGTAGGTGTCGACCATGCCGAGCTTCGCCAGGATGAGGTACGTCGGGAAGAGTGTGATCATCTGCGGCAGCATCATCGAGCCGAGCAGCACACCGAAAAGGGTCTTCTTGCCGGGGACGTTCAGGCGGGCGAACCCGAAGCCGACCCAGGCGGAACTCCAGGGTGACCAGAGTGGCGTAGATCAGCGCGATGATGAGCGAGTTGCGGGCGTAGCCGAGGAAGTCGATCTGGGTGAACGCGTCGGCGAAGTTGTGCCACTGGATCTTGTCGGGCAGCCAGTGCACCGGCGAGGCCGCCAGTTCGGGTGTGGTCTTCAGGCCGGTGATGATCAGCCAGCCGAAGGGGCCGAGCATGAGGCCGGTGATCACGACGAGGCGTCGATCTTGAGGACGCTGGACCTGGCGAAGTACGGGTCGAGGTTCTCGGCCACGCCCCGGGCGGCGAAGTACGGCGTGTCGAGCGCGCCCACGCCGCGCACCAGGTCCGGCGGGTTGCCGCTGGTGAGCATCGCGATCAGCCGGGTGATGTCGTTCTTCACCACGGTGATCCTGATGCCGAGTTCCTTCTGAGCCTGCTGGATCAACTCCGTTGGGACGTCGTCGAGCTCGACCATCATCGTGATGCTCTCGCCGCCGCCGGTCGCCGCCCCGGCCACCTGCAGGGCGCAGCCGCTCAGCGCGGCGGCACCGACTGCGGCACCGCCCGCCGGCAGGGTGAGGAAACGGCGGCGGCTCATGCGAGCCCCGGCCTGGGTGTGCATGAACTACCCACTCTCTTCACTGAGGTGACGAACACACGCCTGGGTCTGCGGGGTGACGGACACAGGTGTGTGCGAAATTTCGGCAACCGGTTTCTATGGGCGGTGCTGGGAGCTTCTTCCTGAAGACATCGCTCGTCAAGAGGCATGACGAACTTTCGAAAACCGTGAGAGGGATGGGCGAACGGTGGAACGACCCGTACGCTGCGGTTGATCTTGGCAACCGGTTGTTGCATCAGACTGCTACCGTTCCGCCGACCTGGCCGCCTGGACGCGGGAGCCGTACCAGCTGCTGGCCGAGGGGCCCGAGGGTCACCACGCCATGGTCCTCGAGCAGGGCGAGTCGGCCGCGGTGCTGTGGTACTTCACGGCGGACGGGGACGATCCCTCCGGCCGCCGCTCGGTCGTCCGCGCCGCACCTCTCGAAGTGCGCGACGGCCGGCTGACCTGCGCCCCGGACGCGCCCGTCGCCCCGCTGGCCGCCGGCCTGACCCCCGGTCCGCGAGGCGGAACGGCCGGCTGAGCCGTACGCCGGGCACACCGGCCCGCGCCTCGGCCGCCCCCGAGCCGCCCTGCTTGTCCGAGCCGCCCCGAGTCGCCCGAACCCGCCGAACGGACCGATTCGGCCGCGGAAAATCCGGTAACCGATTTCGACATCGACCGTGATCAGGACAGCCGCCGCACCCGTTCGGGAGTCGGTTCTCGGCCGCCCTGGTCCAGCTCATGCCTCTACCGATTGACCCGTCGTTCCCGACAGACATACGGTAGAAGGCGCTTTCTGAAAACGTTTCTACAGCCGTTCGTCAGGAGAGCCATGCCCCCCAGCCCCCAGCCGCCGCGAGCCGTGTTCGCGATGGATCCGGTGCACCTCCCGTTGCTCTTCCCTCCGCCGCTCATGACCCGGCTGACGCGCGCGGCCGACATCGAACCGGCGCTCGTTGTACGGGACTTCACCGATCCGACGGCAGCCGGCGCCCTGGCCTCGGCCGACGTACTGATCACCGGCTGGGGCTGCCCGCACCTCGATGCCGGCGTCCTGGCCGCCGCCCCGAAGCTGCGGACCGTCCTGCATGCCGCGGGCTCGGTCCGCTCACTGGTCGGCGAGGCCCTGTGGACCCACGGGATCACCGTGTCCAGCGCGGTCACCGGCAACGCCGTGCCGGTGGCGGAGTACACGCTCGCGATGATCCTGCTCGTCGGCAAGGACGCCTTCGAGCACCGCGAGGGCTACCGGCGCGGCCACGCCTACCCGGCCCCCGCGGAGACCGCGGCCACCGGCAACCTCGGCCGCCGGGTCGGGGTGATCGGCGCCTCGCGCGTGGGCCGCCGGCTCCTGGAGCTGCTGCGGCCGTTCGACCTCACCGTCCTGCTGCACGACCCGTACGTCGGCCCCGCCGAGGCGGCCGCCCTCGGGGCCGAACTGCTGCCGCTGGAGGACCTGTTGCGTCACAGCGACATCGTCAGCCTGCACGCCCCCGACATCCCCGAGACCCACCACATGCTCGACCGCGAACGGCTTGCCCTCCTGCGGGACGGCGGCGTGCTGATCAACACCGCGCGCGGTGCGCTGGTCGACCACGAGGCGCTGACCGACGAGTTGGTCTCGGGCCGGCTGCGCGCTGTCCTCGATGTCACCGAACCCGAGCCGCTGCCCGCCGAATCGCCGCTGTACCGGCTGCCCAACGTCTTCCTCACCCCGCACATCGCGGGCTCGCTCGGCAACGAGCTGGAGCGACTCGGCGCGATCGTCGTGGAGGAGCTGGAGCGGCTGGCCGCGGGACTGCCGCCGCTGCACGAGGTACGGCACGCGGATCTGGCCAGGGTCGCGTGATGAGCCCGGCTCGACTGAAGGGCCCTCGTCGCCTGAGGGGCTCTGGTGGCCTGAGGGGCCCTGGCGGCGTGAGGGGCTCGGGGCATCTGAGAGGCACCGGGGCCCTGAGGGGCACTTCTCGCCTGACAGGCCCGGGTCGTTTGACGGGCTGCGGTCATCTGATGAGCCCGTGTCCTCTGATGAGCCCCGCTCGCTCGAGGGGCTCGGGTCATCTGAGGGCCTCCGGTCGCCTGTGGGGGCCGGATCGCTTGAGGGTTCCGGGTCATCCGAGGGGGTCGGCCCGCCGGACGAGCCCGGATCCTCTGACGAGCCCGGCTCGCCCGATGGGCCCGGCGGACCGTTGTCCACAGGCCCGTCGGCCCGGAGCGACCATGGGATACGGTTTCCGCACCGGCGCGGGCGGGACCCGGGCAGGTGGGAAACGCGCCACGACGTCGAAGGAGCCGCAGCGGTGAGTCAGCGCAAGGCGTCCGGTGAGGCCGGCCGGGCGACCATCCGTGATGTCGCGGAGCACGCCGGTGTCTCCGTGGCGAGCGTCTCGCGGGTGCTGTCGGGCAACTACCCGGTCTCGGACGAGCTGCGCCGGCGGGTGATGAAGGTGGTCCGTGACCTGGACTACGTCACCAACGCCCACGCCCGCTCGCTGGCCGGTGGCGGCACGCCCACGGTGGCGATCCTCATCAACAACATCACCGGCGCCGCGTTCGCCCACGTCGCCAAGGGAGTCGAGGGCGCCGCCACCCTGCGCGGCTGGCTGTCGCTGGTCGGCACGACCGGCGACGACCCCGAGCGGGAGCTGACGCTGGTCAACCTCATGCGACAGCAGGGCGTGGCCGCCGTGGTGCTGCTGGGCGGTGCGTACGACTACGACGAGTACCAGCTGCGCATGGCCCGCTTCGCCCGCTCCCTGGACGCGGCCGGCTCCCATCTCGTCCTCGTGGGCAGGCCGCCCCTGGAGGGCGACGTACCGGCCACGACGGTCGACTACGACAACGAGGGCGGCGCCTACGCCATGGCCAGCCACCTGCTGTCGGCCGGCCACCGGCGCGTCCTGGTGCTGCCGGGTCCCGCGGAACTCACCACGGCCCAGGGCCGGTTGAGGGGCGCACGGCGGGCCTTCGAGGCGTACGGCGTGCCGTTCGACACGGGACTGGTCCGCCACGGCCCGTACGACTACGGGCACGGCTACGACGCGGTCGAGATCGCCCTGCACGAGACGCCGGACTTCACCGCGGTGCTCGCCGGGACCGACGTGGTGGCCGCGGGCGCCATGCAGGCGCTGCGCGCGGCCGGGCTGCGGGTGCCGGAGGACGTTTCCATCGTGGGGTACGACGACATCCCGCTCGCCTCCCAGCTGACGCCCCAACTGACCACCGTGCACGTGCCGTACGAGGAGATGGGCCGGGTGGCGCTGCGCGCGGTGGCCGACCGGCGCGAGGGCGGAGGGGGCCGCCGCAAGGGCGCCGACGGCGAGCACCTGGTGCTGGGCACCCATGTCGTCGTACGCAACTCCGTACGGCTGCCCGTGCCGCGCGGGTAACTCACTCAGCAGTTTCCCGAGAGCGTTACGTAAACGGTTTCCCGCAGTTTGACGACCCCTTCGGCCGCTGTCGGGCCACCTCACCACTCCTGAGCGAGCGCCCCCGACAAGGCCCTGACCTGCCCAAATCAAGGGCGCCGCGGGCACGTTCCGGGGCCACATCGGAAGCAACCCGCCGGACGCGTCGCCGTAACAAATCGCCCCACCCCTCTTGCTATGGGCGAACCGGTCGCCTACCGTCCCAGCAACCGCTTACTACAGCTTCCGCTTGGCCGAGCCGCCGCTACCGCGAGCCGACGGTTTCCGGCCGCGCCGATTTTCCGGTCCTCACCACCGATCCGCCGTCCTCGCGTTCCGCGCACTGCCGAGAACGCCCACATTCCGAAGGATCACGGTCAGATGAACTTCACCAGCCCCCGGAGAAGGTTCGCCACCGCCGCCGTCGCGGGAATCGCGCTCACCGGTCTGCTCGCCGCCTGCGGCGGATCCGGCTCGGGCGACGGCGCCTCGAAGTCGTCCGGCCCCGTCACCCTCGACTACTGGGGCTGGGCGAACGGCCAGGAGGCCGTCGTGAAGGCGTTCAACGCCTCCCACAAGGACGTCAAGCTGAAGTACACCAAGATCACCGACCAGTTGACCATGCAGAAGCAGCTGACCAACGCGGTGAAGGCGGGCAACGCGCCCTGCCTGGTGCAGAACACCGCCGAGTACGTGACCAGTTGGGTGTCGCAGGGCGCGCTCGCCGACATCACGCAGTACGTCAGGGCCGACCAGGACAAGTTCAACCCGGGCTCCTGGGCGAGCGCACAGGTGCAGGGCAGGATGTACGGCGTCCCCACCAGCTCCGCGCCGAACTTCACGATCTACCGCACCGACATCTTCCAGAAGTACGGCCTGAAGCCCCCCGCCACCTGGGACGACTTCATCGCCGCCGGCAAGGAACTGAAGAAGCACGGCATCAGGATCACCAACTACGCCGGCGAGGACCCGAGCACCCTGGAGGTGCTGGCCATGCAGGCCGGGGCGCACTGGTACGCGATCGACGGCAATTCCTGGAAGGTGGACTTCCAGGACCCGGGAACCCTGAAGGCCGCGAAGGTGATCCAGGACATCGTCGACAACGACCTGAACTCCAAGCTGTCCTTCGCCGACTACGCGGCCGTGCAGCGGAACTACGACAACGGCGGCACCGCCACCCGGCAGATCTCCACCTGGCAGATGTCCGGCATGGTGCAGAACTTCACCAAGTCCTTCGGCAAGTGGGCGCTGGCCCCCTGGCCGACGTACCAGGGCGAGGCGCCCAAGACGCCGGCCGGCACCAATCTGACCGGCAGCGTGACCCTGGTGACCAAGGGGTGTGACAACCAGCAGCAGGCGGCCGAGGCGGCCCTGTGGATGTCGACCGACGCCGGCGCGGTCAAGACGATGGCGAGCCCGGAGACCGGCAACGGTGTGATGCCCGCGCTGAAGGACAGCAACGCGTACGTCGCCGAGTCGGTCTCGCAGAAACTGCTCGGCACGAATGACGCGCCGGCGCAGAAGGTGGTCACCGACAGCCTGGGCACCGTCACCACCGACTGGGCCTTCGGCCCGGACTGGACCGCGATGTTCACCGAGATGCAGGCCGGCTGGGCGAAGGTGGTCGCCAAGCAGGAGAAGGTCACCGACCTGCTCGCGCACATGCAGCAGTGGACGGTGAACGACCTGAAGTCCCGCGGCATCAGCGTCAAGGGCTGAGGGACCTCACGATGATTCGCTCCCTGCGCTGGAAGGGCGCCGCGTTCACGGTGCCCTTCCAGCTCGGCTTCGTCTTCCTCTATCTGCTCCCGATCGGCTACGCCGTCCACGAGTCGCTGTACCGCGAGCACCAGTCCGGGCTCGGACTCGGCGGCTCGACCACCGAGTTCGCCGGCCTCCACAACTACACCCAGGGTCTGACCGACTCGGCGTTCCTGAACTCCATCCTGCGGGTGGTGCTGTTCGCCTGTGTGCAGATCCCGGTGATGCTGTTCGTCAGCCTGGTGCTGGCGCTGTGCCTGGACGCGCTCACCTCGCGGGTGGCGGGCCGGTTCCGGATCCTGCTGCTGGTGCCGTACATGATCCCGGGCGTGGTCGCGGCGATCATGTGGGTCAACCTCTACAGCCCGGACGTCGGCCCGCTGACCCCGCTCGGCACGGTCTTCGGCTTCCACTGGAACTTCTTCGCGCCGTCGATGGTGTGGCCGTCCATCGGCAACCTGCTGACCTGGCACGGCATCGGCTACAACATGGTGATCATCTACTCGGCGCTGCAGGGCGTGCCCCGCGAGCTGTTCGAGGCGGCCCGGCTGGACGGCGCCTCGGAGATCCGGATCGCCCGCAGCATCAAGGTGCCGTACGTGCGCGGGGCGCTGGTCCTGACCGGGCTGCTGTCGGTCATCCAGATGCTGCAGATCTTCAACGAGCCCGCGCTGTTCCGGAACGTCACCCCGCAGACGGTCAGCGACAGCTTCACCCCGATCATGATCATCTACAACCAGGCGTTCAACTCCGGCAACTACCACTACGCCGCGGCCCTGTCGGTGCTGCTCGCCCTGATCCTGGGCGTGGCCTCCTTCCTCTTCTACCGGTTCACCTCGAAGGAGGCCGACTGATGGCGGTCACCGAAGCCCCCACCGAGCGGCCCCCCGCCCGTGGCGTCCGGCGCCTGTCCCGCCCGGACGCCGCCTCCCGCGGG
The DNA here is from genome assembly GCF_044388685.1 of Streptomyces sp. NPDC020192. NCBI lineage: Bacteria > Bacillati > Actinomycetota > Actinomycetes > Kitasatosporales > Streptomycetaceae > Streptomyces > Streptomyces sp. NPDC020192. The sequence goes on along the minus strand of NZ_JBIRXG010000048.1, from coordinate 4,715 downwards.
CGGGGTGGCCAGCGCTTCCTGCTCGTCGGGCTGACCCTGGCCAGTGCCTACAGCCTCTTCCCGGTGTGGTGGCTGCTGGTCAGCGCGACCAAGGACCGTACGGCGCTGTACCAGAGCAACGGCCTGTGGTTCTCCGGCTGGCACCTGTGGGACAACCTGCACCAGGTGTTCACCTACCAGGACGGCATCTTCCTGCGCTGGACGGCCAACTCGCTGCTGTACGCCGGTGTCGGCTCCCTCGGCGGCACCCTGGTCGCGCTCGCCGCGGGCTACGGTCTGGCCCGCTTCGACTTCCCGGGCCGTAACGTGATCTTCGCGTGCGTGGTGGGCTCGTTCCTGATCCCGATCGCGCTGCTGACGCTCCCGCTGTATCTGCTGTTCTCCTCGATCGGCCTGGTGGACACGCCCTGGGCCATGCTGATCCCCTGCCTGATCAACCCGTTCAGCGTGTATCTGGCCAAGGTGTACACCGAGGCCACGATCCCGTACGAGCTGCTGGAGGCGGCCCGCCTCGACGGCGCCGGGGAGCTGCGCATCTTCTTCAGCATCGTGCTGCGGATGATGACGACGGGCGGCGCGACGGTCTTCCTGCTGGCCTTCGTCAACACGTGGAACGCGTTCTTTCTCCCGCTGACCGTGTTGCGCGGCAAGGAGAACTGGACCCTCAACCTCGGCCTGTACAACTGGTCCGGCACCCGCATGGAGTCCGGTGTCGACCTGACGGGGCTCGTGCTGACCGGTGCGCTGCTCTCCATCGTCCCGATGGCGGTCATGATGGTCGCGATGCGTCGCTACTGGCGCAGCGGGGTGACACTGGGCGCCCTCAAGTGAGCGGCCCCGTGGCCGAGTTGGTGAACCCGGTGATCCGCGGCTTCGCCCCGGATCCCTCCCTGGTCCGCGCCGGGGACTGGTACTACCTGGCGACCAGCTCCTTCGAGTGGTTCCCGACGATCCCCATCCACCGCTCCCGCGACCTGGCCCGCTGGGAGTACGCCGGCCATGTCGAGGGCGCGGCCCCGGGCGGCTCGCTGGCCGGGGTGCCGGACTCGGGCGGGATCTGGGCGCCCTCGCTGAGCTGGGACGGCACGCGGTTCTGGGTGACGTACGCGGTGGTGCGCTCGGTCGGCACGCCGTACTTCGACCTGGACGTCCACGTCTGTACGGCCCCCGACGTCGCCGGCCCGTGGACGGCCCCGCGCCGCGTCCCGAGCCACGGCTTCGACCCGGCCCTGTTCCACGAGGAGGGCCGGCTGTGGCTCCTCAACCTCCAGAACGACCACCGCCCCGGCGGCCGGCGCTTCTGCGGCATCGTCGCCACCGAACTGAACCCGTCGACACTCACCCCCGTCGGCGGCACCCGCCTCCTGCTCCAGCACGACCGCCTGATCGAGGGCCCGAAACTCCTGAAACGGAACGGCTGGTACGTCCTGCTGCTGGCCGAGGGCGGCACGGGCTTCGAGCACGGCGTACGCGTGGCCCGCTCCCGCCACCTGACCGGCCCCTACGAGCTGGACGCACGCCCGCTCCTGACCTCCCGGGACGACCCGTCCTGGCCCCTGCAGAAGGCGGGCCACGCGGAGTTGGTGCACACCCCGGATGACGAGTGGTATCTGGGCCACCTCACCGCGCGCCCCCTCCCCACTCCGACCGGCCCCCGCTGCCCCCTCGGCCGCGAGACCGCGATCCAGGCAGTGACCTGGGACGAGAACGACTGGCCCCGACTACGGCACGGCGACTGCCGACCGGCGATCAGAGTGGCCGTACCACGAGGGGGCGACGGCCAGGACGCCGGTGAACCGGAACCGGCCGACTTCGAGCCGGCCCCGGCGCCAGGCCGACCGGAACCCTCGGGAGACGGCCGGGAGCGGGACCCGGCTCACTCCGGGAACCCTCTCGCGCCGGGCCGACCAGGACCTTCCAGGGACGGCCGAGACCCGAAACCGGCCACCCCCGGCGACACCTCCACACCGGACAACTCGACGCCCACCGGAAACACCCCCACACCGAGCCAACCCGACCCCACAGACGACCAAGAGCCGGAACGGGCCACCCCCGGCGACACCCCGACGCCGGGCAGATCGGCGCCCTCCGGGGGCGTCATGGCGCCGGGCGGGTCGAAGTCTTCCGGGGACGGCCCGGACCCGGAGTCCACCACCGCGGACGCCCTGGCGCCGGGCCCGCCGAAGTCCGCCGGGGGCGGCCCGGAGCCGAAGTCGGCCACCACCGCAGGCGTGCTACCCCCGGGCCGGCCCCGGCCCGCCGGAGATCCCCTCGCCCCCGGTCGGCCGGAGCCCGCCGGGGAGGACCCGGAGTCGAAGACCACCACCGCGTGGCCACAGCCCACCGGGAACGGTCCGGAGCCCGAGTCGGCCACCACCGGGGCCATGTTGACGCCCGGTCGACCGGCCCTCTTCCGAGACTCCCTCGCGCCCGGTCGGTCGGAGCCCTCCTGGTACACGTTGCGGTCGCCCGTCGATCCGTCCTGGATCGATCTGACCAGCCGGCCCGGCTGGATCCGGCTGCGGGGCCGGCACGGCCCCGACTCGTTGTGGGCGCAGAGTCTGCTCGCGCGGCGGATCACCGAGCACCGGGCCGAGGCGCGGGTGAGCGTCGAGGCGCGGCCGTCGACGTTCACGCAGGCGGCGGGGCTGCTGCTCTGGTACAACACCGCGGCCTATTTCGCCCTGGACCTGACCTGGGCGGAGCCCGAGGGTGAGGAGCAGTGCGGGCAGCAGTGGCAGGGGGGCGGGCGGAGCGTGCTCGCGCTGACGGTGCGGGACGAGGACGAGACGCGCCGAGTGACGGTGATGGACGTCGACGCGAGCGGCCCGCTCACCCTGGGGGTCGGCGTCGAGCGCGGTGCGGCCCGGTTCTGGTACGCACACCACGGCACCCGCCGCTCCGTCGGTCCGGCGCTGGACTTCACCCGGCTCTCCGACGACCACGGTTCCCGGCTGCGCTTCACCGGCGCGATGGCCGCGATCCACGCGGTGGACCTCGTCGGCGCCTCCTTCACGGCGGACTTCACCGGCTTCCGGCTCGACTGCGCCCCGGACTGACCTCACCTCCGCCGATCCGAGCTGTTCGGAGTTTCGAAAGCTCCGACCGGCGCCATCCAGCGAATTCCCATGTCTTCACGCCGTGTTGACCCGCACCTATCGTAGGAAGCGCTTTCTGCGTGGTCCGCCAGCCGGCCGCGGAAGCAGCGTTGTCGCAACTTTCGAGGCCCAAAGGCGGGCCGGAGAGGCGGTTTCCTGTGGTCCGTGCGGAGAGTGCGAGCGTGACGGCCGGCCCGACGCTGGCGGTGGTGGCACGCGAGGCGGGGGTGTCGGTGCCCACCGCGTCGAAGGTGGTCAACGGCCGCGAGGACGTGGCGCCGGAGACCCGCCGCCGGGTCACCGAGGCACTGGACCGGCTCGGCTATGTACGCCGGCCCCGCTTCGACGCGGCGAAGGCGCCGGACCTGGTCGACCTGGTGGTGCACTCGCTGGAGAGCTCCTGGACGGGCGCGGTGCTGCACGGGGTCGAGGCGGCGGCGCACGAGGCGGGCCTGGAGGTGGTGGTCTCGGCCGGCCCGAACCGGGCCCGGGACGGCCGGCCCGAGCGCGGCTGGCTGGACAAGCTGACCGCGCGCGGTTCCTCGGGGGTGCTGTTCAACCTGGCGGAGCTGTCCCCGTCGCAGTACGCGTGGCTGGACCACCACCACATCCCCTACGTACTGATCGACCCCGCACACGAGCCGCCGGCCGGCGTCGTGTCGGTCGGCGCGGCCAACTGGCAGGGCGGGGTGAGCGCGACCGAGCATCTGCTGGGCCTCGGCCACCGGCGGATCGCGGTGATCGCCGGGCACCGGCGCACGATGGCCGGCAACGCCCGGGTGGCCGGGTACCGCTCCGCGCTCGCCTCGGCCGGGGTGCGCCACCGCGCCGAGTACGTGCGGTACGCCGGTTTCGACGAGGCCGCCGCCCGGCTGCGCACCCACGACCTGCTGGACCTGCCCGAGCCGCCGACCGCGGTGTTCGTGTGCTCGGACCGGATGGCCCTCGGGGTGTACGCGGCGCTCGCGGAACGGGAGTTGAGGGTACCGGACGACCTGAGCGTCGTGGGCTTCGACGACCTGCCCGAGGCCCGCTGGGTCGCGCCGGGCCTGACCACCGTACGCCAGCCGCTCGGAGAGATGGCCGCGACCGGGCTCCGGCTGCTGGTGCGGATGATGCACGGCGAGCGCCCGGAGGGCACCCGTACCGAGCTGTCGACCCGGCTGGTGCCACGCGCGAGCACGGCGGCGCCGCCCGCGAACCGGCCAACTGCGTGATACGGCACGCCCGTTCGGACGCAGAGCGGTGACCGTGCCGTACGCGCGAGGGTTTCCAGGGCATGAACCTCACCTCGCGCACCGCAGCGGCCCTCGCCGTGGCCTCTGTCGCCCTGGTCGCCGCCTACGGCACGGCCCACGCCGCCTGCCGCACCCTGGCCCCCGGACAGCACCGCGCCACCGTGTCCACGCCCGGCGACGAGCACGACCCGAAGGAGGACGTCGAGCTCGACGAGAACGGCCGCCCCGACCTCGGCGAGGACTGAGCAGGCCCCGGCCCGTATCACGGTGGCGGGGGGGGGCCCCCCCCCCCGGGGGGGGGGGGCCCCCCCCCCCCCCCCCCCGGGGGGGGGGGGGGCCCGGGACCCAGCGAGGGCGAGCGGGGGGGGGGGGGAGAGTG